>DXHZ01000035.1 GCA_019113145.1 Candidatus Avanaerovorax faecigallinarum
TTTTTACTCGCTAAAATCAGGAATAAACCAAGGAATTTTGCTTTTAAGAAGTAAAATTCATCATTTAGCCAAACCACGGCACCACGGCACCACGGCACCACGGCACGCCGGCCCGTCTCTCTCGCGACAAAGCCCGCATCTGCAACATTCTTTCACAGCTATCATTATATACGCGCGATGTAAAGCCTGTATGAGGAGCAGGTTAAACCTGTGTAAAATTGCCGGCACGCCGCACGGAAAGCGAAATAGTGACACAATAGTGGTCAAAATAGCAGTCGTTCTGTTTTCCGCGGTCTTAGAAAAAAACGGACTACATAAACCGCTTATTTCACGGCTGATGTAGTCCGATTTTTACTGTTCTTTACAAATCCGGGTACGGTGCGTCAAGGCTTATCTCACATAAACCTTAGGAAGTCTCTGTCCGAAAGCGCAGCAAATCTCGTAGCTGATGGTGCCTGTTGCCTTGGCGATGTCGTCTGCGGTTACAGAGTTTACTCCGTCGGAACCCATTACGATAACCTCGTCGCCTACCTTTACGTTAGGAACTGCGGATACGTCTACCATGCACTGGTCCATGCAGATGTTTCCTGCCACAGGGCATACGACTCCGTTTACGATAACTTTGGCGTTAGGGGAGTACGGACGAGGGTAGCCGTCTGCGTAACCTAAGGCCAGAGTTGCGATTCTTGCAGGCTTTGTGGAGATGTATTTTCTGCCGTAGCCTACGGAGAAGTTTTCCGGAACGTCCTTCAGATGAACGATGGTTGCCTTAACGCTCATTACAGGCTTTATGGAAAGCTGGTTAAAGTCTACCTCGTCGGAAGGATAGCAGCCGTAGAGGATGATTCCCGGGCGAACTGCGTCAAAGTATACGGAAGGAATCTCCATAATGGAGGCGCTGTTGGCAAAAGTTCTGAACGGAAGCTTTATTCCCGCTTTTGTGAGGGCTTCATAGAAGGCGTTGTACTTCGCTTCCTGCTCCTTGGAATAAGTCTTGTCTGCGGCGTCTGCCGTAGCCATGTGGGAGAAGAGGCCCTTGATTTTGAAGTTAGGAAGAGCTTCAATCTTCTTCACGTCCTCGATGGCATATGCGGTATCGTCGGCAAGGTAACCGATGCTGCCCATTCCGGTATCTACGGCAATGAGTCCGGATACGGTCTTGCCCTTCGCTGCCGCTGCATCGCTTATGGCTCTGGCGTTGGCTGAATCGCAGACTACGGGAGTGATGTCGTAATCGACAATGGTGTCTGCGTACATGTCAGGAGTAAGACCCAGCATGATGATTTCTTCCTTTGCGCCGGCCTCTCTTAAGGTAATGGCCTCCTGGAGAGTTGCGATGGCGAAAGTCTTCACGCCGTTTTCTCTGAGGACCTCGGCGCACTTTACGCTGCCGTGGCCATATGCGTCGGCCTTGATAACTCCGATGAGCTCGCGGCCTGCAGCTTTTGCTTTAATCTGCTTGATGTTATAGTCAAAGTTGTTAAGGTTAACCTCGACCCACGCCGGTCTTATTGCTTCTTTGTACATCTTATAAACCTTCTTTCCTAAATCAGATTCTAAACAGGTCTGAACCTAAACCAAATTATATCATATGAGCGGCTTTCGGGCAATGATGTCGTCTCTGCCCGGACCGTTTGAAACGAGAGTTACAGGGAATCCGATGAGCTTTTCCACCTCGTCGATGTAATCGCGGCATGCCTGAGGCAGATCCTCATATTTTCTGATTCCGGTTATATCGCACTTCCAGCCCGGAAGCTTCTTGAGAACGGGCTTTGCCTTTTCGAGCTCCGTGGTATTAGGGAATACGTCGGTGACCTTTCCGTCAATTTCGTAGCCGGTGCAGACAGGGATTTCATCAAGGTATCCGAGAGGGTCTATTACGGTAAGTGCAACCTGGGTGGCGCCCTGAAGCCTGCAGCCGTATTTTGTCGCAACGGTGTCGAGCCAACCTACTCTTCTCGGCCTTCCGGTGGTAGCGCCGTACTCTCCGCCGTCGCCGCCTCTCTTTCTAAGCTCCTCCGCTTCATCTCCGAATATTTCGCTGACAAAAGCGCCTGCGCCTACGGCGGATGAATACGCTTTGACTACGGTAACCACGTCGGTTATGGCGTAAGGCGGAAGTCCCGCTCCTATAGCGCCAAAGGCTGCAAGGGTGGACGATGAGGTAACCATAGGATAAATTCCGTGATCGGTGTCCTTCATGGCTCCCAGCTGTCCCTCCAGAAGAATATTCTTTCCGGCCCTGTAAGCATCGTAGAGGAACGCCGACGTATCGCAAACGTAAGGTCTGACCATTTCGGCGTACTCTTTGACCGTTCTGAAGACTTCGGCCGGGTCGAGGGCCGGCTTCTTATAAAGACCGGTAATAAGGGCGTTCTTTATGGTGCAGATGTTTTCAATCTTTTCCTTAAGCTCGTTGTCGTTCATAAAAAGCTGATGAACCTGAAAGCCTATCTTGGAATATTTGTCCGAGTAGCACGGAGCTATGCCGGATTTTGTCGAGCCGAAGGACTTTCCCCCGAGCCTTTCCTCCTCGTATTCATCCAGAAGAATGTGATAAGGCATAACCACCTGGGCCCTGTCGGAAACGAGAAGCTCAGGCGCGGGAACGCCGCCGTCCTCAAGGGATTTAAGCTCTTTCACGAGGAAAGGGATGTTAAGAGCCACGCCGTTTCCGAGTATATTGGTGATGTGGCTGTAGAAAACTCCTGACGGAAGCATGTGAAGGGCGAACTTGCCGTAATCGTTCTTTATGGTGTGGCCCGCGTTGCTTCCTCCCTGAAAGCGGACTACTATGTCGCTTTCAGCGGCAAGAACGTCGGTTATCTTGCCTTTTCCTTCATCGCCCCAGTTGGCGCCAACTATTGCTTTTACCATATGTATTACCTCCTGACTGTCGAATTACACGTTTATCTCTGCCTCTGCTCCGAGGAGGTCGCTGTTCTCATCGAGTATAGGACGGATGACGTCTCGCAGGTATTCCTCCGTCTGCTCCGGAGCTCTTCCCACGTAGTTTTCCGGCTTCATAACTCTGTCCAGATCCTCGCGGGTCACGTTAAATGCAGGGTCGGCCGCTATGCGGTCGAGAAGGTCGTTAGGCTTTCCTTCTTCCTTGACCACTTTGCCGGCCGCCATGGAGTGAACCCTTATTCTCTCGTGAAGCTCCTGCCTGTCTCCGCCCGCTTTTACTGCGTCCATCATGATATTTTCGGTAGCCATAAACGGAAGCTCGGCCATGAGGTGAGCTTCTATAACCTTAGGGTAAACCACAAGGCCCTTGGAAACGTTCATGTAAAGCTCCAGGATTCCGTCGGTTGCGAGGAAAGCCTCGCTTACGGAGATTCTCTTGTTGGCCGAGTCGTCAAGGGTTCTCTCGAACCACTGGGTGGCCGCCGTGATTGCCGGATTCATGGCGTCGGACATTACGTAATTTGCAAGAGAAGCCATTCTCTCGGAACGCATTGGATTTCTCTTATATGCCATGGCGGAAGAACCTATCTGATGCTTCTCAAAAGGTTCCTCCACTTCCTTCATGTGCTGAAGGAGCCTTATATCGTTGGAGAATTTATGGGCGGACTGGGCTATGCCCGACAAAACGTTCAGCACACGGCTGTCCACTTTTCTGGAATATGTCTGCCCGGAAACGGGATAGCATCCGTCGAAGCCCATCTTTTCCGCAATCTTTCTGTCGAGAGCCTTGCATTTCTCGTGATCTCCCTCGAACAGCTCCATGAACGACGCCTGGGTTCCTGTGGTTCCCTTGGAGCCGAGAAGCTTCAGGGTGGAAAGAACGTGATTCAGGTCGTCGAGATCCATAACGAGCTCGTTGAGCCACAGGGTCGCACGCTTACCCACGGTGGTAGGCTGGGCTGCCTGATAGTGGGTGTACGCAAGGCACGGCATGGACTTATACTCATCGGCAAAATCCGCAAGGGAAGCGATGGTGTTCACGAGCTTCTTTCTTATGAGAAGGAGGGCCTCCTTCATTATTATCATATCTGTGTTATCGCCTACATAGCAGGAGGTGGCGCCCAGGTGAATGATTCCTTTGGCGTCGGGACACTGACAGCCGTACGCGTATACGTGGCTCATTACGTCGTGACGGACTTCCTTTTCTCTGGCTTTGGCAACGTCGTAGTTTATGTCGTCCTTATGAGCCTTAAGCTGGTCTATCTGTTCCTGAGTGATTGGAAGTCCCAGCTCCATTTCCGATTCGGCCAGGGCTATCCAGAGCCTTCTCCAGGTTCTGAACTTCATCTCCGGTGAGAAGATGTACTGCATCTCTTTGCTCGGGTATCTTTCGGAAAGAGCGCTTGTATAGTTGGTGTAAGACATGTCGTCCTCCTTGTTTAAACGGCGAAAATAATCTATATAAACAACATATAATTATACCATTTGAGCAAAGGCGTTTCAAGAATCAGGTTCCCCGCTTCAGGATTTCAAGATAATCGGTGTAGACGAAAATTCTGTTTCTGCGGGCGTTCGTCGTCTCCGAGAGAATACCCATATCTACAAGGCGCTTTACTCCCGATGATACGGTGTTATAGCTCACGCCCAGCGCTTTGGCCGTAAGTGTAATGTCTATTATAGGCTGGCGCTCGATGTACGCGAACAAAGACCGCAGTTTGGAGCTTACCCGTCCGGAAGCGGAAAGCTTAGCCTCGTTTTTCCTGTGAAGCTCTGAAAGATCGGAGATAGACCTGGTGGCGTCTTCTGCTCCGGCGCTTACCGCATCGAGAAAGAATTCTATCCACTGCTCGTAATTTCCCGTACGTCTTACCTCGCTCATGCGATCATAGTATTCAAGCTGGTTGAGCTTTAGGAAATATGAGACATAGAGCACCGGCTTTTTCAGGAGCTTTTTCTCTATGAGATACAGGAGAATCAGAAGTCTGCCTACACGGCCGTTACCGTCAAGGAACGGGTGTATGGTTTCGAACTGGTAATGTATGAGCGCTGCGGCGACAAGAGGGGTGTCACTGTTGCCGTTCATATATGCCTCGAGCATATTGAGAGCTTCTTTCATATCATCTACGTTGGGTGGAACGTATCTGGCATTTCTGATTGAACTGCCGGCCGGGCCTATCCAGTTCTGACTTTTTCTTAATTCTCCGGGATTCTTTTCACTTCCTCTGACACCGCTCATCAGAACGCTGTGGATTTCACAGATAAGTCTGTTGCAGAGGGGCAGAGTCTGAAGCCGGTCCAGTGCAAACCGGACCGCTTTTATGTAATTTACCACATCTTCGACATCGAGATTTTTTGATTCGTCTCTGTCGGGATCCAGAATATCCTCCAGAGTGCACTGAGTACCTTCTATCTGAGACGACAGCAGGGCTTCTTTTCGAACGTACATTGATACGAAAAGGTCTGCATCCGGGATGAATTCCGAGGCGGCATCGAGACGTGCAAGCAGCTTAACTGCATTGAAAAGCTTTTCACTGACAGCCCCGCTGATTTCAGGCGGCGGATCGGGAGGAAGAGGCGCAGGCCTGAAGGACATATATTCCGCAACTCCGGAAAGATTCTTCACATATTTTCCTGAGCGGTTCATTGTCGGGTCTCCTTTCGCGTAAATTGAAATACTGATTACATTTTACACGTTTTATTTCAAAAAGTCGATAAAAATTGAAATAAACTCCATCGAAACACACTTTTATCTGCAAAAGAAAATCTTACGAAAATCTTACAATTTGATTAAGATTTCTTAAGGTTTCTCCGTTTCTATTGACCGGCGGATTTCAGCTGATATACTTAAGGCGAATTTAAACGAGGTTTAAACTGCCTGATTTACAGGAAAGGGGAAAGACATGCTAAGGTTAGACAGAGTATCGAAATTCTACTCGGCAGGCGGCGTGGTCTCATCGGGCTTTTCTAAAGTGAGCCTGAATTTCGACCGCGGAGAGTTCGTCGCCATAACCGGTGAAAGCGGAAGCGGAAAATCCACGCTTCTCAACGTAATATCGGGTCTGGATTCCTTCGAGGAAGGCGAGATGTACGTGGAGGGGGCTCCTACGTCGGGCTTTTCCGGCCGCGACATGGAGGACTACCGGAAAAAGTACATAGGCAACATATTTCAGACCTTCAATCTCATAAACAGCTACACCGTGTATCAGAACGTGGAGATGGTTCTCCTTCTGGCCGGGTACGACAGGAACGAGATAAAGGATAAGGTCAGGGATATTATAAAGAAGGTAGGCCTTTCCGAATACGAAAAGACAAAGGCGTCAAAGCTTTCGGGAGGTCAGAAGCAGAGGGTGGCCATTGCGAGAGCCCTTGCCAGGGAAACTCCCATCATAGTTGCCGACGAGCCGACGGGAAACCTGGACAGCAAATCGGCGGCAGACGTAATCAAGCTCCTTCACGACGTTTCTGAGGATAAGCTGGTGATAATCGTGACCCACAACTACGACCAGGTGGAGCCTTACGTTACCAGAAAGATTACCATGCACGACGGAAGAGTGGTGGAGGACAGAAAGATAAGGACTCCACAGGTTTCGGAGATTTCACAGGCAGGAGGGACATCTGCGCCGGAGGCTGAAGGCTTTGAGAAGAAGAGAAAAGAGACGAAAACCCCGGGAAGCCTTTCTTTCGGAAACACCCTCAGGCTGGGAGTGAGAAACACCTTCAACCTTCCCGCCAAGTTTATGCTCCTGCTGTTCGTGTTTCTGTTCCTCTGCGGCGGAACTTTCATGGCGTATTCTAGTTTCAAGAATCTGGGGGCGGCCGCGGCAGGCTCGGGATATACGGACTATTTCACAGAAGCGCGTCCGGACAGAATCGTGGTGACGAAAACCGACAGATCCCTGTTTACGGACGAAGATTACGAGAAGCTTGCCGCTCTTGAAAATGTAAAATCCGTGGAAAAGCGAGATCTGCTCATGGACACGGAAATCGTATTCAACAGCGATGAAATCGGATACTACATTACAGCCGCGCCGGTAAGAGCCGAAGGACTTGAGAATCTTCTTACGGCGGGAAGAATGCCGGAGGCGGACGACGAGGCCATATTCCTCTTTGCAGAGGACGATCCGTACATATCGGATTCCATGATGGATCTGGCCCTGGACGAGGTGTCTCAGACCTTTGACAACAACAGCGGGACCGGGTACTCGGACATGAAGATAGTGGGATACGGCTATCTTACCGAAGAGATGGAAGAATACTACGACGATACTACGACGTGGATAGACGGCGTGGCGGGATTTACCGACGCAAAGCTTGAAGATTTTGAGACGGCAAAGGCTGCCAGCGGCTCCTCTGTGGAGATAGACATCGGGAACAAGATAATCACCGCAGAAAACTACGGATACTTCAACGTCGTAACCGGCCCGTCCATGGAAAAGGGAGAGGTTCTCGTTCCCGAAGAAATGGCGTACATGGGTGGTGACGGATACGGAAAGGCCTCGGAGCTCACTTTGAACGCCGTAAATCCTTACGAGACAAAGAGCGCAGACCTTAAGATAACGAAAACCTACAACCAGCAGAACGTGGCGACCGTAGTAGGAGTACAGGATTACGAAGCGGTGGCGGGAAACGTCTACATAAGCCGGGAGGACTATAACGACCTCTTCGGCAACGCAGAGTACCAGGCCAGCGTAATCGCAGATGATTCAAGATACGCCCGGGATGTGAGAGCCGAAATAGAGGATGCAGGCTTTGATGCCTTTTACGTCTACGAGGGCTATGCAAGCTCAAACGCGTCCATGACGGCAATCCTCAACACGTTCAGGACGGTGATTCTTGCAGGAGTTCTGGCGGTGCTGTTCTTCGTCAGCTACTTCATCATAAAGCTCATATTCAAGTCGAGAAACTCATACTTTTCCATCGCGAGAATGCTGGGAGCAACGAAAGAAAACTGCGCGGCCCTTCTCCGCTGGGATATGTTCGTGGTGTTCAACATAGCATATTTCATACTTGCGGCGCTGGTCGCAGGTGCCGGACGTGAGGCGTACCCTGCGCCTTCCATACTCATATCGCTGGCGGGGTACATTGATTCGTGGGACTACGTGATTCTCTACGCCGTTCTCTGCATACTTGCGGTGCTTCTGGCGGCCAGATACTCCAGACAGATGTTTAAAAAGACGGCGATGAACGCGCACAGAGAGGAGGTGTAGAACGTGATAAGACTTAACGGCGTAAGCAAATACTTCAACAGAAGAAAGAGCAACGAGATAAGAGCCATAGACAATACGTCCATAAAGCTTGGAAATTCGGGACTTGTCACCTTCCTAGGAAATTCGGGATGCGGCAAGACCACCCTTCTCAACGCCATCGGCGGTCTCGACAAAGTGGACAAAGGGGATATTTACATAGACGATGAGAGAATGACCCGCCGGTCGGAATCAAAGAGGGACGAGCTGAGAAATCTTAACATAGGCTACATCTTCCAGAACTACAACCTCATAGAGGACGACACCGTCTTTGACAACGTGGCCATAGTTCTCAGAATGACGGGAATGAAGGACAAAGGGGAAATTGAGGAAAGGGTGATGTTCGTCCTTGGCCGTCTCGGCATCGACAAATACAGAAACCGCCCGGTAAAGGCTCTCTCCGGAGGGGAACGGCAGAGAGTGGGCATAGCGAGGGCTATAGTCAAAAATCCGAAGATCATAATCGCCGACGAGCCGACGGGAAATCTGGACAGCCGGAACACCATCGAGATAATGAACATCATCAAGGCCATCTCCAGAGAAAAGCTGGTGATTCTGGTCACCCACGAAAGGGATATCGCAGAGTTCTACGCGGACAGAGTGGTTGAAATCGTGGACGGACGGATTGTATCGGACAGGGAGAATCACTCTGCGGAGGATCTCGACTACCGTCTGGAAAACAAGATTTACCTTAAGGATCTTCCGGTTTCCGAGGAGCTGACGTCGCCGGACGGCCTTAAGATAAGCTACTACAGCGACAGGAAGGTTCAGCCGGACTCCATCAAAGTCGTAATTAAGAGCGGAAATATCTACGTCTATACGGACGAACACCTGAGCTACGGTTCCGAGTCCATGGAAATCGTGGACGACCACTACAGGAAAATATCGAAGGACGTATACGAGGATTACGATTTCAATTATCACGGGACTGAAGGCTTTGTCCCTAAGTACACCTCCATATACACTGTGGGAAGTTCCCTCGCCACGGGATTTCGCAAAATCCGCAGCTACTCCGTGATAAAGAAGATTCTCCTCATAGGATTTGTCCTCGCTTCAATGTTCATAATATATGCCGTAAGCAACATAGCAGGGATTACGAACATAACCGACGACAAATTCCTCACGGTAAACAGGGATTACCTGACGGTCAAGACCGGCGCCTTAAGCGAGGAGCAGCTTGAGAAATACGCGGACATGGACGGAATGGATTACGTTCTTCCGGGAGATTCCATGGTGACGTTCATAATGCCTTTAGGCGATTATTTCCAGTCAAACGGCGGAAGCACCACGGTGGAAGGCTCTCTTGCGGCGACGGAAAAGATACCGGCCGATTCCGTGGTTTCCGGAAAGCTTCCCGAAAAGGACGGAGAGCTTGTCATTGACAAATTGCTGGCGGACAGGCTCCTTAACAAAGGCGGATACAGCGCCGCCATTCAGGTGGGAATCGACAGCTACGAGGATCTTATAGGAAGAACTCTCCAGATTCCGGGCTATAGGGATTACACCATATCGGCAGTGGCGGATACGGGAAGCCCGTGCATATACGCAGCCCGGGACGAGCTCCTCGATATAACAGTGAACCGTATGAGCTCTTCGGAGGTAGATGCAGCCATGTACGGTGAAACCGGTACGGTTTCCGAAGGTGCGAATATAAAGCCGTACAGTGCGGCGGCAGATAACGACGAGATCAAAATCGTGTCGGGAACGGCTCCCGAAGAGGATTATCAGGTGCTGCTTCCCGAAGAGATGAGATACGAGTATTACATCGGCTCAAAGATCGACACGAAGATAAACGACACCAGGCTTACTGTATCAGGCTTTTACAGCGACGCCCGCATGGGAGGAGCCTATTACGTAAGCGACCACACGAAGCTGATATCGGTGCTTTCCTCCATGTCGGATGTGACTCTGGCGCCGGCAGATAAAGACGGGACCTACGCGGAGCTTTCAGCCGAAGGCGTGCGCGTCGTCGACAACTACGCGCAGTCCAGAGCGGAATACATCGACTCCATACGCAGCCAGATTGTGATGACTCTTCTGGTGGCGGGAGTGATACTGGCAATCTCCCTCGTAGAGATATACCTGATGCTGAGAGCCTCCTTCCTTTCGAGGGTCAAAGAGGTCGGGGTGCTGAGAGCCATCGGTCTTAAGAAAAAGGACATATACAAAATGTTCGCAGGCGAGGCCATAGTGCTTACGGCCATAACGGCAATCCCGTCCATGGCAGTGATGGCGTACATCATACACGGCATGTGTCAGGTAAGCTACATAGCAGCCCAATTCATGATGAACCCGCTGATATTCTTCATAAGCCTTGCCATAGTATTTGTGTTCAACATGATCGCAGGCCTTCTTCCGGTATTCAACACCCTGAGAAAGACTCCTGCAGCAATCCTTGCGAGAAACGACGTGAACTGACGGTAAGCAAGGCATAATAAAAAGGGCGCTGCCCGGTATATGGCTCACATTATGAGTCCTTATCCGGCAGCGCCCGTTTTTAACTTAATATGTGCATTTGCTGGTATTCTTCCAGATTCCCATCTTCTCGGCCGCCTTTACCAGGTCGTCTCTGAAGTCAGGGTGCGCGATGTTTATGAGCAGCTCAGCTCTTTCCCACGTGTTCTTTCCCTTAAGATCCGCTGCGCCGTATTCCGTAACGATGTAGTTGGTCGCCATTCTCGGAGTGGTTACGATGGCTCCCGGCGTCAGCATCGGTGAAATGAGCGACTCGACGGTGCCGTCGGCAAGGGTTCTGGTGGACGGTGTGCAGAGGAAGCTCTGACCGCCTTCGGACTGGTATGCTCCCATTACAAAGTCAAGCTGTCCGCCTGTTCCGCTTATCTGCTGATGTCCTGCCGATTCGGAGCAGACCTGACCGTAGAGGTCTACCTGAATGCAGCTGTTTATGGAAACGAAGTTAGGAATGCTTCCGATTACGCCTATGTCGTTTACGTAGTCAACGGGAGCGCTGCAGCATATAGGATTGTCGTCGATAAAGTCATAGAGCTTTTTTGTTCCTCCCGCAAAGGTGTACACCGCCTTGCCCTTGTCGATAGGCTTGTTTCCCGTCAGCTTTCCAGCCTCAAAGAGGTCGGCGTACGCATCGACAAACATTTCCGTATGGGCGTTTATGTTTCTCACGTCGGATTCGGCCAGCAGCTTTCCTATGTATGACGGAAGGCTTCCGATTCCGAGCTGAAGGGTGCTGTGGCTCCTTATCTTCTCAACCACATGCTTTGCAATTTTTTTGTCTATCTCCGATGCAGGCTTTGTCGGAAGCTCTGCCACCGGCTGATTGGAACCCTCCACCACGTAGTCTATTCCGTAGAGGTTGAGCTGGGTCTGGTAGCCGTGAGCGATAGGCATATTCTCGTTGACCTCAACGATTATCTTCTTCGCAGCCTTTATAACTCCCCACATATCGGAGACCTGAGGCCCCAGGTTGAAGTTGCCGTGGCTGTCCATAGGAGCAACCTGGAAATAGGCTATGTCAAGGCCGTTGTTGTTATTCTTCCAGTAGAAAGGAAGCTCTCTGAACATCATAGGAATGTACCAGCAGCGTCCGTCCTTTGCCATCATTCTGTCGTGACCCGAAAAGTGCGCCGAAGCGAATCTCACCTGGTCGTTGGAAGTGGTGGCCTGATAAACCTTAAACGGCTCTTTTCTGATTCCGACGGTGCTGATAATGTGGACGTCCTTAAGCTCGTCGGCTCTCTTTGCAAGCGCCTCATCAATATCCACAACGGTACCGCAGCCCAGACCGAAGTGAATACGGCTGCCGTTTTCCACCATGGCAGCTGCCTGGTCGGCTGTAATCAGTTTCTTCTTATATTCAGAAGCCAGATCAGAAATCTTGTACATAGTATCTTCCCCCTCGTACTGCTGAGCGGCGAAAACCGCAAAACATTGTTATAGTTTTAACAAACCGATATAATTGCAATAATTGTACTATAGCTGACGCTGATAATCAATAGTAAAATAAAGTAATTGAAAAAAAGACAATGCATGGTATAATAAATAGGTGCCGCAGACATTTTCGGCCGAAAGATAAGCCTCGGTAGCTCAGGGGATAGAGCGTCGGTTTCCTAAACCGTGCGTCGGGTGTTCGAATCGCCTCCGGGGCACCAATGAAAAAGAGTCCATCGGGGCTCTTTTTTCTTGCTACGAAAAGAAGCGATCCGAACACGAGAGCGCGCGAGGGAAAAGGAAGTCCGTCCGGTGGACGGACGAGCCCCGAGCGGCCGAGGGCGACTGAGGGAGGAGCCTGTGGGCGGTTGGGCAGGCACGAAGCTGGGCCGCCTACCCCTGTTTCCCGGTTCGCGGCCCACGGATTTTACTGCAAAATCGCCAAAATTCCAATAAGTGGCCGAGATTTTCACTCCTCTGCCAGGGGTTCAAGGCCGATTTCTCGGCCACATCTCTGATTCCAACTCGAAGTGGCACAGATTTCGTCGGCCGCAATGGCTGTTTTAAGCTTTGGCGGCCCACAAGGTACAAGATATCTGCGTTATATTTTTACTGCTTGAACAGGGCGGGACAACCACGGATGACATCGCAGTAGCCAAAGCAATATATCAGGGGCAGATTCAGGAGTGCAAGCGGTTCTGCACTCTGTTGTAAACGGTGGTAGAAGTGCTATAATAAATCAAGCGAGAGGAACAGGGCTAATCCAATCGCTCAACATGAAAACTTTATCGTCAAAAACAGATATATCAATTGCCGAAATAAAACAGGAGATGAATGTTAGCTCGATAGGTAGAGAAGTATTAGAACATATCGAGAAATCCGATGTCACAATACAAATTCTGCAAGGAGTAAAATCCCCGGAAGGTGAAAGAGGGTCACAGGAAGGGAAAGACATAAAAATATATTTTGATAAGATTTCAAGTACAAGAGTGGCCGCTCAAACTGTAATACATGAAATGACGCATTTCTATTATGATATTGGTAATTGCCAGTAGGCGGAAGCTGTGTGTTTTGCGAAAGAAAAAATGCACATAGAAGGCAGAAACAAGCTAACGTTTTCGGAATTGCGGTATATAGTAAAACTTGCAAAAGATAATTACCCTGAATTGGAATGGAAGAAAGGAGGAATAATTTATGGAGAACCTGTCAAATCAAAGCGATAGCATACTAGTGAAATTAACTAGAGGGGAAACAGTAGTTTGTCCTAGATGCGGAAAAAGTGTAATACTTCCAGCCAATCCCAATATAGAACCTTCGAAATGCCACGGGTTCTACTGTCCTAAGTGTAACTTTATGGTGAATTGGGATCCTATGGTGATAGTAGAATAAATCTTGCAAATATACTCCGGTGTCCTTCACGCGGGGATGGTTTTTATTCAGCGCGTTCTAATTCTACGGTTTTGGTTACGCCTAAAGCGGAAACCTCGAAGCTTAAGGCGCCATCTTTATACGTAAAATCTTTGGTCTCACCGGTTGACGCCATTAAGGCAGAACTCGTCTTCTCGGTGTCGTTCTCGGACGTCCATGAATATTCATCGGTCGCTTCAGTCGGGGGAACATAAGTACCGGCCAAGTAAAGGGCGGTAGTATCGTCCTCCTCAAAAACCCAATCAATGGTTATCTCCTCGCCTTCAATTGTAGCCTTCATGCCGTCGCCTTCTGCGGTTACCTGCTGCCAGTCTCCGGTAAGGTCTAACGGTTCTTCCTTCTCCGCCTCTTCGGAAGCAGTGTCACCACCCGAGGACTCGTTTCCTCCACAAGCCGTAAAGGCAAAGACCAACGTTGCGGCCATAACTAAGGCCAGTAATTTCTTTTTCATTTTTTATGTCTCCTTTCTTAATTAAGAACCCGCTCCGAGTTCCACTGCTCATATATCCGAGATGCCAAAATGCTTTAATGCATCCTTGACAAATTCCCGTACAAACGAGCAATATTCTACGCATTACGCACCCCGTTGCCCGCGGAAGTTAAACATGCAAACTCATTGTATTCTTACCGCAATGACCGGTGTATATGATTAGTACATGCGGAAATACGTATGAAGCCAATATCAATTTTATGTTCAATATCGTTCAGTATCGTTCATATTGTTCTACATATCCAATATCTCACATCTCCTATACATACCGCCTGCAGGAGGCTATGGTTACAGATAATCTTCGAAGTACTGTAATGCGCTATATTTTAAGAGATTTTTACTTCTCGGATTATCTCTGTGTTTCATTGCTCTGCGATATTGATTCAGAAACTTTGAAAATAAATACTTGATTTTTTGTTCTTCTCGTTTTATGATGGCAAATTCAGCACTTTCAATTGTTGGCCTGTCGGAAGATATATACTTTTTATCTGTAATCACTACAGCCTTTGTAAAATCAATTCCCGCTTCGCCAATTGTATAGAATGCATAATTGTGCTTAATATGGTGCCTGAAAGGTATAGCAAATAATGCGGTTTCAGTCTTTATTGCAAGACAGGCATACGGTCTATCATGCTTTTTCAATATCTCGTTGCAATGACAATAATCATTGTAAAAATCTTTCGTGAGTATTATTAATTTCATATATTCTCCTAATAAAAATGCCCCTTGATTTCTCAAAGGGCACATCTTCCATTGAGCTTTATTTTGTTTAGGCTCTTCGCGCTCTACGAAGAGAATCATCCATCAAGCCGTCTTTATTTTTAAATCGCCCTGCTCTCAGGCGATATCTTGTACCCTTATTATATGAAATTATGATTAATTTTTCAATGTTATTTAGGAATATTTTTACCGTTATAAGAAAATTATTTCTCATATGGCAGTCTATCAACAACTCTACCCAGGCATGATGTGTATTCGGTGAGAGGTATGTTGCTGTAGTCTTCGTTTAATCTTTCAACAGGATGATTACCGTGGTTAACTGTATCACTGCTGTTGCAAGCTCCACTTTTTTATTGCTTCTCTCAACTTTTTCCTACCATCTTCTTTTAATTATAATATATCTGATGCCGATACTCTATCATTCCCTGCTCTTTTTCCATTTAAATTTCTACTATTATCGTATCCGGCTTCTTAAACCGAGCGGCAAAGGACGACTGATGGAGAAGCCCGTCCGGCGGACATGAAGCTGGGCCGCCTACCCCTGTTTCCCGGTTCGCGGCCCACGAATTTTACTGCAAAATCGCCAAAATTCCGGCAAGTGGCCGAGATTTTCACCCTATGTCAGGCCGTAACGGCCGTTTTCTCGGCCACATCTCTGATTCCAACTCGAAGTGGCACAGATTTCGTCTGCCGCAACGGCTGCTTTCAGCCTTGGCGGCCCACAAGCCCACAAGCCCATAAGCTCACAAGATACAGGATATGCCGGACTGATTGAAGTATGAAAGCGGAGGGACAGGCACTCTTTCTGTACCCAATCGGAATGAGTTGAGACATGTTCTCGCATCAGTTAAATATATTCTTTGCCCGGAACACGTCCGGTATACATATAACCTTTGATTTTTCACCTGGACAGTGATACTCTATCATTAGATAATAATTAAGTCTGCCGGTTGATTCATGCCGGCATAAACTGTGACGATTCAGGAGGAATGACGAGAAAATGAGAAGACTAAAACGTATGGCCGGGCTTGTTGCGGCTGTGGTGCTTGTTTTGTCATCGGCTGCTGCGCCTGCGGCATTTGCAGAAGAAAGCGCCGGTACGCCGGACCCTATGGAACAGGAACCGGGAATTCCCAATTCTGCTGCGGGAATACTGTACGAAACAACTACCGGAACAGTTCTGTTTGAGGAAAATGCCGATGAAGTGAGAGCGCCGGCGAGCATGACGAAGGTCATGACGGCGATTATCGTTCTGGAGGAGAATCCTGAACTGGAAGGAACTCTGACGGTAAGCGAGGATGCGGTAAGCTCATATTACTGCAGCTCTATGACGCCTACGTATCATCTGGAGGCAGGAGAAGAAATATCATATAAGGACTGCATGCAGTACATGCTGGTTTGTTCTGCAAACGAAGCGGCAACGTCTTTTGCCTTTGAACTCGGCGACGGAGACTTTCACGCTTTTGTCGATATGATGAACGAGAAGGCTAAAGAGCTTGGATGTGAAAACACGTCGTACATGGATCCTACGGGAATATCATCTTCCAACAAAATCACTGCAAGGGACATGGTGAAGATTGCGGAATACGCCATGACATTTGACGCCTTCAGGGAGGCCGTATCCCACGAAAGCGGCACGATTCCGCCGTCAAATGTGAGAGATGAAGGATACGACTACTACACCACCAACTACGTGATGTTCCCTGACGACAGATACGAAAGCCCGTACTCGCAGTACATGACGGGAGTAAAGACGGGATGGATTCCGGCGTCGGGATATAACTTCACAGGATGTCTGGAGAAAGACGGGTATCAGTTTATATCGGTAGTCATGGGCGGGGAAGAGCTGCCTTATGATGAAGAGAGAATCATACAGGGAGATTTCGTGGATACAATTTCTCTGTATAAGCTTACCGATGACTTTGAGCCGCCTGCGGATTATACGTGGATATATATTGCAGCCGCAGCGGTGATTGCAGGCATAGCTGCCGGCGTGGCCGCGGTTAAAATAAAGGAAAAAAAGAAAAAGACTGAAGAGAAGGAGACAAGATAATTATGAAGACTGAAAAAGGATTTACAGTAACAGAGGGAAAAGGAGCATATTACATCGATGGAGTTTTAATGGTAAATAAGACTTATCCACTTTCGCCGGAGTTTGGCGAGGGTCTTACGCCGGAGACGGAGAAGGCTTTCGAGGAAATGAAGGCCGACGGGGAAAAGCTTGGCCTCGATTTATACAATTCCAGCGGCTTCAGATCCTACGACTATCAGAATAAGATTTACAATGAATATGTTGAAGAGGACGGCAAAGACGTTGCCGATACATATTCCGCAAGACCCGGACATTCGGAGCATCAGAGCGGCCTGGCATTCGACCTTAACACCATAAGCGACGAGTTTGCGGACACGGAAGAAGGCAAATGGGTCAACGACAACTGCTGGAAATACGGATTTATCCTGCGATTCCCTAAGGGAAAGAACGATATCACGGGATATAAATATGAGCCGTGGCACATGAGATTCGTCGGCAGGGAGCTTGCCGAGAAGATGTACAACGGCGGAGACTGGCTTACTCTGGAGGAATACTTCGGCGTAGACAGCTGCTATGAACACGCCCTGCCGAGTCCGAAAAATGAGTAGGCGTTATATAGGCTGCCACCTTTCGTCGTCGGGAGGCTTTGAGGCTATGGGGAAAACGGCGCTCTCCATAGGGGCGGACACCTTCGCGTTCTTTACGAGAAATCCCCGTGGAGGCGCGTCAAAGCCCGCAGACCCGGACGATGCGAGAGCTCTCATAAAGCTGATGCGTGAAAACGACTTCGGTCCACTGGTTGCCCACGCTCCGTACACTTTAAATCCGTGCTCGTCGAATCACAGGGTACGGGAGTTCGCAAAGACGGCAATGGCGGAAGACCTTGACAAAATGGAGTATCTTCCGGGAAATTATTACAATTTCCATCCGGGAAGCCACACGGGACTGGGAGCGGAAAAAGGAATTGAGCTCATAGCGGATATGCTTAATGAAGTTATGAATCCGGATCAGTCCACCACGGTGCTTCTTGAGACAATGGCCGGCAAGGGGAGCGAAATAGGCAGAAGCTTTGAGGAGATCGCGGCCATAATAGACAGAGTGGTGCTGAAGAATCAGATTGGAGTATGCCTCGATACCTGCCACGTAAGCGACGCAGGATATGAGATAAAGGACGACCTTGACAGCGTCCTTGAGGATTTTGATGCAATCATAGGCCTTGAAAAGCTTAAGGCCCTGCACATAAACGACAGCCTGAACCCTGCGGGAGCGCATAAAGATCGCCACGCGAAAATCGGCGAAGGCTGGCTGGGACTTGAGGCAATAAGAAAAGTCGTTCACGATCCGAGACTCGAAGACCTGCCGTGCATACTGGAGACGCCTCAGGAGGATCTTTCCGGCTACGCGCGGGAGATAAAGCTGTTAAGATAAGGAGTTGATTGAAGATGAGCATTGAAGTAAAGGATATCCTGGTTATAAATCCGGGTTCCACCACTACAAAGATTGCGGTGTTTACCGAAAACAACACGAAGAAGCTCTTTGAAACCACCATAGTTCACGATGAGGAGAAGATTCTGTCCTTCCCGACAATTGCAAGCCAGGAGGACTACAGGAGAGGCATGCTGGAGGACTACCTGAAAGAACACGGATACGACAAGTCCCGCCTTTCCGCAGTAGTAGGAAGAGGAGGAATGGCTTTTGAGCTTTCCTCGGGCGGATATCTGGTGAACAAAACCCTTTGTGAAAGGATGGCAAGCCCCGAGCTTCCTGCCCACGCATCAAGCCTGGGAGCGATTCTTGCCTATGACATTGCCGAAGAGCTTGGAATACCTTCGTATATATACGACTCCCCTATGGGCTGCGATCTGACCGAGGTTGCGAAGATTACGGGAATAGCGGAAGTGGAAAAGTACGGAGCGATACACCTTCTCAACTCCAGAGCCATGGCAATGGATTACGCGAAACAGACAGGAAGGGACTATAACGACTTGGATCTTATCGTATGTCACC
>DXHZ01000036.1 GCA_019113145.1 Candidatus Avanaerovorax faecigallinarum
GCCATTAGCTCAATTGGATAGAGTGCCTGACTACGAATCAGTAGGTTGGGGGTTCGAGTCCCTCATGGCGCACCACGAAACATGAGATGCCGGAGAGGCATCTCTTTTTCGTTACGGCAGGTGAGATTCAAGAAAAAAGGCGAACATAATGAGAAAAGATATTATTGCAGGTAAATCAATAACTCTCTACACATCTTCGCGCCCTGACCGTCCGCTTATGGTCCTGAACACTCATTCCGGCGATGGTGGCGGTGTCTGGGAAGAGCTTTCGAAAAAGGCGGATGCGGCCGGCTACTGCGACCCCGGAATAAATCTTCTCGTTGTAAGCGGCCTTGACTGGAACTGCGATATGACTCCATGGCCGTGCCCGCCTCTCTATAGAAAGGGTGAAGCCTTTGGCGGAGGAGCGGACGAGTATCTGAAGCTGCTGGTTTCGGAAATCATCCCTTCCGCAAAGGCGTATATCAGCGGAGAGCTGTCAAAGACCTGCATTGCGGGCTATTCCCTTGCCGGACTCTTTGCCCTTTACGCCACGTACAGATGCGACGCTTTTGACCGGGCGGCAAGTATATCCGGCTCCCTGTGGTTCCCGGGATTCATGGAATTTGCGAAAGAACGCGATTTGAAAAAAGCGCCTGAGAAAATATATCTTTCTCTCGGCGACAGAGAGGCAAAGACGAGAAATCCTCTCATGCAAAAGGTGCAGGAAAACACTGAGGCCCTGGCAGAATACTACGGACAACTGGGAATCGACGTTGAATTTGAGATGAATCCGGGGAATCACTTCCGGGATGTAGAGCTGAGATGCGCAAAAGGTATTGCTGCCATATCGGACTGACAGTCGAAACATTAGAAATCGAAAAAGACGCGGCCTGCTTTTCAGGCAATCGCGTCTTTTCTTCTCTTCCCTGGAGTATTTGTGGGTTATACAGCTTCTTTGCTAATCCAGTTCCAGGGCACCCGTGTAGAGCTGATAGTAAGTTCCCTTCAGCTTTATGAGGTCTTCGTGGGTGCCGCGCTCGATGATGCGGCCGTGATCCATTACCATTATGGCGTTGGAGTTCTGGACTGTGGAGAGGCGGTGAGCTATTACGAACACCGTTCTTCCTTCCATGAGCGCATCCATACCCCGCTGAACGATTGCCTCGGTTCTGGTGTCTATGGAGCTTGTAGCCTCGTCCAGAATCATTACCGGAGGATCTGCCACGGCGGCGCGGGCGATGGCAAGGAGCTGCCGCTGTCCCTGTGACAGGTTTGCGCCGTTGCTGGTGAGCATGGTGTTATATCCTTCAGGGAGACGACGGATAAAGTCGTCGGCTCCGGCAAGCTTTGCGGCTTCTATGCAGTCCTCGTCGGTGGCGCCCAGGCTGCCGTAGCGGATGTTGTCCATAACCGTGCCGGTGAACAGGTTCGTGTCCTGAAGCACGATGCCAAGGCTTCGGCGAAGGTCGTCCTTCTTTATGTCGCATACGTCTATGCCGTCGTAGGTTATCTTACCCTCGGTTACATCGTAGAACCGGTTTATAAGGTTTGTGATGGTGGTCTTTCCTGCGCCGGTGGAGCCGACAAAGGCTATCTTCTGTCCCGGCTTTGCGTATAGGGAAATGTCGTGAAGAACCGTTTTGCCCTCGGTGTAGCCAAAGTTTACGTCGAAGAATCTCACGTCTCCGCGAAGTCTTGTATACGTCACGGTTCCGTCGTCGGCGATATTCTTCCACGCCCAGATATGGGTGCGCTCCTCGCACTCCGTAAGGTTTCCGCTCGCATCTTCCTTTGCGTTGACCAGTGTGGCCTTTCCTTCGTCGCTTTCAGGCTCCTCGTCCAGGAGGGCGAAGATTCTGTGGGCTCCGGCAAGTCCCATGATTACCATGTTTATCTGGTTGGAGACCTGACCCACGGAGCCGGCGAACTGCTTTGTCATGTTGAGGAACGGCACGACTATGCTTATGGTGAATCCCATACCGCAAAGGCTGATGTTCGGGATATCGGTGAGCATAAGAGCGCCGCCGACTATGGCTACGACTACGTACATGACGTTTCCTATGTTTCCAAGGAGCGGCATGAGGATATTGGCAAAGCGGTTTCCGTTTCTGGCGTTGAAGAATATCTCTCCGTTTACCTTATCAAAATCTTCTTTGGCCTTTTCCTCGTGGCAGAAAACCTTGATGACCTTCTGGCCGGTGATCATCTCCTCCATGAAAGCCTCAGCTCCCGCTATGGTCACCTGCTGGCGGAGGAAGTATTTTGACGAGCGGTTGGTGATTGCTCTTGCGGCGAAGGCCATTCCGATAACGCCTGCCACTATGAGAAGGGCAAGGATTACGCTGTAGTATATCATGATGCAGAATACCACTGACAGGGTGATTGCCGAAATGGTAATCTGCGGAAGGCTCTGACTTATGAGCTGACGCAGAGTATCAACGTCGTTGGTGTAGTAGCTCATTATGTCGCCGTGGCCGTTGGTATCAAAATATTTTATCGGCAGATCCTGCATGTGGTCGAACATCTTCTCACGAAGCTTCTTCAGAGAACCCTGAGTGATTATGGCCATCATCTGGGTGTAGAGCGCTCCGGCTATAAGGCTGACCGCGTACATGATAAGAAGTATGAACACGTAGCCGAGGATTTGGCCGGCAACGGACGACCAGTCTCCGCTCTTATACGAGGCGTCGACTACGGCGATAACCTTCTGCAGGAATACGGCAGGAGCCGCGGAGACTATGGCGTTTATCACGATGCAGAGCATGGTGAGAGGAAGGAGTACCGGATAGAACTCGAACAGGGTGCGAATGAGCCTTCTGAGAACTCCCTTTGGCGCGCGCTGGCCTCTTGCCGTCGTGGTGCGCTTCTTTTCGTGCGTATCCGCCGTCTTATTCTTCGCCATCTTCATCACCTGCCTTTGTCTGGGAAGTATATACTTCTCTGTAGATGTCGCTTGTTTCAAGGAGCTCTTCGTGGGTTCCCACGGCGTTTATGCGGCCGCCCTCCATGACGATGATGCGGTCGGCATCCTGTACCGAGGCCACACGCTGAGCTATGATGATCTTCGTCGTTTCAGGAATGAACTCCCTGAAGCCCTGACGTATGAGAGCGTCGGTTCTGGTGTCCACGGCGCTGGTGGAGTCGTCCAGAATGAGTATCTTAGGATTCTTCAGAAGGGCGCGGGCTATGCAGAGCCTCTGCTTCTGACCGCCGGAGACGTTGGCGCCTCCCTGCTCTATCCAGGTATCGTATTTGTCCGGGAAGGTCTGAATGAACTCGTCCGCCTGGGCCAGCTTACATGCCTGAAGCATCTCTTCGTCGGTGGCGTCCGGGTTTCCCCAGCGGAGATTGTCCTTGATGGTGCCGCTGAAGAGGACGTTTTTCTGTAAAACCATGGCCACGTTGTTTCTTAGGACTTCAAGGTCGTAGTCTCTCACGTCGACGCCGCCCACTTTGACGGAGCCTTCCGTAGTATCGTAAAGACGCGGTATCAGCTGCACAAGAGTGGATTTCGACGATCCGGTGCCGCCTAAAATTCCGATGACTTCGCCGGATTTGATGTGAAGGTTCACTCCCTCCAGGGCCATCCTTTCAGCCTTTGTCGAGTATTTAAAGCTTACATTGTCAAAATCTATGGAGCCGTCTTTAACGCAGTCTACGGCATTTCCGGGGCTTGAGAGAGTGCTTTCCTCGCCGAGAACCTCGACGATTCTTTCGGCGGACTCAAGGGACATGGTAATCATTACGAAAACCATTGAAAGCATCATAAGGCTCATGAGAATCTGGAAGCTGTAGGTGAGGATTGCGGACATCTGGCCTACGGCAACTTCGGAGCCCTGGCTGGTTATTACGGCGTAGGAGCCGAAGGAAAGAACGAATACCATGGCTGCGTAGACGCAGAACTGCATCATCGGGTTGTTTATAGCCATTATTCTTTCAGCCTTTGTGAAATCCCGGCACACATCTTCGGCAGCCCCGGCAAACTTTTTCTTTTCGTATTCCTCTCTAACGTAGCTCTTAACAACACGCATGGCCTGGACGTTTTCCTGAACCGAGTCGTTTAAAGCGTCATATTTCCTGAACACTCTGCGGAAAATCGGAGTGGCCTTTCTGATGACCAGAAACAGACCGAAGCCTAAGAGGGGGATAGTTACGAGGAATATCATGGCAAGCCTTCCGCCCATGGCAAAGCCCATTACAAAGGAAAATATCAGCATCAGCGGGCAGCGGATTGCGATTCGTATTATCATCATGAAGGCCATCTGCACGTTGATGACGTCGGTGGTCATACGGGTCACAAGGCTTGATACGGAGAATTTGTCGATGTTCTCAAAGGAGTAGTCCTGGATCCTGTAGAACATGTCCTTTCTCAGGTTCTTCGCAAAGCCTGTAGAAGCCGTGGCGCAGGTATTTCCGGCGGCCACGCCGAAGACCAGTGAAAGGATTGCCATTATCACCAGCTCGATGCCGTAATTGACTATGGTGGAAAGGTCGCATCCGGCCTGCATGTCATTAACAAGATCAGCGATGATAAAAGGAATGATACATTCGAGAACCACCTCTACCGACACGAGAAGGGGCGTCAGAAGGGCGGGCTTTTTGTACTCGCGAACGCTGCGAGCAAGGGTTTTGACCAAAATAACACCTCCAAAATCAGACGTATTTTACTTTTCCGGGCAAAATTCTGTCCGGACGTTATGCAAGAAAAAAACGCAATCTCGTCAAAGATTGCTTGTTACAGGTAAATTTTAACGCTGTCCGGGAAGAATGTCAATTGACGAAATTTGTGGAATCTGTGAAGACCTAATTTCGGGGTGCAAAGGCGAAAGTTTAGTTGTATAATATACATCGTGGGATTTTTCCCCGAGGAGGAATGGAAAATGGAAATACCTGTTTATCTGTTTACCGGATTTCTGGAAAGCGGAAAGACGACTTTCATACAGGACATAATGGAAGACCCGGAGTTTAACGCCGGAGAGCGCACGCTGCTCCTTTTGTGCGAGGATGGCGAGGAGGAATACCACCGCTCGAAATTCTTCGGAACCCAGGTTTATATAGAAACGGTGGAGGACGAGGAAGACCTTACGCCGGAGTTTCTGGAGGGACTGCGTGAAAAGCACAAGGCGGAGAGAGTAGTGGTGGAGTATAACGGAATGTGGATGCTGGACTCCTTCTATCAGAATATGCCGCCTGATTGGCTTGCATATCAGGAGATGTTCTTTGCCGATGCTTCCACGTTCCTGACGTATAATCAGAATATGCGCCAGCTGGTGTACGATAAGCTCAAAAGCGCGGAGATAGTGGTTTTCAACCGCTGCGCCCACGGCTTCGATAAGATGCCTTACCACAAGATAGTCCGCGGCGCCAACAGAAAGAGCCAGATTCTATACGAGTACGGCCCTGACGACGTGGAGCCTGACAATATCCCCGATCCGCTGCCTTACGACATAAACGCGGACAGCTTCACCGTAAACGACGTGGATTACGCCGAGTGGTACAGGGACATAAATGAAGAGGGAAAGAAGTACGACGGTAAAGTCATAACCATCAAAGGCCGCAGCGTTTTAGGCGGAGGACTCCCCGACGACAAATTCGTCTTCGGCCGTCACGTTATGACCTGCTGCGTGGAGGACATACAGTTCGCAGGTCTGGTATGCGTCTGGAAGGACGCGGCTCATAAGCTGACCCACGGCGGCTGGGTTACGATTACGGCTCAGGTTAAGTGGCAGTACGACGAGATGTACGGCGAAGCGGGGCCGGTACTTTACTGCAGCAGGGTAGAAGAAGCCGAGGAAGCTGATCCGGAGGTGGCACAGTTCTAATGTTTTATTCGGAAAAATATACGGTAACGTCTCACAATGTGGACGTAAACGACAATCTCAGACCTACCATGGCAGCCCAGTTCATGCAGGAAACGGCCAATCACCACATGCGTGACAGAAAGCCTTCCTACTACGACCTCTTTGCGGTGGGAAAGTCCTTCATCGTCACAAGGATGGCCATAGAGATATACGAGCAGATTCACCAGTACGACGATATAGAAGTAAAGACGTGGCGCTGCCCTGAAAAGGCCGCCACATTCATCAGATGCTTCCTCATCGAAAGAGACGGCAAAGTGTGCGCCCGGGCATACACTGAATGGGCCGTCGCCAACCGCAATACCGGTAAACTTTGCCGCGCGGGAGAGGTTGACATCTCCAACTACGAAACAGGGGAACCCCTTGAAATGTCAATACCAGTCCGCTTCCGCTTCCCTAAAGACACAGTCTGGGAGCGCGTGGGAACAAAGCGCGTAATGTACAGCGACGTGGACATGAACATGCACATGAACAACACCAGATACCTTGACATGCTCTGGAACTACATACCGGAGATAACGGGCAGGAAGGTGACGTCCATGAGTATCCGATACATGGCCGAGGCCCCTATAAACGAGGATATCGACATCTACATGGCGCCGGGCGATGCGGCCGGTCAGTGGTACTTCAAAACCGAGGTGAACGGCAGAACCAACATCGAAGCCATATTTACCACGGAAGAGATATAACAGAAACTGCATGAATTCTGATTGAAAGTAAAGTGATAAAGACAGCCGGACGGAATTAACCGCGTGGCTGTTTTTTAATACAGCATACATGTGTGATTCATCTGTTCACTTGCCTGATGTGGTTTAGCAAAAGAAATTCATTGGGCAGCGGTAGAAAAACACATTTAACTGAACCGTACAGGCCGCGCAGACTTTGCGGGAGCGGAGCCGTTTGGCCGAATCCGATATCAGGGGGTAAAAAACCAAAGTTTCTTGGTTTTTCAGCAGATAAGTGCGATAAAAACCAAAATGAAAAAGGAGATTCGACATAATTTAGTCGTAATTATCGCCAATACAGTAAGTATACACCAGAAAATGTAAATATCAGGGAATACGGTTTGGCTTTTGGAGCCTGTGAGAGCGATTTGACCAAGGAAATTTGGTTTTTCGTGCCGCAAACTGCGATTCGACCAACACGAATTTGGTCGCCAGGGACGGAAACGGGAATTAAACCAAACAGAATTTGGTTTAGTTCCCGCGACTCACACATTTGACCAAACAGAATTACTCAGCCCTCGCCACCCCTTGCAATAAATCAATTTTCCAATTCGCGATTGACATATACCATACAAGGGTATACTATAAATGCGTAGGTACATGCAGGAAGATTACTGTATGTATAAAAACTGAGAATCTCGACGGATTCGATTTTACGCAAACCGTAAAAAGGAGAAGAAAGATGGCAGAGAATAGAGCCCATGTCTGTTCTGACAGAGTGAAGCACAGAACGGAAAAGGAATACAAGGATCTTATGAATCGTCTTTCAAGAATTGAAGGACAGGTTCGGGGAGTTGCGAAGATGGTGGAGGATGACAGATACTGCATCGACATCCTCAATCAGGTGGGAGCCATCAACTCGGCGCTCAACGCTTTCAGCAGAGAACTTCTCACCGAGCATATAAGGACCTGTGTAGTGAATGACATTAAAGAGGGAGACGGCTCCAAAGTCGACGAGCTTTGCGACACCATAAAGCGGCTGATGAAGTAGCGGCAGGGCATCGGCAAAGCCGGCTTCGGTTCACGAAGCCGCCGACCGGCCCGCGCGCCTTATTCAGCGGCGGGATGCGGCTCCCGGAAAAGGGGAAAGTTTTGAAGAAGGAAAAGTTTAAAGTTACGGGCATGAGCTGCTCGGCCTGCTCTTCAAGGGTCGAGAAAGTTACAGGAAAGCTCGACGGGGTCAAAATCGTCAGCGTGAACCTTCTCACGGGCACCATGCAGGTCGAGTTTGACGAGACCGTAACAGATGAAGAAAAGATAATAAAGGCGGTGGAAGGCGCAGGATACGGGGCTTATCCCGACGAGGTACGCGGCGGTTACGGAGAGCAGACCGGCGGCAGCAATCCGGGCGGAGCAGGCGCGACAGCTAAAGGCGCGGCGGCCCGAGGCGACGGAGCAGGAGGTTCAGCGTCAAAAGGCGCCCTCGACGAGACGGCGCAGATGAAGAAAAGGCTCATCTGGTCGGTGGTTCTGCTCATTCCGCTTATGACCGTGTCCATGGGGCCTATGCTCCTGGGAAACCATCACAACACGGAAAATCCGCTGACAATGATTATGATTCAGGTGCTGTTTCTGATTCCTATCGTGTTCCTGAACAGGAAGTTTTTCGTGAAGGGACTTCCTGCCCTTGTAAGAGGCGGCGCCAACATGGACAGCCTCATAGCGGTGGGCTCGGGGGCGGCCATAGTGTACGGCGTCTTCGCCCTGTTCAGAATAGCTCACGGGTATGAAACCGGCGATATGGCTCTGGTTCACAAGTACAGCGCCGACATATACTTTGAGTCTGCGGCCATGATTCTCACTTTGATCACGGTTGGAAAATATATGGAAGCCCGCTCCAAGGGAAAAACCAGCCAGGCCATAGAGAAGCTGATGAACCTTGCGCCAAAGACGGCAATCGTGGAAAGAGACGGCAAAGAAATCGAAATTGAGACGTGGCAGCTGGCGCCGGGAGACATTCTCGTGATACGTCCCGGCGAGAGCATCGCAGCAGACGGAGAAATCGTCTCGGGAACCACGGCGGTGGACGAATCGGCTATAACGGGCGAGAGCATACCCGTGGAAAAGGGCGCAGGCGACAAAGTCATATCCGCCACCATCAACAAAACCGGTTTCATAAAGGTAAGGTGCGACAGGGTGGGCGAAGACACCACTATAAGCCAGATAGTGCGTCTCGTGGAGGAGGCAAGCGCTTCCAAGGCTCCAATTGCCCGCCTTGCCGACAAGATAGCCGGGGTTTTCGTTCCGGCGGTCATGGGGATAGCTCTCGTCACGGCCATAGTCTGGCTGATTGCAGGCTACGGCTTTGAGCACGCTCTTTCCATGGGAATATCGGTGCTTGTAATTTCCTGCCCGTGCGCCCTGGGTCTTGCGACTCCCGTTGCCATAATGGTGGGAACGGGCAAAGGCGCGGAAAACGGCATTCTCATAAAGTCAGGAGAAGCTTTTGAGGCGGCCAGCCACATCG
This sequence comes from Candidatus Avanaerovorax faecigallinarum, assembly GCA_019113145.1. Lineage (GTDB taxonomy): Bacteria > Bacillota > Clostridia > Peptostreptococcales > Anaerovoracaceae > Avanaerovorax > Avanaerovorax faecigallinarum. The sequence goes on from DXHZ01000036.1 coordinate 9,033, forward strand.
ATACCGTCGTAATGGACAAAACCGGCACTATTACCGAGGGCAAGCCGGTGGTTACGGATATAATTCCTGCCGGCGGCGTATCCGAAGAAGAACTTTTGTCAAAAGCCGCATCCATCGAGGCGGGAAGCGAGCACCCTTTGGCGGAGGCGGTTATGGCCGAGGCTGAAAAGCGAGGCGTCACCTATGAGCCTTCCGAAAGTTTTCAGGCTTTGTTCGGTAAAGGCGCAAAGGCTGAAATCGGAGGAGTTTCGCACTTTGCGGGAAATGAAAGCCTCATGAGCGATGAAGGAATAGACACGTCCGGCATCGCGGAAACCCTCAAAAGACTGGGAGACGAAGGAAAGACTCCGCTGATATTCGGGGCGGAAGGAGAGATACTTGGAATAATCGCCGCAGCCGACGTGGAAAAACCGACTAGTCGCGAAGCTATAGGCGAGTTCAAAAAAATGGGCATCGACGTGGTAATGCTGACGGGCGACAATCCGCGAACCGCCGAGGCCATAAGAAAGCGCATGGATATTCCTGAGGTAATCGCGGGAGTTTTGCCGGCCGACAAGGAAAAGCACGTTGCAGGGCTTCAGGCGGAGGGAAGAAAGGTTGCCATGATAGGAGACGGCATCAACGACGCTCCGGCCCTGACGAGAGCCGACGTGGGAATTGCCATAGGCGCGGGAACCGACGTTGCCATTGAAAGCGCCGACGCCGTGCTCATGCGAAGCGATCTTCTGGATGCGGTAACGGCGGTAAAGCTGTCAAAGGCCGTAATCAGAAACATAAAGGAAAATCTGTTCTGGGCGTTTTTCTACAACGTCATAGGAATTCCGGTGGCGGCGGGAGTTCTGTTTATCCCGCTCGGCATAAAGCTTTCACCGATGATAGGAGCGGCGGCCATGAGCCTTTCAAGCGTATGCGTCGTCACCAACGCCTTAAGGCTGAGGTTCTTTAAGACCGACAGAGCACGGTCCGAACACTTTGAGACAGAGGAAACAAAAAAGGAGGAAAAGAAAATGAAGTACGAGTTTAAAGTAGAGGGAATGATGTGCATGCACTGCCAGAAGCACGTAAACGACGCTCTTGCCGCCATGGACGGCGTAACAAAAGTCGACGTGGATCTGGAGGGCAAAAAAGCCGCAGTGGAGGCTGACCGAGAAATTTCCATGGACGAATTCAAAAAGGTTATCTCCGAAGCGGGATATGAGGTAGTAGAGTAAATTACAGATGACTTTGACGGGCCGGTGTGATACAATGCACTTAAGCGTGCGGTACATACCGGCTCTTTGTTATTCGAAAGGGAGAAAGATTCAACTTGGACAGAAAGACAGTAAAAACACTAATTGGAATCATATTTGCGGGAATACTTTTTTACATCGTCCTGCAGAATTTTGACGAGGTGCTGAAAGTGGCGGGCGCTTTGATGAGCGTGATCGTGCCGTTTATCCTTGGCGCGTGCATCGCTTTTATCATCAACGTTCCCATGCGCGGGGTCGAAAGCCTTCTATTCGGAAAGACGGCCCGCTTCAAAAAGAGCAGGCGGCCGATTTCATTCGTCATAACTCTTGCGCTGGTGGTCGGGGTTCTGGCAGTGGCCATGAACATAATCATACCTCAGCTGGGAGCCACCCTTTACACCATAGGAAAAGAGATTCCGGACGCCATGAACAGCCTTCAGGCGTGGATAAACGACAGGATGAGCGTATGGCAGAGCCTTGCGGACTTTGCCGGTCAGTTCTCCGTAAACTGGACTGAAATCGGAATGAAGCTTTCCGGCTTTCTGCAGACGGCGGCGGCAAGTATCCTTGACAGCGGTATCGGCGCCGTGACGAACATCATCGGCATGGTGGTGAACTTCTTCATCGGACTCATTTTCGCCATATACATTCTCATGTCGAAGGAAAAGCTGGCTACGGAGGCGAAGCAGACGGTGCTGGCGGTTTTCCCGGAAAGGGCTGCGGACAGGATTTTATACGTTGCGGCTCTGGCGCAGAGAACCTTCTCAAGGTTTATTTCAGGTCAGTGCCTGGAGGCCTGCATACTGGGAACCCTGTTCTTCATAGCCATGACCGTTGCGGGAATGCCGTATGCCCTGCTCATAGCGGTTACAATCGCCTTTACCGCGCTGATTCCGCTGGTGGGAGCATTCATCGGATGCGTCGTTGGAGCTCTTCTCATTCTCATGGAGAGCCCGCTGCAGGCCGTGATATTCATAGTGATGTTCCTGGTGATTCAGCAGATAGAGGGAAATCTCATATACCCTCACGTCGTTGGAAATTCCGTCGGACTTCCGCCGATCTGGATGCTTATCGCCATCACCATAGGCGGCAACGCCATGGGCATTTTCGGAATGATTCTGTTCATTCCGCTCTGCTCAGTCCTCTATTCGGTGGCCAGGGTTATGATTTACGACACCCTCGATCTCAAGGGAATTCCGCCTGAGCGCTGGAAAAGCCCGATTACCCTCACGGAAGACGTGCTGAAACGAAAGAAAAAATAGAATTAGGATTTGAGAAGCCCCGGAAAATCTGTCCGGGGCTTTTTCGATAAATGCATCCATCGTCTAAAAACTAAAATGCTTCTGAATTGGAAATATATGTTGAAACACCCGCCATAAACTGGTAAAATAAGGAAATAAATAAAAAGAAAGGCAGCGGGGATGGACATAAGGGATTATTTGAAGGAAGAGCTTGAAAAAGAGCAGACACTCTTTGATGCATATGAAAAAATGCTGTCAAGTCTGCCGAAAGGCGGACTTGAGACTGTTACGTCAAAGGGAAAGACGTATTATATGACATCTGAAAGCGGAAAAAGAAAGTATATCGGGAAAGCAGAAGAGAAAACAGTGAGACAGCTTAAGTTAAGACGTTTTCTGGAGGAAAGCATGCGGGACATAGCCGCCAATGTAAAACGCATAACCGGACTTCTGGAGAAATTCAGACCTGTAAATCCGGAAGCAGTAATTGGCAGGCTCCCGAAATCATACAGAGCGGATTTCTTCCCCGATATACCGGGGTTCGATTTTGCCAGATCGGATGACTGGGATATCACCGATTATCCGAAAAGCAGGAGTTATCCCGAGCAGCTTAAGCATACGACTTTAAAGGGAGATAAGGTGCGCTCAAAATCAGAGCTTAACATTGCAAATATGCTTTACATAAAGGGAATCCCGTATCACTATGAGGAACTCGTTCGACTGCGTGACTGCACTGTTGCAGCAGACTTTAAAATCGCCGTTCGTAGCGAGAACCGGTTCGTGCTCCTGGAACATATAGGAATGCTCGGCAATGAGGATTACGAAAAGGTGTTCGTTCTTAAATTCATAGATTATGTAAAGAGCGGCTACGTGCCGTGGCGCGACGTGTTTTTTACTTTTGACGAAGGCGACGGAAATCTGGATACCCTCTTTCTGTCAAAACTGATGGACAAGCATTTTCTTTAACGGTCGGCAGTAGAGGGCGGATGCAGGCTGGGTTTTGGGTTTAAGACAAAAGATGCATATTCCCAAAACCCGGTTTTGGGTTTAGGAAAAATATTTCGTATTCCCAATAACCAACGGGCGGATCAGAACGGAAAACGAATCGAAAATAACATAAAAGCATGCGATCAGTATCCAAAATAGGAGAAAATCACATGCTTTTTAGCTTTGCAACAATATGGGTTATTGGGAAAACACGAAATAAAGCTAAAACCCAATAACTCGTTATTGGGAAACGGTAAATAAAATCAAAAACCCAAAACCGGCTGCATCTTCCGGGCGTTCCGCTCCATCCCTACTCTATACTCTTCAGCGACTCGGTCATGCTGATACGCTGAAGTTTGAAGTACATGACGAACATGACGATGACGGCAAAGAGGAAGGTCAGAGCAACCGAGTACACGTAGCTTGGCCAGATAAGTCTCGGCTCGAAATATATCATATCCACGCGGATAAGGTTTATGACGAAGGTGTGGAGAATCTTGCCCAGGCCCAGTCCCACCACTGCACTGATTCCTGTCAGGAAGAAGTTTTCGCGGAAGACATAGGATGAGGTCTCACGGGCGTAGAAGCCCAGTACTTTGATGGTGGCAATCTCTCTTATGCGCTCGGTGATGTTGATGTTGGTCAGATTGTAGAGCACTATGAACGCAAGGGCGCCCGCCGAAATAACCACGAGAAGGATAATGGCGTTCAGGCTCTCCATCATTGTATTTACGCGGTCGCGGAACTCGGCGTTTACGCTGACTGCGGTAACGCCCGAAAGGTTTCCTGTTTCCGAAGCGGCAGTGTACACGTTTTCGGAGTCGTGAACCTTCACGAAGGCCGTCTCGTATTCGGCGCTGATGCCCCATGCGTCCTTGTATGTTTTCGGAGTCATGTAGACGTAGCCCATTACGTAGTTGTCGCAAATGCCGCTTACCGTGAAATCGGCGCTGTGCATATCCATATCCCGCAAGGTTACGGTGTCGCCGGGTTCAATCTTATATTCTTCGGCGTATTTTTTACAGATTATCACCTGACCGTCCTCAGGATAGGAAAGCTCTTCCGCGCCCCGGTGAAGGTCGACAAAGCCATCAAGGGAGTCGCCCTCCGTCACTATGAGGGTCATATTTTTTGCGACGCTTCCCATGACCAAGTCGGCCGATTCCTGATGGACAAAGGCTGCAGGTTCGGCGTAGGAGGATATTTCTTCGTCAAACTCCTTCTGTTCCTCTTCCGACTGTCCATCGGAAAAGGTAACGGAGTAATCGTATGTGGAAATCTCATCGTACTGATAGTTGACTATGTCGCTTACGGAATCGTTGAGGCCGAATCCCGTAAGAAGAAGAGCTGTACATCCGCTTATACCCAGAACCATCATGAAGAAACGCTTTTTATAACGGAAGATATTCCTGAAGGAAACCTTGTAGAGGAAGCTGATGTGATTCCAAATGAAGTGAATTCTCTCAAGGAGTATGCGCTTGCCGCTCTTCGGGGCTTTCGGTCTTATGAGCTCTGCCGGAACGATTCTGAAGTCACCCAGACAGGATATGAGAGTTGCGCCCATGGAGCAGATGAGGGATACGGCAACGCACAGCACGGCCAGGGGACCGTTGAACACGTAGTTTATGGAATCTGAAAAGTCGTACATCATTCCGTAGGCTTTCCAGATTACTGCAGGGAATATGACCGTGCCTCCTGCAAAGCCTGCAACGGAGCCGATGAGAGCGGCGCTGCCCGAGTAGAACAGGTACTTTCCGAGAATCCGTCCGCTGCTGTAGCCTAAAGCTTTGAACACGCCAATCTGTGTTCTCTGTTCGTCAACCATTCTCGTCATGGTGGTCATGCACACGAGGGCGGCAACGAGGAAGAAAAATACTGGGAATATAGCGGCGATGCTGTCGACAATCTGAGAGTCGCTGTCAAAGCAAAGATAGCCTACGTTGCTCTCGCGGTTGAGGACATACACTTCAGGATGCTCGATATTTTCAATTTCTTTTTCTGCATCCTCAAGTTCTTTTGCAGCTTCGTCAAGCTCGGCTTTTGCCTCGGCGAACTCTCTGTCAGCCTCGGCCTTTGAACTGTTATATTCGGCGCGGCCTGCTGCAAGATCTGCCTCTGCAGAATCAAGCTGAGCAAGGCCGGATTCTATCTGCTGAAGTCCTGATTGAACCTGAGCCTTGGAGGAATCGAGCTGCTGTCGTGCCGCGTCTATCTGGGCCTGAGCTGCGGCGGCTTCCTCCTGACTCATGTAATCCCTGGAAGCGTCAAGCTGCGCCTGCTGTTCGTCTATGCCTGCATATCCGGCGTTTATCTCTTCAAGGGATGCCTGAAGCTCAGTCTTCTGACTCTTAAGGGAAGCTCTGTTATTTTCTATCTCCTGTTCACCGGATACTATGTCTGTAAGAGCGGACTGAAGCCGGGCTTCGGCATCGGCTTTTTCTGCGTTGTACTCTGCGAGGCCGTTCTCGTATTCAGCCCTTCCCTCTTCGAGATCTTTTTTCGCTTCGTTGACGATACTGTCTCTTCTGAGTTCCGCCGCCTCCTCTGCCGCATTTGTTACGTCGTCCTCAAGGGCGTCGATTCCGCTATCATATTCATCGGAATAGATTACGCCTGGAACGTCGGCGTCGATATAGATTCCCGTAAAGTAGTCTGTGTCGAATCCTTCCGGGAGAATATAAAAGAACGCGGAAACTGAACCGTCTCCTATGGAAGCGGTTCCGCGCTCGTAGTTCATATATAAAGGAGAGGCGGCAACGCCGACAACCTTGTATTCGTCGTATTTGAAGGCGTTCGCCGTATCCTCGCTGTTTTCTTTCGATATGGTGACAACGGAGCCTATAGCGCCGTCAATTGAACCGTCTCCAATGTCAACGGCCTGCTTGTCTATGAGACACTCGTCCGCCGACTCAGGCATCCTACCTGCAAGGAGCTCAGGCCTGTTTATGTTTTCCGATATGGAAAGAGCCTTGTAGACGAGATCCGAGTCTCCCGAGGTTACGAGAACGTCGTAGGAGTCGTAGCCTTCGACTGTCGCATCGGGCAGAGCATCCGCCACGTATTCCACGGAATCCTCGTCGTAGCCCAGGGTGGACATGAGCTGGTAGTCGAAGAAGCTGCTCTCGTTCAGGTAGTCGTCGGCGGTGCTTATCATCTCGTCTCTGCACACTTTGAGGCCGGCAAAGAAGCCGACGCCCAGCGCTATGATGGCGAGAATGGCGATATATCTCCCGAGGGAGTTTTTAATTTCCCGAAGAGCTGATCTGAATAACATGCCGATACACCTACCACTCGATATCCTCTACAGGAATAATGTTCGTATTTTTCTCAACGGAATACACAACCCCGCTCTTTACCTTTATAATGCGGTCCGCCATGGCGGTGAGAGCCTGGTTGTGGGTTATGATTATTACTGTCATGCCGGTCTGCCTGCTGGTGTCCTGTAAAAGCTTCAGAACGGCCTTTCCGGTGTTGTAGTCGAGGGCGCCCGTAGGCTCGTCGCAGAGGAGAAGCTTTGGATTCTTGGCAAGGGCTCTTGCGATGGCGACCCGCTGCTGCTCTCCTCCGGAAAGCTGGGCGGGGAAATTGTTCTTTCTGTCAGAAAGTCCCACCATATCGAGAACCTCCGAAGGCTTCAGAGGGTTTTTGCAGATCTGAGTTGCCAGAGAAACGTTCTCCAGGGCTGTCAGATTCTGAATGAGATTGTAGAACTGGAACACGAAGCCTATGTCGTATCTTCTGTATGACGTAAGCTCTTTGCTGCTGAGACCCGATATTTCCCGGCCGTCCAGAAGGACTCTGCCTTCGGTGAGGGTATCCATTCCCCCGAGAATATTTAAAAGAGTGGTTTTGCCTGCGCCGGATGCGCCGACGATTACGCATATCTCGCCTTTTTCTATCTCAAAATCCGCATCCCGGAGAGCTTCGATAGAAACCTCCCCAACGTGATAAACCTTCTTTACATGCTCAAATTTAACGTAGCTCATATGATTCCTCCGGCAGGCCTTAAGGGTCTGTCTTTTCTGTTAATGATATTATACTATCCCGCCCTGCCATAATCAAAGGAATATTTTGTGAAGAAAAGGGCGGGTTCGTCCGTCAAAAGATGTATAGTTGTCCGGCGCTACGGCCACCACAATATATTGTGGTGGATATTGTATCTCTTGTTGAACAAAGAATGCGGGTGGTTGTATTGCCAAAAAAATGGACTTAAAAATACATTATTTACCCATATTTACGTTGAAAAGTGGTGAAAAGTGGTGTAAAATTTCTTTACGAAACTCGGAGTACTGGCTGTTATTTTGGAGGACACAGCGATGTTTATGGGAACTTATAACAACTCAATAGATTCCAAAAACAGGCTTATCGTGCCGTCCAAACACAGAGATCAGCTCGGAGGACGCTGCGTTATAACCAAAGGAATCGATAAATGTCTCTACATTTACCCTATGAGTGAGTGGGAGAGACAGATGGAAAAGCTTTCGGCGCTTCCTGAATCCGATCCCAAGGTACGGGCCTTTATCCGCCATATGTGTGGAGACGCTGCTGAATGTGAATTCGATAAACAGGGTCGAATCATAGTTCCCGGCGAACTTAAGGAGTATGCAGCACTGGACAGGAATCTCGTCACCATAGGCGCCATGCGCCGTATAGAAGTCTGGGGCAGGGAAACCTGGGAATCCCCTGAAAACGACGAGAATAAGATGGACAGAAAAGAAATCGCTGAAACCCTGGCCGAATACGGATTTTAAAAGGGGGTGGCTGCTATGGAGTTCAATCACGTCCCCGTACTCCTTGATGAGTGCATAGAGGGACTTTCCATCAGGCCCGGCGGAATTTACGCCGACGGTACTCTTGGAGGAGGCGGCCACGCATCGGCGGTATGCGAGAGACTTTCAGAAGAAGGGACTCTAATAGGAATAGACCGGGACAGCGACGCTCTTGAAGCGGCGCAGAAGCGCCTTGCGAAGTATCCGTGCAGAAAGATTTTCGTAAAGAGCAACTACTCGGATATAAAGGGAATACTTGAGGATAACGGCATCAATGCCATAGACGGTGCGCTCCTGGATCTGGGAGTGTCATCCTTTCAGCTGGACAATCCCGAAAGAGGCTTTTCGTATATGAACGATGCGCCTCTGGACATGAGAATGAACAGGGATGATGCTCTTACTGCAAAGGATGTAGTAAACGGATATTCAAAAGCGGATCTGACTCGTATAATCTCCACCTACGGAGAGGAAAGATGGGCTTCCAGAATAGCTTCTTTCATAGAGGAGGCGAGGAAGGAAAAGCCTGTAGAGACTACCGGAGAGCTGACAGATATAATCAAGGCGGCAGTTCCCGCATCGGCCAGAAGAACCGGACCTCATCCGGCAAAGCGTACGTTTCAGGCGATAAGAATAGAAGTAAATGAAGAACTGGAACGGCTTGAAAAGGCACTTGAGGATTTCTGTGATGTTCTGGCGACCGGCGGCAGACTTTGCGTAATATCCTTTCATTCTCTGGAAGACAGGATAGTCAAAGACGTTATGGCCAGACGTGCAGATCCTTGCACATGCCCTCCGGGTATTCCGGTATGCGTGTGCGGCAAGGTTGCAGACATAAGAAAGATAACCAGAAAGCCGGTAATTCCTTCTGATGAGGAACAGGAAGGAAATCCCCGGGCCAGAAGCGCGAAACTCAGAATTTGTGAGAAGATATAAGGAGTACGAGATGCAGACAATGCAGGCAAAAAAGAAAATGCTGATTACTATTGTGGCCATAGGGCTTATCTGTATCACCATCGTTGTGCTGACCGCATATGCGGCAGAACTGAAATGTACTAATAATGAGCTGTTGACTCAGGGAGAGACGCTGCAGGGAGAAATAGACACTCTGAGCGTAAAGCTTAAATCCACCAACAGCGTAGGGTATATAGAAACCATGGCTACAGAAAAGCTCGGCATGGTATATCCGGATGAAACGCAGTGCGTATACCTTTCTGAGGATGAGGTTCCTAAAGGGGATCTTGCCATGATAATAAAGGAAAACGCATATAATTGACAATATTTAAATGGGCATACAAACCGGGCAACTGAATAAAAACAGCATGTCCGGTTTTTGCAGTAAGGGGAGCCAATGGCCAAAGTGAATTTGAAAAATAAAAACAGAATGCTTTTCGCCTTTGGAGCTATGGCTGTACTTCTTGCTCTGCTTGTAATAAGAGTGGCGTGGATTCAGGTGGTAAAGGGTGAAGAGTACACCGATATGGCTATCGACCAGCAGACCAGCGATATACCCATAGAAGCAAAGCGGGGTTCAATATATGACCGCAACGGTGAAGAACTTGCGAGCAGTGCTACATGTTACAGCCTCTGGGTACGTCCGGCACAGTTTACGGGGCAGTATAAGGGCGAGAAAGCCACTGAGGCGGCTTCGGAGCTTGCGGTTATTCTCGGCATGGAAGCTTCAGAAATAGAGGAGAAAATCACCGATACTGAAAACGTACTTGTAAAGCTGGCCGACGGACTTGAAAAGGCTGAAGCAGACAAGATAAAAGAACTGGAGATTACCGGAACAGAAATTTCGGAAGGAAGCGAAAGATTTTATCCTAACGGCAACTTTGCATCGGTTCTGCTGGGAAGCGTCAACGCGGAAGGAGCAGGCAGAAGCGGGGTTGAACAGCAGTACGATGAATATCTGAGCGGTGTGGCGGGAAGATGGGTGAAGGATACCGACATCAACGGCAACACTCTCTCATATGGTGAGAAGCTTTACTATCAGGCGGAGGACGGACTTAACGTGGTGCTGACAATAGATGAGGTTATTCAGCACTATATGGAGGACACTCTGAGCGCCAGTATGAAAAAGACCGGAGCAAAAGGAGCATGGGGAATAGCCATGGATCCTGAGAGCGGAGAGGTTCTTGCCATGTCGGTTCTGCCGGGATTCGACCCGAACGATGCTACAGATCCGCTCCTCAAAGGAGAGGAGCTGGAAGAGTTTAAAAAACTTTCCGGCGAAGAACAGAGCGCCTACCTTTCTAAAATGTGGAGAAATCCACTGATAAGCGATGTTTACGAACCGGGTTCCACACTTAAGCTTATGACAGCGTCAGCCATGCTGGAGGAGGGGCTTGCCACTCCAAATACGACGTTTACGTGTGAAGGCTCGTACGTGGTGAGCGGAGAAAGGCTGAACTGCTGGGGCGCAGCTCACGGCACTCAGACGCTGACAGAGGCTGTGGGTAATTCCTGCAACCCGGCTCACATCCAGATGGCGCTTCAGATGGGAAAAGATACTTACTACGAATATCTTGATCTGTTTGGGCTTACGAATGTCACCGGAATAGATCTTCCGGCGGAAACCACGTCTATAGTGCAGGATAAGGATTCAATCGGTCCTGTGGAACTTGCAACCATGGGATTCGGCCACGGAGTTGCAATTTCCCCGATACAGCTTATTACGGCAATAAGCGCTATCGGAAATGACGGAATTCTGGTGAAGCCTCACGTAGTGAAGGAGCTTACAGATTCTAAAGGAAATGTTGTAAAGTCGTTTGAAACCGAGGAAGTTAAGCAGGTCATATCGGAAACGACGGCTTCGGAAATGAGAAAGATAATGGAGCTGGAAGTTTCCACGTACGGAGGTTCTGCAGCGAAAATTGAAGGCTTCAGAATAGGCGGAAAGACGGGAACGGCGTACAAGGCCACCGGAGGGCAGTACAGCAGCGAAACATATTCGTCATTTGTGTGCATGGCGCCTATGGACGATCCGCAGATTGCGGTGCTCATCATACTGGATACGCCGACAAAGGCACAGTTCGGAAGCGTTACAGCTGCACCGGCCGCCAGAGATTTTCTCGAAAAAGTTCTTCCTTACATCGGCGTAACTCCGCAGTACAGCGACAGTGAGGACGCATCTTCAGGCGGCGGATATTCTTACGTTCCCGATGTTACAGGTTTGACTTTTGAAAAAGCGGAGGCGGTACTTTCGGAGGCAGGACTTCCATATGAAATAGTTCCGCATGTGGATAAAGAAAGTAAAGAGAAAATATCCGACCAGAAGGTCGCCGATCAGTATCCTAAAGGCGGAAAAAAGATAAACAAAGACAACAAAGTTTACCTTTACAGAGAGTAGGGGGAATAAGATAAAATGAAGAAACTCACATCGTCAGAAATAGCCGGAGCCGTAGGCGGAAGAATTGTATCCGGAACCGGGAGGCGAACTGCCGCAAAAGCGGTGATAGATTCGAGAGAGGCAGCCGAAGGAACGGTTTTCTTTGCCATAAAGGGACCGAATCACGATGCCCACGGGTTCATTCCCGATGCAGTCAGGGCGGGATGTGAAATAGTAGTGATATCAGATGAGACAAAGGTGCCGGCGGACTGCGATGCGGTGCTGGTGGATGATACGCTTAAGGCCCTCCAGGACCTTGCGGCATGGTATATAAAAGGCCTTGACATAAAGAAGATTGCAGTTACGGGAAGCGTTGGAAAGACAAGTACCAGAGATCTTCTTGCAGCGGGGCTTTCATCAGCTTACAGAACTGCAAAGAGCGAAAAAAACTACAATAATCAGTACGGCGTTCCGCTGACTGTCCTGTCTTTTGACGGAACTGAAGAGGCAGCTGTAATCGAGATGGGAATGGAGCACAGAGGCGAAATTCACAGGCTTGCAGATATTGTCCGCCCGGATATAGCCGTAATCACCAATATAGGCATTTCACATATGGAAAATCTGGGAAGCCGGCAGGGCATTATGGATGCCAAGCTGGAAATAACGGATTTTTTCACCGGAGATAACGCTCTTGTCATCAACGGTGATGACGACATGCTGTCCGGACTTTCGGAAAAAGCTTACGGGATTGTCAGAGCCGGAAGCGGTCCGGAGAATCTTTTCAGAGTCACCGGTGTAAGAGACAAAGGCGCCAGGGGAGTGGATGTATCGCTGGAGGCGGAAGGAAAATCCCTGGACGTGAGTCTTAAAATTCCGGGAGCACACAATGCGGGAAATCTGGCGCTGGCGCTGGCAGCGTGCAGCTTAGCGGGAGCTGATATGGAAGAGGCGGCAAAGGCCATGGAGAATGCGGTACTTACGGGAAACCGCCTGAAGATATCCGAGGCAGGGGGAGTGACGATTATAGACGATTCATATAACGCGGCTCCTGCATCAGTTGTTTCTGCAGTAAAGACGCTGATGGCCACTGAAGGAAAAAGACACGTGGCAGTTCTCGGAGGAATGGCCGAGCTGGGACCTAAGTCGAGAGAACTTCACACAGAGACGGGAGAGAAAATAGGAGATCTGGGTGTGGAGTTTCTGGTGACCATAGGCGAAAATGCCGCAGATATTGCCCGGGGTGCGGAGAACGCAGGGGTGAACAATGCAGTCTCCTTTAGCAGCAAAGAGGACCTGTATGATGAAATAAGGAACCTGTTCCATGAGGGGGATGTGATTCTGATAAAAGCGTCCAGAACCATGGAACTTGAGAAACTTGCGGAAAAAATCCGTAAGGCTATGAAATAAAAAATAAGGCAGAAAGATAAAGGTTTGGAAAGATGAATATGTTTATAGTTTTTATATTTGCGCTTGCCGGGTTCATCGCTTCGGCGCTTTTCACCGGTATAGAAATCCCGATGCTGAAAAAGCACCAGTTCAAACAGTTCATAAGGAAAGAAGGCCCTCAGTCGCACCTTAAGAAAGAGGGAACTCCTACCATGGGAGGAATAGCCATAGTGCTTGCTCTTATCGTGGTGACGGCAGCTGCTGCAGTTATGACAAAGACGTGGGCGGAATACATGGTAATGCTGGCGGTTACCGTACTGTTTGCAGCAATCGGATTTCTGGACGATTATATCAAGGTGGCAAAGAAGCACAATCTCGGGCTGAGAGCCTGGCAGAAACTTGTACTTCAGATTCTGTTCGCAGCGGGTCTTGCTCTGTATATGGCAAACTTCTCGGGAGAGGGAACCGGAGTGTGGATTCCGTTCCTGGATAAAGTCATTGACTTCGGGTGGCTGTATGTTCCGTTTATTGCCTTCGTGGTGGTGGCAATGGCAAACAGCGTTAACCTGACCGACGGGCTGGACGGACTTTCTTCCGGAGTTACGTTTATAGTAGCCATGTTCTTCGCCATAGCAGGACAGCAGTCGAGCCAGGGAGAGGCTGCAATATTCAGCGCAATACTGGCGGGAGCCTGTCTGGGATTTCTCATGTACAACCGCTTTCCGGCAAAGCTCTTCATGGGTGACACGGGTTCAATGGCCCTGGGCGGCGCTCTTGCATCGGCGGCGATAATGATGAAGCTGGAATTTCTCCTTGTGATAGCAGGGTTCATATATGTAGCGGAGGCTCTTTCAGTCATAATTCAGGTTGTATCCTTCAAACTGACCGGGAAAAGGGTGTTCAGAATGGCGCCCCTTCACCATCACTTTGAAATGGGCGGAATGAAAGAAACACAGGTCGTAACGATGTTCTGGGCAGCGGCACTGGTGCTCTGCCTGCTGGCGTATGCCGTTTTCAGGATTTAAGAGGTGACTGAAATGAACGCTAATCTTGACAACATTAAGAATAAAAACATTCTGATTGTGGGTCTGGGTCGTTCAGGAATAGCTGCGGCACAGGCGATGCTGAAGCTGGGCGCCAGAGTAAGCATTCAGGATTCAAAGAAAGAAGAAACAGTAGACCGGTCTCTGGTGTCGTTTTTCAGAGAAAAAGGAGCAACGTGCTATTTTGACGACATACCGAAAGACATGGCAGAATTCGATATGGTAATACTGAGCCCGGGAGTAAATCCGGAGCTTCCTTTTATCGCGGAGGCCAGAGATAAGGGTGTGGAGATTACCGGCGAGCTTGAGATAGCGTACCGGATAGGAAGAGGAAATTTCGTGGCTATAACCGGAACCAACGGAAAGACAACCACAACCACTCTGACGGGCGAAATCTTTGCCGCATCAGGCAGAAAGACTCACGTTGCCGGAAACATAGGAACGGCGGTAATAGCTGAATCCATTGAAGCGGAAGAGGAAGACTGGCTTGTAACAGAAACCAGCAGTTTCCAGCTTGAAACCACCAGATACTTTAAACCGAGAATCTCCGCCATACTGAATATCACACCTGACCATCTCAATCGCCATCATACCATGAAGGCATACGGGGAGGCAAAGGCGAAGATATTCGCAAATCAGAGCGCGGACGGATATCTTATAGTAAACGGTGATGACAGATTCTGCATGGAGCTGGCAGAAAGATCAAAGGCAAAAGTGGTTCCTTTCAGTTCCACGAGAATTCTTGATTTTGGAGCTTTCGTAAGGGACGGAATGATGACCGTGCGGGATGAAACCGGTGATCACGACATATGTCGAACGGACGAACTGAAGATCATCGGAGTGCATAATGTGGAAAACGTGCTTGCCGCTTCGGCAATATCGTATTTTGCGGGAATTGATATAAAAGTCATTGCCGATACCGTGAGAAACTTTGCCGGAGTTGCTCACAGGCTGGAGTTCTGTGCCGAAGTGGACGGTGTAAGGTATTATAACGATTCCAAGGGTACGAATACGGATGCTACGCTTATAGCTCTGAATGCGATAGGAAAAGATATTATTCTCATAGCCGGCGGAGATGCAAAGGGACAGAACTTTGACGGTCTTGCCGGGGAATTCAAGGGAAGAGTTAAAGCTCTGGTACTTCTGGGCAGAGATGGTTTTATGATAAAAGATGCTGCAGAAAAGGCCGGATTTACCCGGATATACCAGTGCAGAAACATGGATGAATGTGTATTCAAAGCGAGAGATATTGCAGCGCCGGGAGATACGGTTCTGCTTTCTCCTGCATGTGCCAGCTGGGATATGTACGACAACTTCGAACAGCGTGGAGATCATTTTAAAGACTGCGTAAGAAGATTGGAAGAATAATGGTAAAGGGAACAGGAAGACTTTCAAAAAAAGAAGCAAAGGCAGGACACTGTGATTTTCCATTGACGGTGATGGTTACCATTCTGGTGATTTTCGGCATAGTCATGATATTCAGCGCAAGCTACTACTATTCCATAAACACCTATGGAACTCCTTTTCAGTATCTGAAGGATCAGATGTTCAACGCGTGTCTGGGATTTTTCCTGATGTGGATTGTCTCCAGGATTGATTACCGGGTATTCCGCAGGTTCGCATTTCTGATAATGATTCTTTCGCTGGTGCTCCTCTTCCTGATATTCACTCCCCTTGGCGAGACAAGAAACGGAGCGACCAGATGGCTGAATTTCGGAATAAGCGTTATGCCGGGAGAACTGGCCAAACCGGCCATAATAGTTTTCGCATCGGCGTATTTTGCAACCAGAATGGAAAGGGCTGCGACTATCAGGGGAATGCTGCCCGTTGCAGGAGTTGCGGCAGTAATGTTTGCCCTTATATATCTTCAGCCAAACCTGTCCACGGCGCTTACAGTGGTGATAATAGCCGCAGGTATAGCTTTTCTGGCAGGTATGCCGTGGAAGGTGGTAATCGGGGCCGGGATACTTGGAGTAGCGGGTGTGATTGGAATGGTATTCGCAGGCGGAAGCTATCAGCTCCAGAGA
>DXHZ01000037.1 GCA_019113145.1 Candidatus Avanaerovorax faecigallinarum
TCTTGATAGACGGAGGCGGCAGCGTAAATTACAGCGTGGGAGAAAAAACGCTGAAGCCGTATCTTCTGAAAAACGGAGTAAGGGACATAGACCTGGCTGCGGCAACCCATCTTCATACGGATCACTACAGGGGAATTACCGAACTGGCGGAATGCTTTGATGTGAGAAGGGAGATAATCTCCGGCAGGGCCGGACAGGTGCTGAACGGACCCGGAGGAAGAAAAATAGAAATTCTCTGGCCCCTTGAGGCGAGAGACGTCTCTGATTTAAAAGAAGAAGACGAGAACATGGACGAAAACCTTTACAGTATGATATTTAAAGTTTACTGCAGAGGCTTCACCGTCCTGATAACAGGTGATATTACAGCGGAAGGGGAGAAGGCCCTGGTGGAGCATTACAGAGGAACAGGAAAGCTCAAGGCGGATGTCCTGAAAGTAGCTCACCACGGAAGCAGGTACAGCACCTGTGACGAGTTTCTCGATGCTGTAGATCCGGAAATCGGTGTGATAGGAGTCGGAAAGAACAACTACGGCCACCCGGCAGACGAAGTAATTGAAAAACTGACCGAAAACGATATAATAGTATATAGGACCGATGTCCATGGAGCCATCGGATTGAGAGAAGAAGACGGACGGATAAAGGTATGTACCCGGAAAAGAGAAAGCACGCATTTAAGGTTTTTTCCCAGGATGTGAAAAACGACAGTATAAATAAAATAAATCTGATGTACGGAAAGGAGCAGTACCTGGTAAAGTGGGCGGTTGAGACCATAGAAGGAAGGTATGTAAACCCGGCGTCAAAGGCGATGGATTACGTGATTTTAGATGACGAGGAGGCAACGGTGGACGCAGTTATAGAGGCTGCCGAAACCTTTTCCATGTTCTCGGAAAAGCGGGTTATCTGGGTCAGAAACTTCAGACCTCTGTCATCGGATTCCGCCAGAGGCTACGGTAAAAGCGACCTTGAGAGGCTGGCGTCATATATTGAAGGCAGCAACGACGGGGCGGTGCTCATCTTTTCGGGGGAGGACGTGAAGGCAAAGACTATAGTAACGGCGGCTTTGAAAAAGTTCGGAAGCGTATACGATTTCGACACTCTGGACAGAGCCGATCTGACATCCTTTGCCGCGAAAAGATTCCGAAGCGCAGGGGTGGAGATATCCCAGGGAGGGATGAGAGCACTCATAGAAGCAACCGGATACTATAACAGAGACAGCGATTATCGCCTGTATAACTTCGAAAACGATATATCCAAGATTATATCTCATTCAGACGGAGTCAGAGTCACGGAGGATGATGTAATGAGCTGCGTAAGCGGAGATGCGGATACCTTCGTCTTCGATATGCTCGACGGAATAAGCTCAGGACAGAAAGACAGAGCTTTCAGTATCATGCATAATATTTTGGGCAACGGAGGAGAAGTGTTCCCGCTTATAGGTGCAATAGTTTCGCAGTTTGAACTGATGCTCAGCGTCAGGCAGATGCGGGACGACGGAATGAACACGGCTCAGATTACCAAGGCCCTCGGAGCCAGCGAATACAGGATTAAAAAGCTGATGCCGTATGTAAACAGGTATTCGCAGGATAAGCTTAAGCAGATTCTGTCGTCTGCATATGAAACGGACAGGAACATAAAGACCGGTCTGCTTGATCAGCAGCTGGCGCTGGAGATGTTTGCCGCAGGGATATGGAGATAGAATATGTGAAGTATGACAGACAGGGAGGAATATCAGAATGAAGACACAGCTTAAGGCTGATATAATGCTGCTTATAGTTACACTGGGCTGGGGTGTATCATATTATCTGATGGATATCGCTCTCGGAGACGTGGATACGTTTACTCTAAACGCATACAGATTTCTCGGAGCGTTTTTCATAGCCACAGTGCTCACTTTTCCAAAAATCAGGACGGTAAACCGGGAAACTCTGAAATACAGTCTGCTTGTCGGAATAGCTCTGGTGTTCGTATATACCGGAGCCACATTCGGAGTAAAATACACCACTTTGTCCAATTCGGGATTTCTCTGCGCTCTGACTGTACTTTTCGTTCCGGTATTCGAGTTTTTCCTTTTCCGGAAGAAGCCTCAGAAAAAAATTGTACTTGCAGTGACGGTGAGCCTGATCGGAATAATGCTGCTCACGCTTCAAAGCGACCTGTCCATAAACATGGATAACCTTAAAGGCGATCTTATGTGCGTCATGTGCGCCGTTGCATATGCCCTCGACCTGATAATAACGGGAAAAGCAGTGGAGAAACCGGAGGTGAACGCATATCAGCTGGGTGTGTTCCAGCTGGGTGTTACAGGAACCTGCATGCTGATTCTGGCATTTCTTACGGAAAGCCCGCATCTTCCGCAGTCGGGCGCTGTCTGGGGAAGCATCATATTTCTTTCGGTCTTCTGCACCGGTATAGCTTTTATAGTACAGGCCGTGGCCCAGCAGTATACCACGCCGTCTCACGTGGGAGTCATCTTCACGCTTGAACCGGTTTTTGCAGGAATAGTCGCCTTTTTCCTGGCAGGCGAGGTGCTTACCGCAAGGGCTTACGCCGGAGCGGTACTTATGATTGCGGCGCTGTTTATAACGGAAATCGATTTCTCAGGGATTAAGGGCAGATTTAAAGGTTCTGCCAAATAAAGAAATTGATTTTACGTGTAGTATAAAGTAAAATATTTTTAAGTGTGAATACAGCGGGGTAGGTACGTACCCTTTTGTATACGAGTTAAAACGCAGGGAGGTAAAACACATGAGCGAAAAATGCTGCTGCGCAGGCGCAGGCGAAAAGTTCAAAGAACTGCAGCCGGTTCTTGACAAGTACGCGAAAGTGCCGGGAAGTCTCATCACTATTCTTCAGAAGACCCAGGAAATATACGGGTATCTGTCCATGGAGGCGATAAATCATATTTCTGAAGCGACGGGAATAAAGCCGGCAAAGATTTACGGCGTTGCGACTTTCTATGCACAGTTCAGACTCCAGCCTGTAGGCAAGTATCTTATCATGCTGTGCCAGGGTACCGCATGTCACGTAAACGGCTCTGAAATGATAGAGGAGGCTGTATGTGAACACCTGGGAATCAAAGACGGAGAGACTACGGAGGACGGCGTATTCACGTTGAATAACGTGGCATGTCTGGGATGCTGCTCGCTGGCGCCTGTTATGATGGTTCAGAGCGCCGAGGGCAACGAGACCTACGGCAACCTGACCAAGGACAAGGTAGTTAAAATACTTGACGAAATAAGAGAGAGAGCTTAGGAGGTGGCGAACGTAATGAAAGTAATAATCGGGCAGGGAAGCTGCGGTATAGCCACCGGAGCCAAGAAGACCGAAGCTGAATTTGAGAAGCAGATTAAAGAGAAGAACGTAAACGTAACCCTCGATTTTACGGGCTGCGTGGGAACGTGCTATCTGGAGCCTATCGTGGACGTATACGAGGATAACGGCGATATGACCAGATACGTCAAGGTTCAGCCTGACAAGGTTGAAAAGATTGTGGAGGAGCACCTCATCGGAGGAAAACCGGTGGAGGAATACGCTATTTCCGCAGAGGATCAGCAGTTCCTCGCCAAGCAGGAGAGAATAGTTCTCCGCCACTGCGGACACATAAATCCTGAGAAGATTGAGGAGTATATGGCCGTAGGCGGATACGAGGCAACGAAGAAGGTCCTCACGTCCATGACTGCAGACGAGGTAATAGGCGAAATAAAGACCGCTAACCTGAGAGGCCGCGGAGGCGCAGGCTTCCCTACGTGGTTCAAGTGGAACGCAGCCAAGGGAAATCCGGGAAAGAACAAGTACATCGTATGTAACGCAGACGAAGGCGACCCGGGCGCGTTCATGGACCGTTCCGTACTGGAGGGCGATCCTCATTCGGTTCTTGAGGGAATGATAATAGGCGGATACGCCATGGGAGCTACCGAAGGCGTTATCTACTGCCGCGCCGAATATCCTCTCGCGATAAAGAGACTTGAGATTGCTCTGGAGCAGGCGAGAAAAAAGGGCTTCCTCGGAAAGAATATATTCGGAAGCGGATACGATTTTGACATAAGGATAAAGGCCGGCGCAGGCGCGTTCGTATGCGGCGAAGAAACGGCCCTCATAGCCTCCCTTGAAGGCGAAAGAGGTATGCCGAGACTGAAGCCTCCTTTCCCTGCGGCAAGAGGTTACTGGCAGGCTCCTACCAACATCAACAACGTTGAGACCTTCGCCAACGTATCGTGGATCATCATGAACGGAGGCGAGGCATTTGCCAGGATAGGAAAGGGACCTTCCACGGGAACCAAGGTATTCGCTCTTGCGGGAAAGATTAAGAAGGGCGGACTTGCAGAGGTTCCTATGGGACTTCCTGTAAGAGACGTTATCTTCGGCATCGGAGGAGGAATTAAAAACGACAAAGAATTCAAGGCTGTTCAGATGGGCGGACCTTCCGGCGGATGTATACCGGCAAGCCTCATCGACACCCCTGTAACCTACGAGGATATAGTAAAGACGGGCGCAATCGTCGGCTCCGGCGGTATGATCGTCATGGACGAGGACACCTGCATGGTGGATATGGCAAGGTACTTCCTCGACTTCACCAGAAAGGAATCCTGCGGAAAGTGCAACTACTGCCGCATAGGAACCAAGAGAATGCTGGAGATTCTTGAGAGAATCACCAGAGGCGAAGGCAGGGACGGCGACATAGAGCTCTTAGAGGAGCTTGCGGGCAAGATTAAGGACGGTTCCCTCTGCGGACTGGGACAGACGGCTCCTAATCCTGTTCTCACCACCCTTAAATACTTCAGAAACGAGTACGAGGATCACATCTACAACCACAAGTGTACGGCCGGTTCATGCAAGGCTCTCATCCACTACGAGATAACGGATAAGTGCATAGGATGTACTGCATGTTCCAAGAAGTGTCCTGTAGGCGCTATTTCGGGCCAGGTAAAGGGACAGCACGTGATAGACCAGACAAAGTGTATCAAGTGCGGCAAGTGCGAAGAGACGTGTAAGTTCGGCGCTATAGTCAGAAAGTAGGAAGGAGGAGATACTATGGAAAAATTCAGATTGAACATAGACGGCAAAGAAGTCCTGGGTCTTCCGGGACAGACCATTCTTGAAGTCGCCAGAGAAAACGATATCTTTATTCCTACGCTCTGCTACGACGAAAGAACCAAGATTTACGGCTCCTGCGGACTTTGTATGGTAGAGGTCGAAGGAAATCCTAAGCTGTGCAAAGCCTGCGCAACCACCATCGCCCCGGGCATGGTAGTCGTAACAAATACGGACAGAGTAATAGAATCCAGAAAGACAAATCTGGAGCTTCTCATATCCAACCACAACGGAGACTGCAAGGCTCCTTGCTCCAAGGCGTGTCCTGCGGGAACCGACTGTCAGGGATATGTGGGCCTCGTTGCCAACGGAGAATTCGAAAAGGCAAACGAGCTCATCAAGGATAAGATTCCTCTGCCTGCATCCATAGGACGCGTATGTCCGCATCCTTGCGAGGACAAGTGCAGAAGAGGCCTTATAGACGAGCCTATCAGCATCGCCGCAATAAAGAGATTTGCGGGAGATTACGACCTTATGGCAGACGAGAACTTCGTGCCTGAATGTGAAGAGCCTACGGGAAAATCCGTTGCAATAATCGGCGGAGGCCCTATGGGTCTTTCTGCGGCATACTTCCTGAGACAGAAAGGACACGACGTTACAATCTTTGACGCAATGCCTAAACTGGGCGGTATGCTCAGATACGGAATCCCTGAGTACAGACTTCCTAAGGACGTTCTCGATGCGGAGATCGACATCATCAGAGAGATGGGTGTCGAAATGATAACCGACACCAAAATCGGCGAGGATATTTCCTTTGAGACCGTGCGCGGCGACTTTGACGCCGTACTCCTGGGAATCGGAGCCTGGGTATCCACCGGAACCGGCTGTAAGGGCGAGGACGCTGAAGGCGTTATAGGCGGTATCGACTTCCTGAGAAAGGTAGTAAGAAATCAGCACATCGACTTTGGAAAGAAGGTCGCCATAGTCGGAGGCGGAAACACCGCGATGGACGCCTGCCGTACGGCTGTAAGACTGGGAGCTTCCGAGGTGTATAACATCTACAGAAGAACCAAGGACGAGATGCCGGCAGACAGGCTGGAAATCGAGGAAGCCGAAGAGGAAGGCGTAATCTTCAAGAATCTGACCAATCCTTTGGAATACATAAAGGACGAGAACGGTCACGTTAAACAGGTGGTTCTTCAGGTTATGGAGCTGGGAGAGCCTGACGCTTCCGGAAGAAGAAAGCCTGTTCCTGTAGAAGGTAAGACAGAGACTCTCGATGTGGACACGGTTATACTCGCAATAGGCCAGGCCGTGGACGCTGAAGCCTTTGATGTAGACAAGACGAAGAAGAACGCCGTAGCTTACGACCCTGAAACGTTCATGACCAGCATTCCGGGCGTATTTGCAGGCGGTGACTGCGGAAACGACAAGATTTCCATCGCAGTTGAAGCAATCGCCGACGCGGGAAAGGTCAGCGAAATCATAGACGCATACCTTGACGGAGAGGCAGTGACTTACGAGCCGCCTTACTTCGTAGAGAGAACCGACGTTACGGAAAAGACCTTCGAGGACAGAGAGAAGCTCTGCAGAGAGAAG
Source organism: Candidatus Avanaerovorax faecigallinarum (assembly GCA_019113145.1). Classification (GTDB taxonomy): domain Bacteria; phylum Bacillota; class Clostridia; order Peptostreptococcales; family Anaerovoracaceae; genus Avanaerovorax; species Avanaerovorax faecigallinarum. The sequence goes on from DXHZ01000037.1 coordinate 6,631, forward strand.
GCAGAACAGCTTTCCGCAGCGGAAAGAAAGGACAACTTCAGCGAAGTCGTATACGACGGACTCACTGAGGATCAGGCCGTAGCAGAGGCTTCCAGATGTCTGGAGTGCGGATGTCACGATTTCTACGAGTGCAAGCTCGTTGAGTTCGCCAACGAGTACGGCGTAGAGCCTGAAAGATTTGCAGGAGACAAGAACCTCATCGAATTTGAGGATAATCATCCGTTCATCGTAAGAGACCCTAACAAGTGCATACTCTGCGGTCTCTGCGTGAGAGTCTGCGACGAGGTAATGGGCGTCGGAGCTTTAGGCCTTGTTCACAGAGGATTTGACACAGTCGTTAAACCGGCTCTGGAGCAGTCCCTTACCATGTCGGGCTGCGAATCCTGCGGTCAGTGCGTAAGCGTCTGCCCTGTGGGAGCTCTTCAGGAGAGACTTACCATTCAGAAAGAAGTACCTCTTGAAACCGAGGCCGTTGAGACCACGTGCTCATACTGCTCCGTTGGATGTACTCTCGACCTTGAGTACTACGGAGACATGCTCATAAAGGCAAACCCTGACAAAGAGGGATTCGTGAATAAGGGAATCTGCTGCGCAAAGGGCAAGTGGGGCTTCGATGCATCACTTCTCGAGGGCAAGATTGTAGACCCTATGATCAAGGACGGCGACGGCTTCAGAGAGACCGATTATCACGAAGCTATCGTTATGGCTGCAAAGAAAATGGAAGCCGTAAAGGTAAGACACGGCGCGGATTCCATAGCCGTAGCCATTTCCGACAGATATACCAACGAAGAAGCCTATGCAATAAAGAAGTTTGCAGGTGTTCTCGGAGCTAAGACCTTCACTTTCAACAAGCGTCACGATGCTCTCATTGACGTTCTGGGAATGGACGCATCTCCTAACACCATCGACGAGCTTCTCTCCACCGAGCTTATCGTGGTTACAGGCTTCATGAAGAACAGAAGCGCCGTAATCTGGAACAAGATCAGACAGGCGGCTCTTGCAGGAGTCAAGGTAGTAGCCGTAAACACTCCTGAGATAACCACCGACTTCGAGTTTGCGACTAAAGTCGTAACCACGGACAACAGCGTTGACTTCCTGAAGAAGGTTGCAAAGGCTCTCGTGGATATGGGAAGAGGCGAAGGAATCGACGGCTTTGAAGAGTTCAAGGCTTCCCTCGAAGACGTAGAGGTATGCGAAGAGGCAAAGGAAATTGCCGAGATGTACGCTGCCGCAAAGAAAGCAATGCTCGTATATCAGCAGAACGTTGTCAGCGTTGAAGCTGCAACCCTTATGGGAGATATTGCAGCAGTAAGCGGACACATCGGAAAGCCTCGTGACGGAATCCTTGCGATAAGACCTAAGAACAACTCTCAGGGTCTTACGGATATGGGAGTTCGCGCGGGAGCAGAGGCAATGGAAGGCGTAAAGGGCCTCATGATATTCGGAGAGGATCCGAAGTGGGCCGACCTTTCGGGCCTGGAGTTCCTCATGGTTTCCGACATCTATATGACCGAAACCGGAGAAAAGGCAGACGTATTCATTCCGGGCACCGGATCTGCAAGCACCTGCGGAACATACACCAACACCGAGAGAAGGCTTCTCCCTGTAGATCAGGCAATCTTTGAGGATGTTGAGTTCTCCAACTGGGAGATTGCAGCAGAGCTTGCCGAGGTATTCGAGGAAGACTTCGGATTTGAAGACGAGACGGATATATCCGCAGAGATGGACGACGTTCTTCCGCTCTACAAGTACGCGGAAATCGGAGAGGTTCTGGGCGAGGTCCTCACACCGGCAAGAGTTAAGCTGGTTCCGGTTGCAGACGGAAAGCTCGTAGACGAGCTTCCTTGTACCGACGCTCTCATGAATATGACGGCGGAAAGAATTCCGGCTCCGTTTACGGAAGTGGAGTAAGCTAAGACAGTCGGCAGACTGACATAAAGAGAAGACCCGGGCGAACTGTCCGGGTCATTGTTTATGTTCAGGTATCCCTGGCGGACAAACGAAACGTTGAAATAGAGTGAAAAATATGATATCATCCGAAAAAGAAGTATGAATATAAGCATATGGGAGGTGAGGGCATGAAACAAAGCACCCGTAGGCTCAGATGGTTTACCGTTGTAGATGCATTAGTATGTGCTCTGATCTGCTGCTGGTTGGAAGAACTGTGGTACTTAAAAGCTCTTGCGGTTTTTTCCGGCGTTATTGCGGCCGTATGTACAATATGGGATTTACACGTATCAAAGGGCGAATGGTATCACGATTACATGTATCTCTATTTCCGGAAAGAAAAATCGAAAGTCGCGACAAAGCCGGCAGACAGCAGATCGATGGTCCGTTTGATTATCAGAGTGATAATAGTGGTAATGCTGGTATACCTGTGCGTTAGATTTGTTTACATTTATTTTTCAGAGATCACTGATTTGACAGATACTGAAAAATTACTGCGGGATATCGGAATACTTGTTTACCTTTCACCTTTAAACATGTTCTGGGTCTGGAAGATTGAATCGAAGATGAGAGAATAAACAGCTGCTGAAACTATGTTGAAACTATATAACAAAAGGGATTTTGACAAATTATTCATATACAACAAAAATGTCAAGGCATTTTTTGACATTTCAAAAGCTGTATGGGATAGATGTCAAGAAAATCGACTTTGTCAGCTGCAAAAGTCTTGACCTCTTTGCAGTACAGCGAGAGATTTGTAAAAAAGCGCCTTGACGATACAGCTTGTTTTCAGGGCATTTGTCAAACCGGCATGATGGTACTAATAGCAAGAAGGCAAGAAACCGCGAATTCACAATAAGAGCGGGATATTTTCATGAAAATGTGGTATAATATTCGTCAGAGGGTTATGCCCTTTTATTTTAGTTTTAAAGGATATTTACTTATGCAGTACAGAAAAGACAGAAATGGAAACAAAATATCCCTGCTTGGTTACGGGTGCATGCGCTTTACGAGAAAGGGCGTCGGAATCGACCAGCAGCGGGCTGAGCGCGAGGTCATGGAGGCCGTAAGGTCGGGAGTGAATTACTTCGATACGGCGTATATCTATCCCGGAAGCGAGTCTGCTCTGGGAGAGATACTTTCCAGAAATCACTGCCGGGAAAAGGTTAAAATTGCAACGAAGCTGCCCCATTACCTCATGAAGAGCAGGGCGGGAGCGGAGAGACTGTTTCGCCAGCAGCTCAGTAGACTTAAAACGGATTATGTAGATTATTATCTTCTCCACATGCTGACAGATGTTAACACGTGGGAGAAGCTGAAATCCATCGGAATAGAGGACTGGATAGAGGAAAAGCTGAAGTCGGGACAGATAAGAAACATTGGATTTTCATATCACGGAAGCACGGCCATGTTTAAACAGGTAGTGGATGCGTACCCGTGGGATTTCTGCCAGATTCAGTATAACTACATGGATGAGACCAGTCAGGCGGGAAGGGAAGGACTCAGGTATGCTAACGAAAAGGGTTTGCCTGTAATAATTATGGAACCTCTTCGGGGAGGAAAGCTGGTCGACCTTCTGCCAAAGTCTGCAAAGGAGATAATAGCGGAAGACGGAGAAGGTAAAACTGCCGCGGAGTTAGCCTTCAGATGGCTGTACGATCAGCCTGAAATTACATGCGTGCTCTCCGGAATGAACTCGCTGGATATGGTGAAGGAAAACGTCAGAATCGCTTCGGAATCGGAACCGGGATGCCTGACGGAGGCTGAGAAAGCCCTCATTGATAGGATAAAGACGGAAATAAAGCGTACTACGAAAGTAGGCTGCACCGGGTGCGCCTACTGTATGCCGTGTCCTGCGGGAGTTGATATTCCGGGGACTTTCAGGTGCTACAACGCCATATATGCGGAGGGCAAAAAGGCAGGCCGCCACGATTATCTTTTTACCGCGCTCAGAAAGAAGCAGTCCGGAGCTTCCCAGTGCATAGGCTGCGGAAGATGCGAAACCCACTGCCCTCAGGGGATAGAGATAAGAAAGGAACTGAAAAACGCCTCCGCAGAACTGGAAGGCGCATTATATAAGGTCGTTAAATTCGGGGTAAAAACCTTTAGATTATTTGGCTGATTCTATGAGCTCACGGGCGCTCTTAAGAGTCGTTTCCGTAATATTGTCGCCGCCGAGAAGTCTTGCGATTTCGGCGGTTTTTTCATCTTCAGACAGCTTTTCGATGTGGGTGTAGGTGCTCGCCTCATCGTTCTCCTTGTGTATGCGGTAGCCGGTATCGCCCATGGCTGCAATCTGAGGCAGATGAGTTATGCAGATAATCTGGTGACTTTCGGAAATCCGCTTCAGCTTTCTGCCTACGATGCTTGCCGTAACTCCGCTTATTCCGGCGTCTATCTCATCGAAAATGAACGTCGGAATCCTGTCCGTCTCACCTGTTATATTTCTGATGGCGAGCATGATTCTGGACATTTCCCCGCCGGAGGCAGTTTTGGAAAGGGGTTTGAGGGGCTCGCCCCGGTTTGCCGATATGAGAAATTCTGCAGTTTCGTCTCCGTCAGGTCCGGCAGACTCAAGAGGTGTGAAGGAAGCCTCTACTTTAGCGTCGCTGAAGTTAAGCTCTGAAAGTTCACTGTTTATCCTTGCCGTGAGACTTGAAGCGGCTTCGTGTCGGGCCTTTGAAAGAGCGGAAGCCTTTAACATAAGATCGGCCTTTGCGGCCTCAGAGGCATCGGCAAGCTTTGACTTTTCCTCGTCAAAATTCTCTATGACGTCAAGCTCTGCGGATATTTTGTCCCTGTATGCGAGGATTTCTTCTATGGTCGAGCCGTACTTTTTCCTGAGATTGTCTATGAGATCGATTCGCGAGATGCACCCGTCGATTTCTCCCGGCTCGAAGCTCATGGAATCCGCCATGGAGTTAAGAGACGATTCAACGTCCTGAAGCCTGTAGTATATATCCTCGGCGTCGCTGAGAAGCTTTTCAAGATCCGATGAATATGAGGCGACGGACCTGATGGCGGAAAGGGCGGCTCCCAGAGTTTCAAGAGCGCCGGCATCTCCACCTATTGCAGAAGATGCGGTTTCGACGGAGGAAAAGATTTTCTCGCTGTTCTGAAGAACTGAAATGCGGTCCGTAAGTTCTTCGTATTCGCCAGGCCTTAAAACCGCCTTGTCTATTTCAGCCTTTTCGTATCTGTAGTAATCCAGCCTTCTGGCGTTTTCAGCTTCCGATGCAAGTAGCTTTTTAAGCGCTGATGAAGCCTTTATATAGGAATCGTAACTTTCACGGTAGGCCTCCTTTAGAGGGGCGATTGTTTCCCGCCGGCAGCCGTCGATTAAGGCCATGTGGGTCTCGGGGTCGAGGAGAGTCTGATTGTCGTACTGGCCGTGAATTTCGGCAAGGCGGGCGCAGACCTTTGAGAGCTCGGCGAGGGTCACGACTTCACCGTTAAGCCTGCAGAGGTTTCTTCCGGAGGCGGAAATTTCGCGGCGTATTGCGATTTCCTCTCCGTCAAGGTCTGCGGCAAGCTGAACGACGGCCTTGTCCGCACCGTGACGGACAAAAGAGGAGTCTGCGCGACTCCCCAGTGCAAGGCTTATTGCTTCAATTACCACGGATTTTCCGCTTCCCGTTTCACCGGTTATGACGGAAAATCCTTCGTCAAAATCGATTTCCGCCTTTTCTATGACGGCGAAGTTCTCAATGCTGATGTGCTTTATCATTTTCCTTTTCCCTCATGATAAGCATATTGTTGAAAATTGATAAAATCTCTTCCACGTTTTCTTCCTTATCCACTACAAGGAGCAGGGTATTGTCGCCGGCTACGGAGCCAACCACGTGTGGCAGGTCTATGCAGTCTATGGCTTCGCCTGCGGCAGGGCCGCATCCTGACAGAGTCTTGATAACAATCAGGTTCTGAGCAGATGCAAAAGACGTAATGGTCTCTCTGAAAATCTTTACAAAACGGTCGGAAATAGGCGCGTCATGACGTGAACTTACGGCGTACTTGTACTTTCCGGACGCAGCAAGGACTTTAATGAGCTGAAGATCCTTTATATCTCTTGACACTGTCGCCTGGGTTACTTCAAAGCCTTCTTCCTTCAGCATGGCAGCCAGTTTTTCCTGAGTTTCTATCTCGTTATTGGAAATGAGCTCCAATATCTTATTCTGTCTGGGATAACGCATATCATACTCCTTTTCAAACTTGTCTGTAAAATGAATATCCGTTTGTAATTATACCATATTATGCAGGTTATTGAAAGGCTATTTCACAGGCAAATTGTCACTCAAGTGGACAAACATTTGTTCTTATGATATACTTATGTCTGCTGAGTTACTGTCAGGAAAGGAAATACACAGCAGATGAGAATACTTGGTATAGATCCCGGCTACGCCATACTTGGCTGGGGGATTTTAGACCTTAAAGGGAATAAATTTTCCGTAGTGGACTACGGAGCCGTAACTACGGATTCTAAAATGGAAATGCCGCTGAGGCTGCAGCACATATATACTGAGCTTTCGGCGATAATAGAAGAATACAGGCCTGAAGAGGCTGCAATAGAGGAACTGTTCTTCAACAACAACGCCAAGACTGCCATAATGGTGGGACAGGCCAGAGGCGTGGCTATTCTGGCGTGCGTTAACGGAGGACTTTCAATAAGCGAGTATACGCCTCTTCAGATAAAACAGGCCCTCGTTGGTTACGGAAGGGCCGATAAGAAACAGATACAGTCCATGGTAAAGATAATACTTAACCTAAAGGAAGTACCGAAGCCTGACGATACGGCAGACGCAGTGGCTGCAGCTATCTGTCACGGACACAGCAGAGGGAGCAGACAGAGATGATAAGATTTTTAAGAGGAATATTTCACCCGTCATCTGACGGAAGTGCAATTATAGAAACGGATTCAGGCGTAGGGTTCAGAATAAATGTCCCGGCCAATTCCGGACTTTATAAGAACGTGGACGGCGACGAGGTAAGCGTATACACATCCATGCAGGTCAGAGAGGATGCGGTTAATCTGTACGGATTCACGTCCATGGAGGATCTGGAGCTTTTCGAGCTTCTGATTACCGTAAACGGAGTGGGAGCAAAGGCGGGGCTTTCCGTTATGAGCGCTCTTGCCCCGGCACAGCTTCGCATGGCCATTACGTCGGGGGATGCTGCATCCATTACCAAGGCTAACGGCATAGGAAAGAAGACGGCAGAGAGGATAATCCTTGAGCTTAAGGATAAGGTTACGGGGCCTGCAGGCTTTGTCCCTGAGGAAGATGGAGACGCAGATTTTGCGTCATCCGTGACGGGAGAAAAGGAAGAGGCCATAGCCGCTCTTGCCGCTCTCGGGTACACCAGAAACGAAGCGCTCAACGCCATTTCAAAGGTAAAGGGAGAAGAGCTCACCTGCGAGGATTACATCCGCGGAGCACTGAAGAATTTGTAGAGGTAATGTATGGACATGGAGAGAATTACAGAGACGAGAGCAGGGGAAGAGGAAGAGAGACAGGAAAGCACCTTAAGGCCTCATAAGCTGTCCGATTTTATAGGACAGGCCGGGGTAAAGGATAACCTGGAGGTGTTCATAGAGGCGGCGAAGCTGAGAGGAGAGCCTCTCGACCACGTTCTGTTCTACGGACCCCCGGGCCTCGGAAAGACGACGCTGGCGGGAATTATAGCAAACGAGCTGGGCGTGGACATAAAGATTACGTCGGGACCTGCCATAGAAAGAGCAGGGGATCTTGCCGCCATTCTTACCAATCTCAGCGATAACGACGTTCTGTTTATAGACGAGATTCACAGGCTGAACAGGTCTGTTGAGGAAGTTCTTTACTCGGCAATGGAGGACTATGCTCTCGATATAATCATAGGCAAGGGGCCGTCTGCGAGGTCCATACGCCTTGATATAGCAAAGTTCACCCTCATAGGGGCCACCACCAGGGCGGGAAGCCTTTCTGCACCTCTCCGTGACAGATTCGGAGTTATAAGCAAGTTCGAGCTTTACACTGAGGATGAGCTTAAGAAGATAATAAAGCGTTCAGCCTCGCTTTTAGGCGTCGAGCCTGATGAAGAATCCCTCGAGCTTATGGCAAGCTGCTCCAGAGGTACGCCGAGAGTCGCCAACAGACTTCTTAAGAGGGTGAGAGACTTTTCACAGGTAAGAGGAAACGGACAGATAGACGCCAGTATCACGAAGGAGGCTCTGAGGGCGCTTGGCGTTGACGGCATGGGCCTTGAGAGAATAGACAGAGAAATCCTCACCGCCATAATAGAGAAGTTCGGCGGAGGACCTGTAGGTATAGATACCATAGCCGCCGCTATCGGGGAGGAGAGAATAACCATAGAGGATGCGTATGAACCGTACCTTATCCAGAAGGGACTTCTCTACAGAACCCAGAAGGGAAGAATGGTATCTGACGCGGGCTATCATCACATGGGAATCGAGATTCCTGGAAAGGAAGATTAGATATAATGAAGACGGACGATTTCAGCTATGAGCTTCCTGCAGAGCTCATAGCCCAGCACCCTTTGGAGGAAAGGGACCGGTGCAGGCTCATGGTTCTGAACCGGAAAGACGGAACCGTAAGCCACAGACATTTCTGCGACATACTGGAGTATCTGAATCCGGGAGACTGCCTCGTAATGAACGATTCCAAGGTTCTTCCCGCCCGTATTTTCGGAGTGAAGGAGGGTACGGGAGCGAAGGTCGAGTTTCTCCTTATCAAGCGCCTTGACGGCGATCTCTGGGAATCCATGGTGAGACCCGGAAGAAGACTGAAGCCGGGAGATACGGTAACTTTCTGTGACGATGAAGGAAAACGGCTTAAGGCCGACATAGAAGCCTTCGGAGAGGACGGTACCAGAAAGGTCAGATTCCGATACGACGGCATATTCATGGAAAGACTTGAGGAAGTGGGCTCCATGCCTCTTCCGCCGTATATAGAACGTGCAGCCGAGGATGAGGACCGGGATATGTACCAGACGGTGTACTGCCGTGAAGAGGGATCCGTTGCGGCTCCTACGGCGGGACTTCACTTTACGAAGGAGCTTCTGTCAAAGTGCGAGGAAAAGGGCGTGAAATGCGCTTATGTAACTCTCCACGTCGGTATAGGAACGTTCAGGCCGGTGAAGTGTGAAAACATCGAAGACCATCACATGCACTTCGAGGAGTACAGCGTCAGCGAAGAGACGGCGAGAATGATAAACGAAACAAAGGCTGCAGGCGGCAGAATAGTCGCCGTGGGAACCACGTCGGTCAGAACCGTTGAAAGCGCTTCCGTGAAGGACGCCGGTACAGGCCGGTATGAAATCAGACCCGGAGCGGGAAGCACGGATATTTTCATCTATCCGGGCTACGAGTTTAAGATGATTGACGCTTTAATCACCAACTTCCATCTGCCGGGCTCCACTCTCATGATGCTGGTTTCGGCTCTTTACGACAGGGAGAAGATTCTCTCGGCGTACGAGGAAGCGGTAAGAGAGAAGTACAGATTCTTTTCATACGGGGATGCAATGTTGATAGAATGAGATTAAAAAGCCGATTCAGTGGTAACATCTTTACCGAAAGGTAAAACACTTAAACGAAAGGGATGATAGAGAATGAAATGTCTGACTGTATTTTATTCAAGAGCAGGCGAAAATCACTTTGCGGGAGAGAGGAAAAATCTTTCTGTGGGCAATACGGAACGGGCTGCGAAAGTTATCGCGGAAGCTGCCGGTTCGGATTTATTCAAGCTTGAGCAGAAAACGCCTTACGCTGAAGATTATGATACATGCGTGAAACAGGTCGTAGAAGATTTTAAATCAAAGGCAAGGCCGGAGCTTCTTGCAAAGCCTGAAAGCCTTGAAGGCTGCGATGAAATCTACCTCGGCTTTCCAAATTACTGCGGCGACATGCCGATGGCGGTTTACACGTTTCTGGAATCTTATGACTGGGACGGGAAGACAATACATCCGTTCTGCACCCATGAGGGAAGCGGAATGGGCAGAATTGAAAGCAGAATCGCAGAGACATGTCCCGGAGCGAAGATTGCTTCAGGTCTTGCGGTTAAGGGCTCGGAAGTGGATGATAAAACCGATGAGATTATAAGCTGGGTAAAGGGAAACTGAATAATACAATCGGGAGAAAGATACCCCTGTCAATCCGTATCCGGAAAGGCAGGGGCGTTTTACATGGTTCTATTCAATATACGCAAGAGGACAGACGCTGATGCACTTTCCGCATACGTCCGCGCCGAAAGAACCGAGGCCCGCGATTACTCCGGCGCTTCTGTGGTAAAACCTCGATTCTATATTCCCACCTTAAGAAGCTGGACGAACTGTTTGGCCGTTCTCGGGCTTCTTCCCTGACTTCTTATGGCAAAGGCTTCAGCCTTTGTGCAGAGCTCGTCGTCGTCGATTTTAATGTCGTATTCCTTTGCAAGATTTCGGACTATGTCAAGGTAGGTGTCTTTCTCAGGCTTTGAGAAGGTAACCGTAAGGCCAAAGCGCGCGGAAAGGCTCATGGTCTCCTGAAGGGTATCGCTTAAGTGAATATCGCTTCCCATTCTGGACTCCATGGTCTCCTGAACCAGATGCCGCCTGTTGCTGGTGGCGTAAATTACCGCGTTTTCACGCTTTGTGGCGGCGCTTCCCTCAAGGATTCCCTTAAGCTCGCAGAAACTGTCGTCTCCTGCGGAAAAGCTGAGATCGTCGATGTAGAAGATGAACTTCAGAGGCAGGTAGGAAAGCCTTTCTATAACATCGGGCATGTTCCGAAGCTCTCTCTTGTCAAATTCCACCAGGCGGACGCCTTTGTCGTGACAGGCCCATGCGCAGGCTTTGATGGTGGAGGATTTTCCTGTGCCCGCATCTCCGTAGAGGAGAACGTTGGAGGCCGGAAGCCCTCTGGCAAAGCCTTCAGTGTTTGCGAGAATTTTGGCCCGCTCACGCTGATAGCCGTATAACGAGTCCAGACTCTGATGGTCAGGATGCTTTATTGGTACGATCTTTCCGTCCTTAACCTTAAAGGCGTGGTACTTTCTGTAGAGACCGAAGCCCAAAGTGGAAAGGGTGGAGAGCATTTCATAGTACGCGTCGCGTAAGAAGCACGGAGTGGTATCCCAGCCGGGAAGTCCGGCTTCCTTTGCGGAAGGGAGAATGCTCTCAGGTGTGATTTCTGTTACGGCCGAGAGAATGTCAAGCTCCGCGTCGAGAGCCTGCTCCATGGCGGGAGGTACCGGTTCGCCCTTAAGACGTGCGATGATATATGGATTTTTATCGTTTAATACTGACTCTTTTACGAACAGACCCAGGTCGCCGCCTTCCGAATAGAGGGCTGACGTGAAACTACCCCAGAGACCGTAAAAGTCCCCGGGGTTTTTATCGCCTGCAGCGCCTGTGAGCTTTAAAAGCTTTGCCGTTACGTCGGTTTCAAGAACACCTCTGAACAGGGCGAGAGCGCTGAGCCTGTCACTCAGAGTATCGAGTGAATATTTCATATCTTTCTCCAGTTATTCTACAGGCACCGTCCAGCCCATGAAATCTTCGATCTTTCCGGTCTGGATTCCGTAGATGGTATCGTACATTTCCTGAGCGACAGGGCCTATTTTGTTGTCGTTGATGACCATGTGCTCGCCCTTGTAGAGAAGCTCTCCGACAGGGGATACGATGGCGGCCGTTCCGGAAGCGAACATTTCCTTAAGCTGTCCTTTTCTGTACGCGTCCTCGAGCTCGTCGATGGAAACCTTTCTCTCTGAAATCTTGTAGCCTTTCTTCTTGCAGAGAGCGATGATAGAATCTCTGGTGATTCCCGGAAGGATAGAGCCGTTGAGCTCGCTTGTTACGATTTCGTCTCCGATTACAAAGAATGCGTTGGCGGAGCCGATTTCCTCTATGTACTTCTGCTCGTAAGCGTCCAGCCACAGAATCTGTTCGTAACCCTTTTCGTGAGCGATTTCCTGCGCCTTAAGGCTTCCGCCGTAGTTTCCGCCGCACTTTGCTTCGCCGGTACCGCCTTTGACCGCTCTTACGTATACGTCCTCGACGTACATCTTGGTAGGAGCGAGACCGCTTTCAAAGTAAGGGCCTACAGGGCTTAATATAATCATAAACTTGTATGTCCTGGAACGTCTTACACCGAGGAATGCCTCGTCGCCGAAGATGAAAGGCCTGATGTAAAGAGCCGTTCCTTCACCTTCAGGTATCCAGTCCTTGTCCACTGCAACCAGAGCCTTTATAGCGTCTACGAACAGGTCTTCGTCGATTTCCGGGATGCAGAGTCTGTCGTTGGTGTTGTTGGTGCGCTTTGCGTTCATGTAAGGACGGAACAGCTGAACAACTCCCTTATCCGTCTTATATGCCTTAAGTCCTTCGAACATCTCCTGTCCGTAGTGTAAAACGACGGAAGCCGGATCCAGCTCAATAGGTCCGTAAGGAACTATTCTGCCGTTATCCCAGCCCTTTTCGTCATCGTAGTCCATGATGAACATGTGGTCTGTGAATTCTGTACCGAATCTCAGGCCTTTAGCGGCAGGCTTGGTCTTAGGTGTCTTGGTTAACGTAACCGGAAATTCGTGTTTCATGGGTCTTTACCTCGTTTCGTAATAATTATACTGATTCAATATATAGTCTTAATCAAATACAGTACTATATTAACGCTGATATTGTAGTCTGTCAACAAGATAAATTTAAAAATATTGTTCTGTAAAACAAAATATTACGCCGCATTACAACAGGAATTCCTTCGGCGGCCTGTGGCTTGAAAACATCGCCGGGGAAAGGGTAAAGCCGTAGCTTCCGGCATTAGTTACCGCAATGATGTCGCCAGTTTCCGCAACCGGCAGAGTGATGCATTCTGCCATAACGTCAAGGGGCGTGCACAGGTTTCCGGCTATATCGACAGTTTCTTTTTCATCGTCTTCGGAGCGTTCAGGCAGGCTGAAGGAACACTGACCCGGTGAGGTGTAAAGCGGCTCCTGTCCCCATTCAGGGTATGAGCCGGTATTTCTTTTAAGGAGCTGGGCCACCGCCGGCCTCAGAAAGCCGTTCAGACCGTTTTCAACGATAAGGTACGTCCGGCCGCGGGAAACTTTCTTATCTGTAATTTTCGTGTAATACGTGCCTGTGTTGCAGACGAGAAAACGTCCCGTCTCAAAGATAAGCTTTACGCGGAGGGTTGTTTCGTTCATTTTCACAAGCTTTTTAACCGTGAGGGCGATTCTGTCAAAATCCAAAGGCTTCTCACAGGCTTTGTCGTAGACCGTGCCTATTCCGCTGCCGAAGTTGATGAATTCTATACAGACGCCGGGAAGGGCGTTTATGCGCCGTCCCAGGTCAAAGCAGTTTTCGTAGTACCGACAGAGTGTATCCGCATCGAGAATCTGAGACTTCAGGTGAACGTGGATTCCGGTAATTTTAAGGTTCGGAAAGTCAAGATTTTCCGGAGTCAGAAGCTCTTCATCTATTCCGAACTTGCCCGGAGACGGAGATTCGCCGTCCATGGTGAAAAGGGGATTTATGCGGATTCCGGCGCTGCACGTTCCGCCCTTTGCGCCCGCATAATCGTTAAGCATCTCAAGCTCCGAAAGACTGTCGGCGATTATGATGCACTTTCCAAAAACCTTTTCGATGTCTTCACGGGTTTTGCCCGAAACGAGTTGTCAAGGACTTTTTAATCAAATTCACAAAAAAGCCACAAAAAAAGTGCCAGAAGCAGATTTTAGCTCCTGACACTTTTGCGGATGGGTTATTTTCTCCTGCTTAACAGTTCGTCGCAAAGGTACGCATATTCCGGCAGTTGGTCGATATAGGGTTTCCAGCGCCGCTTAATCTCGGCCAGTTCCAGCGGATCGGCGTCCTCGAAGTCATGGTCGTTTCCGGTCATTCCAAAAACATCCAGTGCTATATCATTCAAGCACTCATTACAAAGACCAGCAGCGGACTCTATCCAGTTGCCGGTGTCAATATAGACCGGGTCGATAGATATTGCCAGCCACACATAGCCGACCTTATCCGACCAAACCAAATCATAAGCGGTCATCTGCCGGATATGTTTCTCAAACACTTTGCGGACGCGCTCGATCTCATTTTTCTCTTTTTCTGTGTACAGTATTTTCATGTCCTCCTTGGCTAAAAGTTTTGGCGTGTACCGTCATCAGTTTAACACAAGGCGGCTGGCTTTATCAGCCGGTCACATCTGCTGTATTTCGTTTTTGAGCATACGCTTGATTTTGTCGCTCATGGTTTCGGTGCTGGTATCGCTGAAATGGACGCGCACCTTGTAGGTGGTCTTGCCGATTTTCTTTACCAGCGCGGGGGCGTCCTCCGGCGCTCTGGCCGGAGAGGTGTCTGCGGTCTGCATGGTACGGGTTTCTTCGCTCATGGCGCTCCTTTCTCCGGGCGGGTCTGCGCCGTCCGGCACAAAATTACTCATGCTTACGGTTTACAATGTCTTTCGCCGCCTGCCTGGTGGCTCCGGCGTTTTCCTCCCGGAAGTTCTTCCCGGCAAAGAGGATCGGGGCGCACCGTTCCAGGATACGGTCATAGATACGGGCGTGGGCCAGGTCAGGCGGGTTCTTGAGTTCGGCCAGCTTCAGGTTGGTGGTGATTATCATGGGCCTGCGGCTGCGGTAGCGGCTGTCAATGACGAAAAACATCTGCTCCATCGCATACTCGGTGCTGCGCTCCACACCCAGATCGTCAATGATAAGCAGGTCGTACTCGTCAAAGCTGGCGATAAAGTCAGCCCTGTCCTCGGAAAACATCCCCGTCAGGCGGTTCAGGATGGTGGGAAAGTTCGTCATCAGCACCGGCACATCCCGGTCAAGCAGGGCGTTGGCGATACAACCGGCGAAAAAGGACTTGCCGGTTCCCACATCCCCGAACAGCAGCAGGCCGGTGT
>DXHZ01000038.1 GCA_019113145.1 Candidatus Avanaerovorax faecigallinarum
GGTTCCCCACATCCGGCTTCCTTCAGATTCCACCTCACGGTGGACACCCTTGCCTTCGGCTACGTCCTTCCCGCTACCGGGCGGATTTGGGACTTTCACCCCTAAGAAACGTGCGCCGCCGGGCGCACCACCACGAAAAACACCCGCACCATACACGGCGCGGGTGTTTCTGATTTCAATATTTGAGATGAGGTACTATTCCTCGTCGTAGCTCTTCTGCAGAGCCTTGAGGTGTTCGTATCTTTCCTTAGCCATCTCTTCGGACTTGGTGAAGAGTTCTTCAGCTCTCTCAGGGAATCTGAGGGACAGGGAGTTGTAACGAACTTCTCCCATGAGGAAGTCTCTGTAGTTTTCGGTTGCTTCCTTGCTGTCGATGATGAGCGGATTCTTTCCTTCCTCAGCAAGCTGCGGATTGAATCTCAGCAGGTTCCAGTATCCGGAAGCTACTGCGTGCTTCATCTCTTCCTGAGCCTTGTTCATGCCCTTCTTTACACCGTGGTTGATGCATGGTGCATAAGCGATGATGATGGAAGGACCGTCGTAAGCCTCAGCCTCTCTGATAGCCTTCAGAGTCTGGTTCTGGTCTGCGCCCATAGCGATCTGAGCTACGTATACATAGCCGTAAGCCATTGCGATCTGAACCAGATCCTTCTTCTTTACGGACTTACCGGAAGCAGCAAACTTAGCTACTGCGCCGATAGGAGTGGACTTGGAGGACTGTCCGCCGGTATTGGAGTAAACCTCGGTATCGAATACCATGATGTTTACGTTCTCGCCGGAAGCGATTACGTGGTCAAGTCCGCCGTAACCGATATCATAAGCCCATCCGTCACCGCCGAAGATCCATACGGACGGCTTGATAAGCATATCCTTATTGTCTACAACGTACTGCGCGTCTTCGTTCTCTGCCGCGATCTTTTCGCATGCAGTAAGGAGCGCCTTTCCTGCGATCTCAGCAGCCTGAGCGTCGTTCATTCCGTCGATCCATGCAGTTGCGGTAGCGCCGAGGGTTCCCTCAAGTCTCTCTACTACAGCCTTCATTTCCTGACGGCGAACCTTCATGGAAACTGCCATACCAAGACCGAACTCAGCGTTGTCCTCGAACAGGGAGTTAGCCCATGCAGGACCTCTTCCTTCTCTGTTTACGGTGTACGGAGTGCTCGGTAAGCTGTTACCCCAGATGGAGGAGCAGCCCGTAGCGTTGGCGATGAACATTCTGTCACCGAAGAGCTGAGTGATGAGCTTAGCGTAAGGAGTCTCACCGCATCCAGGGCATGCTCCGGAGAACTCGAGGAGCGGCTGCTTGAACTGGGAGCCTTTAACTGTAGTCTCTGCGAAAGGTACTTCCTTCTCGGAAACTTCTGCGAAGAGGTAGTCGTACTTCTTCTGTTCTTTCTCTGTAACTTCTTCGGAAACGGCTACCATGTTCAGGGCCTTTTCCTTAGCCGGACAAACCTGTGCACAGGAGCCGCAGCCTACGCAGTCAAGGGCGGAGATACCGATGGTGAAGAGCTTTCCTTCAGTGCCCTTACCCTTCATCTCTACATAGTCTCCGTCGATGTTTGCAGCTTCCTTCTCGTCCAGAACGAACGGTCTGATTGCTGCATGCGGACAAACGTATGCGCACTGGTTACACTGGATACAGTTTTCCTTGGTCCATACAGGAACGTCCGTTGCGATTCCTCTCTTCTCATGAGCTGCGTTTCCGCTCGGAACCATACCCGTTGAAGTCTTTGTGAATACGGAAACCGGAATGTCGTCGCCTTCCAGCTTGCTGTAAGGAACTACTACTTCGTTCAGGTAATCGGTGTGGAACTGGTCGCGTCCTACTTCCTTCTTAGGAGCAGCGTCGTCAGCGCAGTCAGCCCATGATGCAGGTACTTCTACCTTGTGAATATCGCTGATTCCCTTATCAACGGCTGCGATATTCATGTTGACGATGTTCTCACCCTTACGTCCGTAAGTGTGTCTGATAGCGTCTTTCATGTACTCTTCAGCCTGCTCGATAGGAATGATGTTGGCCAGTTTGAAGAATGCAGCCTGGAGTACGGAGTTGGTTCTTCTTGCTCCGAGGCCGATTTCCTTGGCGATGGATACTGCATCGCAGGTGTAGAACTGTACGTTGTTCTTTGCGATGTATCTCTTCATGGTTGCAGGGAGCTGCTCTTCCAGCTCTGCATCGGTCCAGGTGGTGTTCAGGAGGAAGTATCCGCCCGGCTTAACGTCCTCTACCATTCTGTACTGATGTACGTATGCTTCGTTGTGACATGCAACAAAGTCTGCCTGCTTTACGTAATATGTGGACTTGATAGGCTCGTCTCCAAATCTCAGGTGGGAAATGGTTACGCCGCCGGATTTCTTGGAGTCATACTGGAAGTATGCCTGAACCTTCTTGTCGGTGTGGTCGCCAATGATCTTAACGCTGTTCTTGTTAGCGCCGACAGTTCCGTCACCGCCGAGTCCCCAGAACTTACACTGAACTGTTCCTGCAGGAACGGTGTCAGGGTACTCGGAAGGAGTGAGGGACAGGTTGGTAACGTCGTCGTTGATGGAAAGAGTGAACTCTTTCTTAGGCTCTGCTGCCCAGAGGTTTTCGTAAGCAGCGAGGATATCTCCAGGCTGAACGTCCTTGGAACCCAGTCCGTAACGTCCTCCGGTGATGAGGCACTTCTCAAAATCAGTTCCTCTCAGAGCGGATACTACGTCCAGATAGAGCGGTTCGCCTACGCCGCCAGGCTCTTTTGTTCTGTCGAGAACAGCGATCTTCTCAACTGTCTTTGGCATAACGTTAAGGAGATATTTAGTGGAGAACGGTCTGTAGAGGTGTACCTCTATGATGCCGACTTTCTTGCCTTTTGCATTGAGGTAGTCGATAACTTCCTCTGCAGCGTCGCATGCGGAACCCATAGCGATAACGATGGTATCTGCATCAGGAGCTCCGTAGTAGTTGAACGGCTTATAGTCTGTTCCGATCTTCTCGTTAACCTTCTGCATGTAGTCGTTTACGAGATCGGCTGTTTCGTTGTATGCGGTGTTGATAGCCTCTCTGTGCTGGAAGAAGCTCTCAGGCTGCTCTGCACTTCCCATTGCATGAGGATGCATAGGATTTAATGCGCTTGCTCTGAATCTCTTAACTGCCTCCCAGTCAACCATGCTCTTCAGTTCATCGTAATCCCAGGTCTCTATCTTCTGATATTCGTGGGAGGTTCTGAATCCGTCAAAGAAGTGAAGCACAGGGAGCTTGCCGCTGATAGCGGAAAGGTGCGCAACTGCAGCAAGGTCCATAACCTGCTGTACACTGTTGGAAGCGAGCATTACAAAGCCTGTCTGACGAACGCTCATTACGTCGGACTGGTCTCCGAATATGGAAAGAGCATGAGTAGCAAGGGCTCTTGCAGATACGTGGAATACCGTAGGAGTCTGCTCTGCAGCCAGCTTATACATGTTCGGAATCATAAGAAGCAATCCCTGAGAAGCGGTGAATGTGGAGGTGTAGGAACCTGCTGCTACAGATCCGTGCACAGCTCCGGCAGCTCCTCCTTCGGACTGCATTTCAACAATTTTTACCTTTTCGCCGAAAATGTTTTTTCTGTCCTGAGCAGTCCATTCGTCCATGCTCTCAGCCATCGGCGAAGACGGTGTGATAGGATAGATGGCAGCTACCTCGGTGAAGGCATAAGCCACATGTGCGGCAGCGGTGTTACCATCCATGGTCTTGAGTTTTCTCATCTCAATCGTTCTCCTTCCTTGATATAGGTTATTTGCATGCGGACACGTCGCCAAAACCTGAAGTTTTCAGCCTTTGGCCGCGTCATCATGTTCCAATCCCCCGCCTGTCAGGGCGGAGAATCTTGTATACACGCTTAGTTTTATATTACTCCTCTCACCTCGTAAAGTCAACCGTCTCAGGTTTATTTTTGATAATAATATAACGAGTAGCCCTCTTTCTTCCCCGGGCAAAAAGTGATAAAATATTCATTGCGCAAATAAATGTTTTTCAGAAAACTTTTTTGAGAGGAGAGTTTGATAATAAATGGGAGAGGAACATGGTGTAACTTTCAGCAACGCCAGAATAAAACGGCTGATTCTGCCTTTGATAGTAGAGCAGACCCTTGCCATAACCGTAGGCCTTGCCGATTCCATAATGGTTGCCGTAGTCGGCGAGTCGGCAGTATCCGCAGTGTCTCTTGTTGACACAGTAAACGTTCTCATGGTGAACGCCTTTACCGCCCTTGCCGCAGGAGGCGCAGTGGTAGCCGGCCAGTACATAGGCCAGAAGCGTCTTTCCATGGCCAACGACGCCGCAAGGCAGCTGACGGTATTCATTCTTTTCGTATCGGCGGTGATTACGGCTCTGCTCTATCTTTTCAGAAATCCGGTCCTTCACGGACTGTTCGGCTCCGTGGACGAGGACGTTATGAACTACGCCAAAACCTACTTCAACATAGTTGAAATCTCCATTCCATTTTACGCCGTCTACAGTGCAGGAGCGGCCCTGTTCAGAATCATGGGCAACTCCGCCGTATCAATGAAGGTTTCACTCTTTATGAACGCACTAAACGTCTGCGGAAACGCGCTGCTCATCTTTGTCGTAAAGATGGAGGTGGAAGGCGTGGCAATCCCTACGACCGTCTCAAGAATCGCCGGTATGTTCATCATAATGGGACTTCTGAGGAAGAAAACTCTTCCTATTCACATAGACACTTTCAAAGGCTTTCGGCCTGAAAAGAACCTCATCGCCAACATCTGCCGCATCGGCGTTCCAAACGGCGTGGAAAACAGCCTGTTCCAGCTGGGCAAAATCATGCTTCTCAGCGTTGTTTCCGCCTTCGGCACCGCCTCCATCGCAGCCAACGCCATAGGCAACACCGTGTCCAGCTTCCAGTGCGTAGCGGCCTCAGCCATCGGTACCGGCATGGTCACCATCGTCAGCCAGTGCGTCGGCGCCCACCACTTCAAAGCCGCCCGCTACTACACTGCAAAGCTTATGAAGATCGCGTACATAGCAATGGCCGGCTCCTGCCTTTTCATAATGGCCATAATGCCTCTCATTCTGAAGCTTTACAACGTATCCGACGAGGCTGCCGACATGGCGAGAATCCTGATTCTCCTTCACGGCATCATCGGAATAATACTCTGGCCAATGGCCTTCACCTTCCCTCAGACCCTCAAAGCCGCAGGCGACACAACCTTCACCATGATTGTTGCCATCGGCTCCATGTGGGTATTCCGAATCGTCTTCGGCGTAATATTCGCCAAATACCTCGGTCTCGGCGTCATCGGCGTATGGCTCGCCATGTTCATCGACTGGGTCTGCCGAATCGTATTCTTCGTCATACGCTACCGCGGCGACAAATGGGAAAAGAAATTCATTCAGTAGATCTGCTGCCGGCCGGTGTGCGGCCGGCGGGCATGGGCAGCAGGTGACTTCAGGCAGTACAACCCCAACCTATCAGCTTAAGGCAACAAAACCCCCGGTTTGGTCAAACTGGGGGTTTTCGATTGGAAAGCCAATTTTATCTTGGTCAAACCTCTAATTTTCAGCTTTAAAACCAATTTTTCTTGGTCAAATCGCTTTCTCGGACCTTAAAAGCCAATCTTAATTTCCTTATATTTACATTTACTGGTGTATACTTACTGTATTGGCGATAATTACGACTAAACTATGCTGATTTCCCTTTTTCATCTTGGTTTTTATCGCACTTATCTGTTGAAAAGCCAAGAAACTTTGGTTTTTTACTCTCTGATTTCGGATTCGACCAAACGGCTCCTCACTTTCAAAGCCTCCACGGTCTGCACTTTCATGAAAAGTCCCGCTGCACTGTGATTTTACTAAACCGCGTTGTAGAACCCGGCAGCCACAGCGCCACTAAAAAATCCCGAACTCGCGTGAGTCCGGGATTTCCCGTTCCAGTTGATTATCCGGTTTATTACAGTTCTTATTCCTCTTCCATCGGCTTCAGGTCGTCGGCGAAGATCAGCTTGCAGCCTGTTGCAGCCTGGATGTCTTCTTTGGTGTAGTCCGGATGAAGCTCGGTTACTACGAGGCCTTCATCGGTTACCTTCATAACGCCCATTTCGGTTACGATGAGGTTTACGCACTTCTCTGCGGTAAGCGGAAGAGTGCACTTCTCGAGGATTTTGTGGTTACCCTTCTGGGTGTGGGTCATGGCAATGATTACTTCCTTGGCTCCGGATACCAGGTCCATTGCTCCGCCCATTCCGGCAACCTTCTTGCCAGGGATGATCCAGTTGGCAAGGTCTCCGTTTTCAGCAACCTGCATAGCTCCAAGAATGGTAGCGTCAACGTGGCCGCCTCTGATGATTCCAAAGGAGGTTGCGGTGTCGAAGTAGTTAACCCAAGGAACTGCGGTTACGTAAGCTCCGCCGGAGTTAATGATATCAACGTCTTCCTTGCCTTCTTCAGCCGCTGCGTCAAGTCCGGTAAATCCGTTCTCGGAATGAAGGGTTACGGTTACGCCTTCAGGAAGGTAGTCAGAAACCATAGTAGGGAGACCGATTCCAAGATTTACAACGTCTCCGTCTTTTAATTCTTTAGCTACTCTCTTAGCAATTCTTACTTTTATATCTGCCATCTTTCTTCCCCTCCTACAACTGAATCTACCAGTACGCCGGAAATTGCGAATGTATCCGGATCAACCTCGCCTACCTCTACCAGCTTCTCGGTAGCTACGATAACCTTGTCTGCAGCTCCTGCCATAGGATAGTTGAAGTTCTTAGTAGCCTTAGCGCACATGAAGTTTCCGAAAGTATCGGCAACGGTTGCTCTGCAGAATGCGTAATCCGCATGGAGAGGTCTCTCAAGGAGGTATCTCTTTCCGTCGATTTCGATTACTTCCTTATCTCTGCCGAGCTCGTCCTTCTCGGTTTCCATAGGTGTTCCCAGACCGGTCGGTGTAAGCACTCCGCCGAGACCGTAAGCTGCTGCTCTGATCTTCTCTGCAAGAGTTCCCTGCGGTACGAGGGTGTAAGTGAGGGTACCCTCTGCAAACTGCTCGTTCAGCTTAGGGTTAACTCCCAGGTGGGAAGCGATGATGTGGTCAACCATGTGGTGCTCCAGAAGCTTACCTACGCCTCTAGGAGTTCTTGCGCCGTACTGACCCTGGTCAAGTCCGCCGTCGTTGGCGATTACGGTTAAGTGTTTTACTCCTTTTCTTACCAGAGCATCCATAAGGATTTCCGGTGATCCGGTTCCGAGGAAGCCGCCGACCATTATGGTCATACCGTCTTTAACGCCGGCAACTGCTTCATCGGCAGTAATTACTTTGTTAATCATGTCTAAAATCACCTTTCTACAAAATATTGTCTACTTAATATCTCCGTGCTGCCCTAAAGCCGCGCTACAAGTAATTATATCACACTGACCTTTAAAATACAACGGCGGCGGCGGGCTTTTGAGGATTTTTGTTAAAAAGTTAGCAAAATTTTCTTCGGACAAAACGTGAAGCGCCTGCACTTCAGGTTAACCCGGGTGCAGGCGAAAAAATCAGGTTTGCACTTTTTGTCCCTAAATGAGTCCGACTATAAGGAATCCTGCGCACACAACTATTCCGGAGAACAGGAGCGTGATGATGCAGTATCCCATGATGTCTCTTGCGGAAAGACCCGCGATACCCAGTGCAGGAAGCGCCCAGAACGGCTGAATCATGTTAGTCCATGCGTCACCCCAGGCAATACCCATACCTGCGATGGCAGGGTCTACGCCAAGCTCGAGAGCTGCAGGCATCATGATAGGTCCCTGAACTGCCCACTGGCCGCCGCCTGAAGGTACGAAGAAGTTTACGATACCTGCGGACAGGAATGTGAACAGCGGGAAGGTAACCTCTGTGGAAATGGATACGAAGAAGTTACTGATAACGCTGGCAAGGGACTGTCCTCCGTCCAGGGAGAATGTCATCATACCCATGATTCCTGCGTAGAACGGGAACTGCAGTATGATTCCGGCAGAACCTTTTGCCGCGTCGGTGATAGCGCTTACATACGCTATAGGCGTCTTGTGGCAGACGATACCCAGCATGAGGAAGATAGTGTTTACTATATCCAGGGTAACGTTGAAGCCGTTGTTGGTGAAGTAGTAAACCAGGTAAGCCAGGAGAAGAACGGCGATAATCATCGATGCGATTACGCTGTTTTCCATCTTCTCTGCAGGTGTCTCAGGCTTTTTGAATACTCTTACCTCGTCAACGAGAAGGTTGGTATCTACGGTGACGGTCTCGTCAGGAGACGGATGCATCTTTGCGTTGATAAACGGAAGACAAACTAAAATTACAAGTACCATCAAAAGGTTATAAGGTGCAAAGATTGTCTCAGACGTAGGAATAGGCGTGGATACTGCTCCGCCAGTTGCAGCAAGAAGAGCATCTTCGCCCGGAGTTGCCAGTGCCAGCGGAATGGAACCTGAAAATCCGGCATGCCAGATAACGAATCCGGAATATGCGGACGCAATGAGAAGTCTGTAGTCGATTCCCTTTACCTGTCTTGCGATTTCCTTGGCAAGGATGGCTCCGACTACGAGACCGAATCCCCAGTTAACCCAGCAGGCAACAAGGGACACAAAAGTAACGATTACGATTCCCTGGAAAGGGCTCTTGGCTACTGAAGCAATGCGCTCCACCAGTCTCTTAACTACGGGAGCGTTGGCAAGAGCAGTACCCAGTACCAATACCAGAATCATCTGGCTGGTAAAGGACAGCAGACTCCAGATTCCTGCTCCCCAGCCTCCTACAACTTCCATAGGAGATGCATCGGTTGCCGGGATCGCAGCGATAAATACAATCACCGTCAGCACGATACAGAAGATGAACGGATCCGGTAAAAAGCGGTTTACCAGATGCACGCATCCATTGGTAAATTTTTTGAACATTTTCTTACCTCCAAACATAACAAATTTCCCACTGGATATTGTATTCCTCTGTTAAAATATTGTCAACAATTTAACAACATTACGAAAAATTCAGAATCTAAGGCGGATTGTTTCCTTTACCCTTCGCGTGTATACAGAATACGGCGGTAGAGAGCCTTGAAATTCAGCCAAAACTGGTTTGCCGGTTACATCGCGTCAATGGTCACTCAGGCAAACCGAGTTTGCCAGCTACATTGCGCCAAAGGTCACTCAGGCAAACCGAGTTTGACATTTAGCTTGTGCCGATGGACTTGTTGGCAAACCGAGTTTGCAAATTATCCTGTGTCAAAGGCTTTGTCGGCAAATTATCGAACAAATATCCTTACTTCTACCTCTTTAAAATGCATTTTTTGAGCGTTTTAATGGCTCAATTTCCCCAGCGGCGTACTTTTACGACCAGATTTCCGGCTTTGAATGAGAATAGTTTGCCATATATTATTATCTCTTGAGTATTTAGGGCAAACTATTTTGCCGAGAAGTCGTGAAACCTCACACTTTGGCAAACACGGCGACGATTCATCAAAAATAAATGCTTATTTTATAACCCATCAGAAATTTTTTGTAATAATTTCCATATTATGGTATTATATCTGGAGAAAGGAGAAAAGT
>DXHZ01000039.1 GCA_019113145.1 Candidatus Avanaerovorax faecigallinarum
TGCATACAGTATCCGCAATCAGGGAGAGGTTTCCGGACTGCGCCATCACCCTTTCCGTAGGCGAGAGAAGCCGGGAAAGCTACCGGTCCCTTAAAGAAGCAGGAGCCGACAGATTCCTTCTGCGCCACGAAACGGCAGACTGCGGTCACTACGGAAAACTGCACCCCGACGAAATGAGTTTTGAAAACCGCATGGGATGCCTTAGAAGCCTTAAAGAGCTCGGCTACCAGACAGGCTGCGGCTTCATGGTAGGTTCCCCTTATCAGACCAGGTCAAATCTCATAGAGGATCTTCGGTTCATTTGGGAGTTTAAGCCTGCCATGGTGGGAATCGGGCCTTTTATCCCCGCTAAGGGAACACCTTTTGAGCGTGAGGCCAAAGGCTCCGCGGAACTGACCCTGCGGCTTTTGTCCGTCATAAGGCTCATGAGGCCGGATCTCCTCCTTCCCGCCACCACGGCCCTGGGAACGGCGGCTGAAGACGGCCGGACACGGGGAATTCTCGCAGGCGCCAACGTCATCATGCCGAACCTGTCGCCGGAAAACGCCAGGAAAAACTATTCCCTCTACGACAACAAGCTTAACACGGGCTGCGAAGCGGCGGAAAACCTGGCTCAGCTGAAAGCTTCCATGATGGAAATAGGCTACGAGATAGTCACTGACCGGGGAGATTCTCCGGCTTACATAAACGGTTAAATCATCACTTATTAATATACAGAAAGGAAGAGCACATGTACGATCCAAAATCTTTAAAGGCTGAAGAATTCATATCTCACGACGAGATAATGGATTCTCTGAAATTTGCCGAGGAAAACAAAGATAACAAAGAGCTTGACAGGAAGGTCATGGACAAGGCCGCTTTAGGCAAGGGCCTCGATCACAGAGAGGCTTCCCTCCTTCTGGAGGTCGACGACCCTGAAATCGTGGACGAGATGTTCAAGCTGGCAGAGAAGATAAAGCTTGACTACTACGGAAACAGAATAGTTATGTTTGCGCCCCTTTATCTTTCTAATTACTGCGTAAACGGCTGCACCTACTGTCCGTACCATCACCAGAACAAGCACATCGCCAGAAAGAAGCTTACTCAGGAGGACATCAGGCGCGAGGTTATCGCCCTTCAGGACATGGGACACAAGCGTCTCGCCCTGGAAGCAGGCGAAGACCCTGTGAACAATCCTATCGAGTACATCCTGGAATCCATCAAAACCGTCTACTCCATTCATCACAAGAACGGCGACATCCGCAGGGTAAATGTAAACATCGCCGCAACCACGGTTGACGAGTACAGAATGCTTAAGGAAGCCGGCATCGGAACCTACATTCTCTTCCAGGAGACATATAACAAGGAGAGCTACGAAAAGCTTCATCCGACCGGACCTAAGCACAACTACGCATGGCACACGGAGGCCATGGACAGAGCCATGGAAGGCGGCATCGACGACGTGGGTCTCGGTGTTCTCTTCGGACTGGAGCTTTACAGATACGAGCTCTGCGGACTCCTCATGCACGCCGAGCATCTTGAGGCCGTTCACGGCGTAGGCCCGCACACCATAAGCGTTCCGAGAGTACGTCACGCCGACGACATAGACCCTGCCGACTTTGACGGAGGAGTCGACGGCGGAATCACCGACGACCTCTTTGCCCGCATCATAGCAATCATCAGAATCGCGGTTCCTTACACCGGCATGATAATGTCGACCCGCGAAAACAAGGCTATGAGAGAAAGAGCTCTTCACCTAGGAATTTCCCAGATTTCCGGCGGTTCCAGAACCTCCGTAGGCGGATACGACGAGCCGGAGCCTGAGGAGGAAAATTCCGCCCAGTTCGACGTTAGCGACAACCGCACCCTGGACGAGGTCGTAAAGTGGCTCATGGATCTGGGATACATTCCAAGCTTCTGCACAGCATGTTACCGTGAGGGCAGAACCGGCGACCGCTTCATGACACTCTGCAAGAACAACCAGATTCTCAACTGCTGTCATCCGAACGCTCTCATGACTTTGAAGGAGTACCTGACTGACTACGCCCGTCCTGAGACAAAGGCTGTAGGCGAGGCTCTCATAGAAAAGGAGCTTCCGAGAATTCCTCACGACAAAGTCCGCAAAATTGCAGAAGAATACATTCAGGAGATAGAACATGGCAAGAGAGACTTCAGATTTTAACAAAGCGAAGGAACGCGCCGGCGGAGCCGCGGACCTGAACCTTACCCCTTCCGCAAACAGAATCCACATAGGATTCTTCGGAAGGCGCAACGCCGGCAAGTCCAGCGTAGTAAACGCAGTTACCGGACAGAGCATCTCCATCGTGTCGAACGTAAAAGGCACTACCACCGACCCGGTGACCAAGGCCATGGAGCTTCTGCCTCTGGGACCCGTTTTGATAATCGACACGCCGGGCATCGACGACTCGGGAAGCGTCGGCGCAGAACGGGTAAAGCGGGCAAACCGCATACTTACCAGGACTGACGTAGCCGTACTGGTAGTCGACAACTTCATCGGTCTTTCAGACGACGACCGCATGCTCATAGACAGGTTCCGGGAGAGAAACATTCCTTTCATCGTCGCCCTGAACAAGGTTGACCTTGCAATGGAATCCCTTTCAGCAGGCGGAAGCGGCGCGGGAGCCAGCGGAGCAGACGATCTCCGCTACAAAAACCCTGACATTCCTTTCGTCCTCGTCAGCGCTTTAACCGGGCAGGGCATAAACGAGCTTAAGGAAAAAATCGCCGAAATCGCAAAGCCACGCTCCGAAGAGCGCAAGCTTATCCGCGACCTGATACCTTCCGGCAGCATCGTCGTTCTCGTAACGCCTATAGACGAGTCAGCGCCTAAGGGCAGAATCATCCTGCCTCAGGTTCAGACTATCCGCGACCTTCTGGACGGTCACGCGATAACCGTAGTCTGTCAGCCTGACGAGCTGCCCGGAGCCCTTGCTGCTCTTCGCGAAAAGCCTGCCGCCGTCATCACCGACAGCCAGGTATTCGGCAAAGTGAGCCGCATGGTTCCCGAGGACATTCCTCTGACTTCCTTCTCGATTCTCTTTGCCAGATTCAAGGGAATACTGGATACTGCGGCAGAAGGCGCATTTGCCCTTTCAGAAATCAAGGACGGCGACCGGATTCTCATATCCGAAGGCTGCACCCATCACCGCCAGTGCGAGGACATCGGCACCGTAAAGCTGCCGGGCTGGATAAGAGAGTTTACGGGCGCGGAGCCCGAGTTTTCATTCACCTCCGGCGGCGAATTTCCCGAGGACCTTTCAGGATACAGGCTGGTAGTCCACTGCGGCGGCTGCATGCTCAACGAGCGCGAAGTCATGTACCGAATGGAGCGGGCCCTAATAGCGGGAGTTCCGTTCACCAATTACGGCACACTTATCGCCCACATGAACGGGATACTCAGGCGGTGTTTGGAGATATTTGATATATAGGGGTGTAATAGGTGAACGCTTTGATTGGCTGCTAATAGCGGCCTGACTGCGCCCCCCGTTTGACCTGAGAGGCGAAAAATTGCTTTCCGGTCAAGGCGAAATTTGACAAAACCCAATACGCGATATTAAAAGGTCAAGGAATTTCCCGGACACCGCGCCGATTTCCTTGACCTTTTATGTGCTATCAGCATATTTTGCGAAAAAACGCCTTGACCCCACGTGCTGTTTTTGCCGTCTTTGTCAAAGACGAGGTATTCTCACATCACTCTATATATTATGCTCCGTCCCGGCTAAGTCATATACGTGTCGATTATGTGCTCAATAAACCGGGTGTCCAGGTTTCCGTCCCCATCGTCAAAGGTGAAAAACACATCTCTGAAAGGCATGTACCCGTTCTTTATGTATACGTACATTTTCCAGGCCAGGTCACTGCGGTACTTGGGATTGTTCATCACACCGCAGTGTTCAAGCAGCTTAAACGACCCGTCGCTTTTTACATAGATAGTAAAATCCGGAGCTAGAGTGTCTTCTCCGAACTGATGCTCTTCCTCATAGTGATACGGTATTCCCTTCATATATAGCATATTGGCAATGTTCTGCTCCGATTTTGAGCGGACGTGCTCTCCCTTGAGAGTCAGCTGAGAAGGGCTTTTATATCTGCCCAGGCTTGCCTTTCTCTGATACGCTCTTTTCCCCCATTCCTCACCGAACAGTTCGATTTCGCAAAGACTGCTCTCTCCGTCTTCCGGCATATATGATTTTGGTAGTTTCTTCAAAATATTTTCCGGTGCAGCGGACTCAAGATTTTCAATCAAATTTTCAAGACAGCGTTCATTTTTATCCATTACCGCTATCGCTTCTTCTGCAAAACGTCGCTCTTTCAGTGCCTTAACAAGCTCCGGATGCTTTCGCCCCAGATACACCTGTCTGCCTCCAACCGAATGAAAGTAATATTTCACGCCGTTTCTGTCGTCTGCCTTAAGTTTCCCCTCCGGCAGCCTCGCCAAAGACTTAACGTACTTTTCCCGCGTCTGCCTGCATCTAAGCAGCATACTTCTCGCTTTTTCTATTAACTCCTTCAATTTCGTCCTCCATACTCCTCTTGCAAATGGTTTTATTTGATTATACTTCTATTTATTACCTTTTTCAATATTTATTTACATTTTATTTCGGGACAATCCATTTTTGATTTGACCTTATGTGCAATTTATGTTCATTCGGTCAAGGCAAATCTTTACAGAAAGTGGACAAAAAAAGAAACAGGTCAAGGAAATCGGCGCTACGCCCTATAAATTCCTTGACCTTTTAATATCGCGTATTGAATTTTGTCAAATTTCCCCTTGACCTGAAAGCGATTTTCCGCCTCTCAGGTCAAACAGGCATAGTTAAGACCCCATACCTCTAAAAATCTATCCCGTGAAAGTACAGGCCGTCGCCGCTGTAGCTGCCGTAGTAACTCGCATATCCGAAGATGGCGTTGTACAGGGATACGAAAAAGGCGATGATTCCGATGACAACAAGAACTATTGCGATAACAATGAGTATCTTTGCCCAGGTCGGAATGCCTGTCTTCTTAGGAGCAGAAGGCTGCGCGTAATAGGTATAGGAGCTCTGGGTCTGATTCTGAGGCTCCCCGTCCGAAACTCCGGCCGTTTCATCACTGCTTTCGTTTCCGTCGCCTGAAGTATAACCGTAATTCTGCCCGCCTGCTCCGGAATAACTCGCTTCACCGTCCGCTCCTTCACTGTATCCGGCTCCGGAGTAGCCTGCGCCGCAGTCATAATTCCGGCCGTATCCCGGATTAACCGGGCCGCCGTACTCAGGCTTCAGCGGGTAATCCTTTCTTATAATCATGTAGACTATCACGCCGATAAACAGAGGCGCCAGCGCCGCCAGAAGTGCGAACAGAACCGGACTGCAGTCCACACGCTTTTTTGCGTCTCTGTAGACGAGCACTCCCACTATAACGGGAACGGCAATGGCAACGATCATCACCACTATCATCAGCCCGAACATTATTCCGAGTCCTACCTCTAATCCTGTGTCGTAATACATATGTGTTACCTCCTACCTCGGAATGTCGCCGCCTGAAAGAACATCGTCGTATACTGCGCGGCTTCCGCCTATAAACTTAGGTCTGGTTCTGGCGCACACCACGTGAGCCTCACCTATCTTCTTAACTGAAATTCTTACGGGAACGGCAACCTTTCTCAGGTGCATGCCGATGAGAGTGTCGCCTATATCCATTCCGGCGTCAGCCTTTATCTCTTCCAGCGCCACCGGGTCGTCGGCATTCTGATAAACCGTCATGGCAAAGGAGCCTCCCGCATGAAGCTGGGGAACAACATTTACGATTTCCTGTCCCGGAAGCAGGGCCGCGCGCTCCACTATTACCGCCCTGTTAAGGTGCTCGCAGCACTGAGCCGCCAGGTAGATTCCCCTCTCCTTAAGCACCGGATAAATGCCGTCGTATACAGCCTTTGCGGCGTCGATATCAGAGCCTTTTCCGATGTTGGCGCCTTTGATCTCGCTGGACGAGCAGCCCACGATGAAAATATCTCCCTCTTTAAGATGGGTATGCTCTATGAGTTCCGTAACCGCGGCTTTCGCCTGTTCTCTGATTTCCTCGTACGTCATTTTCTACACCTCCCAGCTGTGCAGGTACTTCTCCTGTTCTTCGGTCAAAGTATCTATTTCGATTCCCCAGGCTGCAAGCTTTCTCCTTGCTATGAGGGAATCAATGTCTCCGCTTACGTCAATAACCGTCTTTTCGAGATTTTTGTAGTTGTTTCTGATGTAAAGCGCCGACAAAAACTGCACTGCGAAGCTCAGGTCCATTATTTCCGCAGGGTGGCCGTCGGCTGCGGCGATGTTCACCAGCTTGCCCTCGCCGATTACGTTCACCGTGTTTCCGTTCGGCAGAGTGTATTCTGTGATATTCTTTCTCGCTTCACGCTTTGCGGTGAATGCGGCCTCAAGACCTGCCATGTCTATTTCGCAGTTGAAGTGACCGGCGTTGGAAAGGATTGCTCCCTTCTTCATGGTCTCCATATGCTCCACGGTGATGGTCTTACAGCAGCCCGTAGCGCTTACGAAAATGTCACCCAGCGGCGCGGCCTTTTCCATTTTCATAACGTCGTAGCCGTCCATCTTCGCTTCAATGGCCTTGATAGGATCGACCTCGGTAACGATAACACGGGCGCCGAGGGCCGCAGCTCTCATGGCGATACCGCGTCCGCACCAGCCGTAGCCTACCACTACTACCGTCTTAGCGGCGATGATGAGATTGGTGTTTCTCATGATGCTGTCCATGGTGGACTGGCCCGTACCGTAACGGTTATCGAAAAGGTGCTTGCAGTCGGCGTCGTTTACGGCGACCATAGGGAACTTCAGGATTCCCTCATCTGCCATGGCCTTGAGCCTTATAACGCCGGTGGTGGTCTCCTCGCAGCCGCCCATTACCTCTTCAGCAAGGTCGGGCCTCTTTGCGTGAATGAAGCTTACAAGGTCGGCTCCGTCGTCGATTATGATGTTCGGCTTATGCTCAAGACACATCTCGATATGCCTTTCATATTCCTCGGCAGTCGCGCCGTGATATGCATATACCTTCAGTCCATCGTCGGCAAGAGCCGCCGCTATGTCGTCCTGAGTGGAAAGAGTGTTGCTTCCGGTAACCGCCATGTCGGCTCCCGCAGCGGCGAGAACCTTGGAAAGGTACGCGGTCTTTGCCTCAAGGTGAACGGAAAGAGAAATCTTAAGCCCCTCAAAAGGCTTTGTCTTAGAGTATTCCTCCTCCAGTCCCCTTAAAAGAGGCATGTTGTTTCTTACCCACTCTATCTTCTGATGACCCGACGGCGCCAGGCTCATGTCTCTAACTTCGTACTGTTTCATCGGCATTACTTCCTTTCTCCTTCAAAATCCAATCTATTCGACGGTTACGCTCTTTGCCAGGTTTCTCGGCTTGTCGATGTCCTCGCCCTTCTCCCTCGCCACGTAATATGCAAAAAGCTGCAGCGGCACTACGGAAAGAAGCGGCGTAACCTCGTCTGCGCACTGAGGTATGTAGATGACCTCGCTGCTTTCGGCCTCTATCTTCGTGTTTCCTTCCTTTGCGATAGATACAACGTGAGCAAAGCGCGCCTTTATCTCTACGATGTTGGAGTACATCTTGTCAAAGAGCGCATCCTGTGTAGCCAGGGCGATAACTATAGTCTCAGGCTCCATAAGGGCTATGGTTCCGTGCTTCAGTTCTCCCGCCGCAATGGCAAAGGAGTTGATGTAGGAAATCTCCTTAAGCTTCAGGGAACCTTCGTATGATACCGCGGAATCAAGTCCTCTTCCTATGAAGAACACCTGAGTCCTGTTGTAAAGGTGTCTTGCCAGGTTCTCTATCTCCGGGGCCTTCTCCAGCACCTTTTCAACCTTTTCCGGAATAGCCTCCAGCTCTTTCAGAACGAAATTGTAGTATTCGTCCGTAATCGTCCCCCTGAGTCTGCCGAAATACAGGGCTATCAGGTACATGCAGATAAGCTGGGTGGTGTAGGCCTTCGTGGAGGCTACGGCGATTTCCGGGCCTGCCCAGGTGTAGAATACGTCGTCCGATTCTCTCGCGACGGAGCTTCCTACCACGTTTACCACCGAGAGCACCCTTGCGCCCTTTGATTTAGCCTCTCTCAGGGCTGCCAGGGTATCCAGGGTCTCACCGCTCTGGCTTATGGCTATGAACAAAGTGTGCTCGTCTACAAGCGGGTCTCTGTATCTGAACTCCGAGGCTATATCGACCTCGACGGTAATCTTCGCCATCTTCTCTATGGCGTATTTCCCCACAAGTCCGGCGTGATAAGCCGTTCCGCAGGCGACAATGTAGATTTTATCGTAGCTGTTAAGCTCCTCTGCAGAGATGGAGATTCCGTCCAGTTTCACATGTCCCTCGTCGTCGATTCTGCGCATGAGGGTTTCCTTTATCGCTTTCGGCTGCTCGTATATCTCTTTAATGGTGAAGTGCTCGTAGCCGCCCTTTTCGGCGTCCTCTATGCTCCAGGTGATGAACATCGGCTCCCTGCTCACTTCCCTGCCTTCGCTGTTATAGATTTTTACCTGTTCCGGAGTGCAGATGACCAGCTCCTGATTTTCCACCAGGAGTATCTCTTTCACGTACTTCAGCACAGCGGGAATATCGGAGGCTACGAAGTTGCGCTTTTTGCCGAGGCCCACGATGAGAGGCGCATCCTTTCTGTATGCGAATATCTTATCGGGAGTGTCTGCCGCGATTACGCAGATGGCGTAAGCCCCTTTCAGCATCTTTACCGTATCTCCTACGGCGTTTTCAAGGTTTCCGCCGTTTTCACCGTATTTAACGCTTATGAGCTGTGCGATTACCTCCGTGTCGGTCTCGGTTATGAATTTAATTCCGTGATTCTTTGCAAGATCTTCTCTAAGCTCCACGTAGTTTTCCACTATTCCGTTGTGAACTACGGCAATTTTACCGTCCATGCTCAGATGAGGATGGGCGTTTATATCAGAAGGAGATCCGTGGGTTGCCCATCTGGTGTGACCTATACCGGTAGTTCCCGTAAGGCTTTCTTCCATAAGGAGCTTCTCCAGATTCTCGATCTTTCCCTTTTTCTTTCTCACCTGCAGTCCTTTGTCCGTGAGAACCGCAATTCCTGCGGAGTCGTATCCTCTGTATTCCAGACGCTTAAGTCCGTCTACGATGATTCCTTCCGCATTTTCATATCCGGTATATCCAACTATTCCGCACATAGGTTTTCTCCTTTATCTGTACTTATCGCTTATCATTGCCGCAAGGCTTTCCGCCATCGGCTTTATTACGGCCTCGTCCTCGCCTTCCAGCATAACCCGGACCAGAGGCTCCGTTCCCGAAGGTCTTATGAGAACGCGCCCGTTTCCTTCGAGTTTCTTTTCTATATCCGCAATGGCCACCTGTATTTCGGCATCGCCTGAATATGCCTTTTTCCCCTCGTTCGTAACCTTTGCGTTTACGAGAACCTGAGGGAATATCTCTATCTCATCCGCAAGCTCTGACATCTTCTTTCCCGAGGAGTACAGAGCCTTCACCAGCTCCAGAGACGAGAGAACCCCGTCTCCGGTGGTAGTTCTGTCAAGGAATATGATGTGGCCGGACTGCTCTCCGCCTATGGCGCAGCCCGTCTTTCTCATGGACTCCAGCACGTACCTGTCTCCCACGCCGGTCACGTCAACGTCTGCCCCAAGAGTCTCCTTCACAAACTTATGAAAGCCGATATTGCTCATAACAGTCGCAGTTACGCGGTTACCCGCAAGACGGCCCTCTTCTTTCATCATCTTAGCGCAGATGCATATGGTTCTGTCTCCGTCCACCACGTTTCCGTTTTCGTCGGCGGCTATGAGCCTGTCCGCATCGCCGTCAAAGGCGAGGCCTATGTCCGCGCCGGTCATTCTAACCGTTTCGCAGAGCCTCTCCGGGTGAGTGGAGCCTGTATTGTCGTTTATATTTATTCCGTCCGGCTCTTCTCCTATTACGGTAATCTCCGCCCCGAGAGCCGTATACACCGCAGGAGCCACCCTGTAGGCCGCTCCGTTGGCGCAGTCCAGGACTATCTTCTTTCCCGTAAGGTTTATTCCTGCGGACTCCACCAGAAAATCTATATAAAGATCTGCGGCTTCACGGGATGCGTCTATTCTTACGCCTACTTCGTCTCCCGACGCCGGTTCTCCCGAGCAGCCTTTCTCCAGGATTTCCTCTATTTCCGCTTCGACTGAATCGTCAAGCTTGAATCCGTCGCCGCTGAAGAACTTTATTCCGTTATATTCAAAAGGGTTGTGAGACGCCGAAATCACCGCTCCGGCTGAAGCCTCGTAATGGCGGGCAAGATACGCTACCGCAGGAGTCGGAATTATCCCTGCGCTTATAACGTCTCCTCCCGCAGAGAGGATTCCCGCAGTCAGCGCCGCTTCCAGCATATCGCCGGAAATTCTGGTGTCACGACCTACCACGAAAACGGGTCTCTTATGCTCTCTTCCCAAAACCGCGGCTCCTGCCTGACCCAGCCTGAATGCAAGCTGCGGCGTCAGCTCCGTGCCGGCTATTCCTCTTACGCCGTCCGTACCAAAATGCTTTCCCATCTATGTCTCCTCAAGTTTATTTTTCTCTCTCATTTCCTCGCAGGCCGTACCGCCGCGACTACGTAAATCCCTTTTATTCCGCCGTAACCGTTACGGTATCCGGGCTTACCGACGCCGAAAGCTCCGATCCTCTTATGCTTACGGCTAACGTGACCTCTGCCGATTCTCCCTTCCTGATTCCCGAAACGTCGGCAACAAGAAGCACATCATCCTTTGTTATAGCTTCGAGCTCTTCTCTGGTTCCCAGAACCGTCACGTTAAAGGTATCCTCTCCGAAACGGTATATCACCTGATCTTCACTTCCTGTAAGGTTTATGTCGGAACCGGTCAGCGTAAACGTCTCTTCTGATTCTCCTTCAACCTTTACGCTTAAAATCAGGCTTTCGTTTTTCTCTGAAAGGTATACGCCTTCCGGAAGCACCGGAACTATCTCGATTTCCGTATCTTCTGTAACAGCAGATATATCAACGATTTCAGCCTCCACAGAGTCAATTCCTTCTATGATACCTTTCTCTCCGCATATGATGACTTCCTCAGGCGCAGTCCATGTTTTCTCAAGGTTTTCGGACTCGTCGTCGGTTATCTGCAGCTTCAGCGGTACAGTCTTATCGTAAAACAGCACCGATGTTACAGTCACTGAACCCGGATTTACTCTTACATTGTCAACCTGTGCTCCGGAGTTATTGACCGGTACCAGAGTGCAGGATATCTCAGAGGCACTTTCTCCAACGCTGGTGGTATCCACAGTTCCTCTCGCCGCCTTTACCTCGTTCACAAGGGACTCGGCACCTTTAACAGTCACCTGCTCCTGACTTACGGATTCCGTGCGTACTTCACCGCCGTCATTGGTCTCTCCGGAGTAAACTATTTCAACGTCAACCGAAGCTGTCTTCAGCTTCTCAACCTCTACCACCAGCTTGCGTACTGACTTCTGTTCGATGTCTATGTTGTCAGGAACGTGTATGTCGATGGTAAATTCATTTTCTCCCTCCAGTGCGTTGGAAAGGTCAACAACTGCTTTTATCTCATCTGTCCTCAGTTTGCTCATATCAGATCTCGTACCGGAAAGAACCAGATCGATATATTCTGCGCTGCAGTCTTTGACCGCAAGACCTTTACTCTCAAGCACCTCGGTATTGGTCATGGTAATCGGTATTCCCTTGAATCTGCCCTCCGCCGGTGGATTTATAGAACCTATTACATAAGCCCATATCAGAGCCGCCACCACTATGGATATGGCCATATTAATCTTCTTATTCTCAAACATCTCTGTTCCTCCCCAGCTTGCCTACTATCCGGCCTATGCCCGAAGTTTCCTCAGATACCGCGGGGATGTACAGATTAAGCAGAAGTTTTTCCACCATCTTTGCATCCAGGAACCTGGTCAGCTTTCCCGATACAGCGTATGAGATGACTCCCGTCTCTTCGCTGACTATAAGGGTTATAGCGTCGGAGTTTTCCGTAATTCCTATACCAGCCCTGTGTCTGGTGCCCAGGTCCTTATTGAGTTCTTTATTCTCGGTGAGCGGCAGTACACATCCTGCGGCATACACCTTGTCTCCTCTTATGATTACAGCGCCGTCATGAAGAGGTGCGCCTTCATAGAAAATGTTTCCGAGAAGCTGCGCCGATATGTCACCGTTTATTTCCGTTCCAGTCTCGGCGATATCCGTAAGAGATACTTCTTTCTCTATTACGATAAGGGCGCCGGTGCGGGTCTCGGAAAAGCTCGTCAAAGCCTTTACGAATTCATCGGTTATCTGCTTTGCCTTGGCCTTGTCAACCTGCCCGAACGGAGCTTTGACGATTTTGTTTCTTCCCACATACTCGAGTCCTCTTCTGAGCTCCGGCTGAAAAATAACGACAAGCGCGATAATTCCTATGTTCATGAACGTTTTCAGCAGCCAGTTCAAAGTATAGAGGTGTAGGACGTCCGATAAAAAAAAGACAACCAAAAGCACCAGCAGTCCCTTGACGAGCTGCTGAGCCCTGGTTTCCTGAATAAATCCCAGTATCTTATATATGATAAAAGCGACTACTGCAATATCCAGAATATCAAAGATGCCTATACTGGAGACTATGTTGTCAAAAAAGTCACTCATGCCGCCACTTCCTTCCGATAAACTGTCGATTTAATTGTAACAAATTTACGCTGATTTTTCAATGGTAAGGCAGATGTGTTTTAGGTGAAGATAGCCTGTATAATACATTCCTGATGAACTTCCTGCGCTTTTTTCCGATATAGCGGCTGAACCTCTTGAAATTTCAATTGCGGTGATATAAATTTAATATATACAGACCGAATCTACGGAGGTTGAATGCGATGAAATATGCGAAAACTGTAACCATTAAAGATAACAGACAATGTCTCATAAAAAACGCCGTATCTGACGATGCTCAGGCGGTTATGGATGTTTTTCTTCTGACCCATGATCAGACGGACTTTCTGGCGTCATACGGAGACGAAGGCTTCTTCGATGTGGACTTTGAGAGGCGTTTTCTTTCAGCTAAAGAAGTCTCTGACAAAGAGGTCTACCTGTGCTCTCTGATAGACGGACGTATAGTCGGAACAGCGAGCATAGACGCTGTCGGCCGAAGCAAAGTCGGCCACCGGTGCGAACTGGGAGTTGCCGTCGATAAGGATTTCTGCGGCATCGGAATAGGCAGGGCGCTTGTTACCGCCTGCATAGACTGCGCAAAATCCGCAGGATATTCCCAGGTGGAGCTGGAGGTTGTAAGCGACAACACCGGAGCAATTACACTTTACAAAAGTATGGGCTTTACCGAATTCGGCCGCAATCCGAGAGGTTTCCTGTCCCGGCTGAACGGCTGGCAGGAGCTGATCTCCATGAGGCTTGAACTTAACTGACGGCGAAGCCGAATCCAGCGCTTCTCTGCAGACGAGAAAAGCCCGGACGTCCTCACGCCCGGGCTTTTCTCATGTATATTATCCTGTTTCTTTAAGAATCAATAGTTTGGCTCCAGAAGTCCGTAATCTCCGTCGTCTCTTCTGTAAACAACGTTAATGCTGTCAGATTCCATGTTCAGAAATACGAAGAAGTCGTGCTGCAGCATTTCCATCTCGAGTATAGCCTCTTCCGTATCCATCGGTCTGAGGTCGAACTTCTTCGTCTTTACAACCTCTCCTTCCGTCTGAGCGGTGTCCTCACGGTCGAACTGCGGAATCGCTTCAAATCTTACCGATTTATTATCGTTATAACGCTTCTGAAGTTTTCCCTTGAATCTTGACATCTGGCTTGCAAGCTTGTCTACCGACTTATCTACAGCTTCGTAGATGTCTTCTGCTCTCTGCTCCGTCCTGAATACGGTTCCCTTGGCATTTATAGTTGCCTCCAGCTTATCCTTCCCCTTCTCGTGGGACAGGATTATATTGGCAGTAATGTCATCGGAAAAGTACTTTCCGAGCTTTTCAAATTTCTTCTCGATTGTTTCTTCCAGCTTAGAATAAGTCCTGAAGTTTTTTCCAATGATAGTAACCTTCATATGATAGCCTCCTTACCCGCTGCGCCGGATCCCGACGCCGTCCGGGAGCATTCTCTCCGTCTGCCGGGCCGAACGCCAGCGTCTATTAGTTAGTCATAGTATACCACTTGTTTTCAGAAAAGTCACGAACTATCATCATTCTTCACAGGAATTTTATTTTTTACCACGTAAAAAGAGGACCACTGTCCGGGTCCTCTTAAATTTCATCATTCAATTTCCGGCGAAAAGGACATATATCCTTCTCCGCCTGCGCTTATAGTGCCTCTGGTTATACCCTCGTCAAACAGCCTTGATACCACCTTCTGAAGTTCACCGCTGTCTATGGCCTTCATAATTTCTCTGGGTGTTCCGCTGACTGTGAGATGATCGTATATGTGAGCCTTTATCGTCACTCTGGAAACGTCAATCTGTTTGAAGTAAATATCTCCGTTTTCCATAGAGTTCAGCATTTCCAGCGTCGTCTTCAGATTTTCAGCCTCTTCCGCCTCTACCTTCTGTCCCAGATCCATTTTACTGATGGTGAGTCCGGTAAGCAGAGTGAGTTCCGGCGAAACTTCGCTTTTTCTCAGGACGATTCCTTCGTCGTCGATTATCACATATCTGTCCCCATAGACAAAGGCAGCAGTCTGGTTTCTCTCTTTCACGGTGATTTCAAGAGTATCGGGAAGTTTTCGTCCTATCTCTATTTCACTGAAGTACGGATCTTTTGCCAGGTTTTCCTCCATTTCACTGATTCCAGGACTGAAGAAGATATTTCCTCCTTTTTTCCATCCTGAAAGCGCTGTCACTTCTTCCTCCGTATAGTATCTGCAGCCCGACACCGTGACATTTTTCACGTCAAAATAAGATGAGGTGATAAAGAGATAAATCCCGGCACAGACAGCAAGAAAAACAAGGAATCTCAGAAGATAATGCTTTTTCTTCCGTTTTTTCCTTACTCTGTCTACCTCCTTGAATTCTATTCCTTCGTAACCTCTTTCCATATACCTGACGTTTCCTTATTTCTGCAGTGTTTCTTTGATTTCTTCGTAAATTTTATCAGTTGCACCCTTTGGGCTGCACGAAAGACTGGCTCTGCTCATGGCTTCAAGCTCCTCTCTGTTGTCCTTCAGCGCTTTG
This sequence comes from Candidatus Avanaerovorax faecigallinarum, assembly GCA_019113145.1. GTDB lineage: Bacteria > Bacillota > Clostridia > Peptostreptococcales > Anaerovoracaceae > Avanaerovorax > Avanaerovorax faecigallinarum. The sequence goes on from DXHZ01000039.1 coordinate 15,177, forward strand.
ATTCTTTCAGCCACCTCGTCGACATCCAGATCCTTTTCTTCGGCCAGTATAGCTCCTCCCGCCTCTGCAATGGCTTTAGCATTGAAGTACTGATGGTTTCCAGTGGCCTCCGGATAAGGAACAAAAACCGCAGCTCTGCCGCATATGGTAGTCTCGGCAACAGAAAGTGCACCCGCTCTGCCGATAACCACATCCGCCCCGTTCATGCATACGTGCATATCTCTGATATACGGCCTTATATCTATATTGTCCGCCGTCTCTATACCCGACGATTTAAGTTCTTCCACTATCTCATCATAATGGGCGGATCCCGTGCCGGCTATAACGTTCCATCCTTCTTTTCCGTTTACTTCTTTTATGATTCTCACGGCTATACTGTTTATGGTTTCAGAGCCCATGCTTCCCCCGAATGAGAAAACAGTAAAACTGTCCTCCGGGATATTCAGCAGCTTTCTGGCCTCTTCCCTCGTAATCCCGAGAAAATCTTTTCTCACCGGATTGCCCGTATAAACCAGTTTTTCAGGACAGCCGAAGTATTCTCCTCCTTCACTGAATCCGAGAAAAATCCTGTCCGCATATTTTGACAGGAGCCTGTTGGCGGCGCCGGGAAAAGCGTTCTGCTCGTGAATAAACGTTCTGGCCCCGTACATTTTTCCGGCCAGCACTACAGGTACGCACACGAAGCCTCCCGTCCCGATGACCGCATCGGGTCTGAACTTCCTCATTATAGAAAGAGCCTTCGCAGTTCCTCCGCACGTTACAGCTCCTGTCAGACCCAGCTGGCAGAAATAATCCAGCTTGTTTTTTCTACGCTCAAGCCATCTGGCAGGCACCATCCTGAATTCGTAACCTGCTGCAGGAACGATTTCCTTTTCTATGCCCATTTCGTTTCCTATGTACAGTATCTCCGAATCCGGCTCCCGTTCTTTTATTTTGTCCGCTATGGCAAGGGCGGGATATATATGTCCTCCCGTCCCTCCGCCTGTAAGTATCACTCTCATTTTACAGATGACCTCCGGTCTCCGGCCTGCTTCGTCTCCCCTTCGCCGACAGCCTTTCTTCCGCAGGTGAAAGGTCTGCAGACCTTGATATATTAAGGACTATGCCGTAAAGCCCCATGAATATCCACAAGGCGTTTCCTCCGTAACTTATGAAAGGCAGCGCAACACCCGTAGGCGGCATTGACGATGTTACTACGGCGACATTGAATATCACCTGAATTCCCGTCATGATTGCCACGCCTCCGCATACGAGCATTCCGAATCTGTCCCGGGCGTTGATTCCGATATATACGGTTCTCCACACAAGAAGCGTAAACATCACTATGAGAAACAGCACCCCCAGGAATCCCAGCTCCTCTCCGATAATAGAGAGTATAAAGTCGGTCTGGGCTTCGGGAAGGTATAAATTCTTTCGAACGCTCTTTCCCAGTCCCATACCTGTAAAGCCTCCCGTTCCAAGTGCAAGGAGCGACTGGACTACCTGGAATCCGTCTCCCTGAGCCTCTTTGAA
>DXHZ01000040.1 GCA_019113145.1 Candidatus Avanaerovorax faecigallinarum
GATAGTAGCACGCAGCTGCCAGACTGCATTACGTGTTGCACGCGTACCGCGAGGAGCAAGGGCTATGCCCGCATCTGAAAAACCCCGCGTTTCACGCGGGGATGGTTTTTTACGTTTGGGAGAAGTTCGCAGATTATCATAATTTAGCGCAAATAACAGGGCGATTTGGGGGATTTTTTGGGACAACGGTTGGGACAAAACGCTGTCCCAAATGCGTTTTTAAACTTCGCTTCGTTTTTCCGAAGCAGTTGCAAAGTTAAGCCTTCACACCTTCATTTTCGAGAAACTGTGCAACGGTTATACATTTCGGACGTTCTATATCCAGAGTTAAAAAATCCTTGTCACCAGTGAGGATAATATCCACATCTGATACAATAGCAGCATTTAAAATAGGCTGATCTTTTGCGTCACGTATCAACTTTTCTGCATGCTCCACCGCAGGAATCAACTCATAAGACATCTCTGTTAACAGCACTTCGGCATCCGGTAGATACTTTGGCGCTTTCCGTTCGAGAATATCCCGTAATTCCGCGATATTGCGATCGCACAGAACAATTTCGTGATTGTCTGCAATGTAGAGTAGAGCTTGCGCCGGTTTGGAATGGGGAAAGACCAATGCGGAAAACAGAATGTTTGTATCTACCAATATACGCATATTACCGTTCCTTTCCATAACGTTTTTCGTCTACAAGCGCCTGAATATCTTCTTCGCTGGATACGTTCATTGCTTCAGCAGCTCCGGCAAAAGCGATCTGCGCTTTTCGGATTGCCGCAGCAGAGGCGTTGCTGACAACGATCTCTCCATTCTGTTTTTGGAGGAACAGAATCTTATCGCCGGATTTTAGTCCAAGCTGTCGCCTGATTTCTATCGGCACAGTGATTTGACCGTTTGCAGAGATTTTTGCCAGGTTCATATAATTCACCCTTTCTATTCTTTAGAATTCAAGTTTTCTTTATATGCTTATATTATATCCCATGTGCCTGAGAAAGTAAACTCGTTCAGAAAAAGAGTTACTCGTTACAGAATACTCAATCCATTCATCTCATATTTTCTATCGATAAAAAACAGTAGCAAAAGAGGGTCGGCAGATTGCCGCCCCTTGAAGACTATTTTAGAAGTCGTTGTTGATATCCCAGTACCCCTTTGTATCGGAGCCAATTCGTTTAATGATGCCTTTGCTTTTTAAAGATTGAATTCGTAGCGATACTGTTTTTCGACTGATACCAAGCTTATCTGATAAGACAGAGTAGGTGTAGGCGGGATCTTCGATAAGAAGTGATAAAATTTCCTGCTCTTTCTCAGTCACCTTCACAGTCACCCTCTTTAGATAGGTAGATATCAGCATATCTTCAGAAGCATTGAATTTGATCAATCTGTTCATAAGAGAACCATGTATTTCATCCTGATAAAGCAGATTGGCGTCGGTTTCAAAGAACCTGATTTTTGTATAAGCACCTAACTGCCACTTACTATAGACATGGAAAAATATGAATTGACAAATTTGAAGGACTGAGATATAGTTTAATTAGCAAATCGGCAAAATCATAGAGAAATTGCCGATTTGCTAAAATGAGGTGATGAATAATGAACAGAGAAATAAATTGGGAGCATTTATCGCAAGCAAATTATTTCAACCCCGATGAATTGTTTGCGGTGATGAAAAGTGCGGAGCCAGGTTTAACTGAATCGAATTTCAAAGCAAGATTGCAAAAGTTGCTGCAATCAGAAGAAATTGGCAGGGTTGGCCGCAATGCCTACTGTGTTTGCCAAAGAAATATGCACCTATATTCGCATGAATATAGTAAGCTAGCATGCGATATAGCCGCCTTTATACGAGAGAAGCACAAATACCTTAACTTTAGCATATTTGAGCTTGCGCAGCTTAATGAATTCCTTAACCATCAGATTGCGCATAACACCGTTTTCCTGTCCATCGAAGCAGATTTGCAAGACTTTGTGTTTGGTGAGCTAAACGAAAAATATGAGAGAAAAGTTTTTCTTGAACCGACACTGGAATTATATCACCGTTATATGACAGATGATATGATTGTAATCGGCAAACTTCCTTCTGAAGCGCCTAAAGGCAGAACAGAATTCTGGCATACTGATCTCGAAAAGCTGCTTGTCGATACGATGAGTGATGAAATAATCGGCAGCACTTTCGACAAGGCGGAATTACAAGCTATATTTGAAACTGCGTTTGGAAACTATATCGTTGATGAAAGCAGGCTTTTCCGCTATGCGCGAAGACGCTCGGTTGAAAAAGAAATGCGCGCTTTTATCAAGGAAAAGACGGATGTTATATTAAGATTGAGGTAGAAAAATGATCACAAAAGAAAATTATGATAAAGGCCACATCCTTTTACTACAGGAGAAAAGCAAGCGTGATCCGCAGCTTTTAGAAAGAACGCTTCACGCGTTCGGCCTTTTGGAAGCTTTGTGCAAAGTAAATATGCCGTTTATATTCAAAGGCGGCACTTGCCTGATGCTTCTTCTTGAGCAGCCAAGGAGATTATCTACAGATATAGACATCATCGTAAAGCCGGGGACTCCCATTGAACGATACATTGATGCAGCAGGGAAAATTTTCCCCTTTCACACCCAGGAAGAGCAGATAAGGGTAGGCAGGAATCAAATAGAAAAAAGACATTTCAAATTTACGTACACCTCACCCATTAGTGGCAAGGATATTTATATTTTGTTAGATGTGGTATTTGAAGACAACCCTTATACCAATATTATTGACAAGGAGATAAAAAGTGAGCTGCTTTTGAGCGAAGGTGAAAATCTGCGCGTAAAAATACCAAGTGTTAACTGCATTCTGGGGGATAAATTGACCGCTTTTGCTCCGCATACGACGGGAATACCGCTGAATGTAGGAAAGGACATGGAAATCATGAAGCAAATGTATGATGTCAGTATTCTGATTGACCATTTTGACAACTATGACGAAATGTCTGACACATACAAACATGTAGCAGAGCAGGAAATGTCCTATAGGGGAAATGTAGACAGCATCGCAGATGTTATGCAGGATACATTTGATACGGCGTACTGCATTGCTTCCAGAGGCAAGGTCTTTGCGGACGAATATCCTTTGTATGTAAATGGAATACGGAGTTTGAGAAGTCATATCTATGCAGAGAATTATTCTGCTGAAATAGCGGCTATCCGGGCAGTAAAGATTATGTATACTATGGCTTGCCTGCTGAGAAACGCGCCGTTTGAAAAAATTGAAAACTTTGCTGATTACAAAGATGAAAAATATCTTGGCAATAAAATCTTACCTCTTAAATATCTACGCAAGATTGATCTGGAAGCGTATGCATATTCTATTAAAACAGATCGCCTGCTGGGCGTGTAAACACAGTTTGTTGCGGATATAAGGAAGGCATTACAAGAAATAAAACAGGGTGTTTGCCTATGAAAACCATTTTAGTCCACGGACTGGGACAAAACAGCAAGGATTGGGATATTGTCAAAAATAAGCTTGAAGCGAGGGGGATTTCCGCTGCCGCTCCGGATTTGTTTAGCCTTGCTAAAGGCAGGGAGCTAAGCTACACTGCATTATATCAGGCGTTCAGCGAGGTATGCGGGTCCTGTGAAGAAAGACTGAATCTCTGCGGCCTTTCCCTCGGCGGTCTGCTGGCGCTGAATTATGCCATACAGCATACGGAGAAAGTGAATTCTCTCGTTTTGATCGGAACGCCGTTTCAGATACCGAAGGGAGTGCTGAAATTCCAGAACGTCGTATTCGGATTTGTGCCAAAGACGGCATTCCGGAGTATGGGCGTAAGTAAAAAAGACTTTATTCGTCTGAGCAAATCCATGGTGAATCTTGAGTTTATGGAGACGGCGAAAGACATTGACTGTCCGGCTCTCGTTCTTTGCGGCGCAAAGGATAAGGTTAATATGAAGAGCGCAAAGCGGTATCACGAAGCGATGAAAAACAGCAGGCTGGTAATCGTGGAGAATTCCGGCCACGAGGTGAACAAGGATAATCCCGACGAGTTAGTCAGAGCGTTGCGGGAGTTTTGGACAGAGAACTAACGGTTATAAAACATTGAAGAAATTCACAGTAAGTTTTCATAAAATAATTCATTTAGCGTTTGCAATTTGGCGAAAGAAGGCATATAATTGTCTCATCATAAGTTAGTCATAACTAACCATAACCACGGGAGGCGTTATATGTTTACAATAAGGCGATATGACGAAGCGGATGCAGCCGCTTGCGGACAGTGTTTCTATGAGGGTTTCTTCACATGCCCCATAGATGAAGGGGACAGGATTTTTCTAAGGGACTATGCTCAGGTTCTGATAGAAAAGTGCAGCTTTGCGTATGTGGCGGAGTCGGAGGAACATCAGATTGTCGGATTCATTTCCGGAAATTACAGCAAAAAATTCCGGCCGAATCAAAAGAATATTGACCGCGCTAAAAGGCATTATGGAGCGTGGTGCCGCATGTTTTTCAAATTTTATCTTAAGAGATATCATCTGTCCGAGGCCTTTCAGAAGCAGTTTGACGATTTCTTCCTGCAGCTTAAGGAGCGGGATGAGAAATTCTTTAAAGGTTGTGATCTGGAGCTTGTGGCCCTGTCATCAAAAATAGCCTATCGCAAAGGTCTGGGAACTGCGCTGACAGCAAAGTTTATGGAAAGGGCAAAGGCGGACGGTGCGAATACAGTAAGACTGATGACAAACACGTTAGCTTCCTGGAAGTTTTACGAAAAGCACGGCTTCATAAAGACTTTGGAAAAGCCTTTCCCTGACGGTTCCGGGAATAAGACTCTGATTTATGAGTATCAGGTGAATCACTGAGTATCGCGGAAGCTTTTCGTTACCACAGCCATAAACAAAATTGTACCACCTAAGCAGGCTTTCCTCGCGTCAGGTGGTACAATTTATTTTCAAAGCCCGGTATTACGAGTACATCACTTTCCGAGGCCGCTGCTCCTTTGCCGCTCTACGCCAAAGCTGCGCCCAGGCTGCGGCAGGCCGCTGCGGCATCGTCGTCGGGAGATTCGTTGCATATGACGCTTTCGCAGGCGAGAACCGCGCCGTCGTCTGCGCATCTGCTTTCCCAGCTGCGCATCCATTCTCCGTCGCCCCAGCCGTACGAGCCGAAGAGGGCGATTTTCTTTCCGCCGAGAATTCCTTCGCAGGCGCTGAACATAGGTTCAAATTCGCTTTCCTCAAGCTGCTCGGCGCCCATGGACGGGCAGCCGAAGGCGATGGCGTCAAAGGCTGAAGCGAGATCCGACGTAAATTGAGACGCCGTGAAAACAGTTACTTCAGCGCCTTTTGCCTTAGCGCCTTCTGCCACCTCCGTGGCCATGGCTTCAGTATTACCTGTACCGCTCCAGTAGACAACTGCAATTTTGCTCATAGGTTTTCCTACCTTCCTTTCAACATGCTTTGAACTATCTACGATCCGTCAAACGGCTACGGTAAGCTGTTCGATGGATTTTCCCTGCTGCCACTGTCTGACGTAGCTTTTCGTGCAGAAGTTGTATCTTTTGAAGGTCCGCTCCGCTTTCTGCTTATCGCCGTACACCTTCCAGCAGCCGGAGCATTTGTGACCGCAGCCGCTGCTGTGAATAAATCCGAGTACGTCCTCAGGCGGGTAGCTTAGAAAAAGACCTATTTCGTGAGGGAAATCCTCCTGTGACCGCAGCCGGTGAATCAGACGGGATATGCAGGCGGACGGCTTTTCCGGCGAGTATCCGTACTTTACGAGAAGTTCTCTTGCCGTGCCGTTCTCAAAGTCTGATTTCAGAAAACCGGGGCGGTAGAGATAGATCAGAGCTCTGCCTCCGCAGATTCTGAGGGGCAGAACGCGAACGCCCTTAGAGGAAAGCATTCTGTTCAGCCGCGACAGATCCTTCAAGAGTTCCTCCCTGCACGGGCAGGGACATGAAAAAATGTTTCCCGTCTTGATTCCTGCAAGGGTGGGTGAGCAGTGTCGTATAATTAAATCCTCTGACATAATTCATTCCTTCCGGCAAAAGAGTTAGATATAACTAACCATAAAGTTAACGCAATTATATATAACTAATCACAGTTTGTCAAGGCTTACCGAATAATATAAAATTTATAAATTTAGCTGAATAAATATGAAAAAACTGTTGCATATTCATTCGCCAGGTAGTATAATCAATCACGTGGTCAGACGTGACCCGGACATATGTCAGATAAAAATATTTCAATAGATTCAAGAGGAGAATTATCATGAAAAAGTCAAAGAAAATCGCAGCACTGATTCTGGTAGCCGCCATGACTGCACTTGCCCTTGGCGGATGCGGAAGTTCGTCTGATGACGGTGAAAGTACAGAGAACGGAGACAGTGAGAAAACCCCGCACTATATAGTTGCAACAGAACCTACTTTCCCTCCGTTTGACACTACGGACGAGGATGGAAACATCGTAGGATTCGATATGGATCTCATGAACGCCATAGCTGAAGAAGAGGGCTTTACAGTAGAGTATAAAGCCTTTGAATTCGATTCTCTGATTCCGTCGGTTCAGAGCGGCAATGCGGACATTATTGCCGCCGGAATGAACGCCATGGATCCGGAAAGACAGGAGAAAGTTGATTTTTCTGATACATACTACGACAGCGCTCTTGTGGTAGTTGTCAAGGCCGATAACGACACAGTTACAGGCTTCGATACCTTAGGCAGCGATATGAGGGTTGCAAGTCAGATAGGAACAACGGGAGCCGACAAGGCGAACGAGCTTGCTGAAGCAGGTGAAATCGGAGAGGCTGTAATAAATAACGGATACGATACCTGCATGCTTCAGCTTCAGAACGGAGACGTAGATGCGGTAATCGTGGACAAGCCTGTTGCGGAGACTTATATCGCCAAGCAGGGAGGAACGACTAAAATAGTTGGAGAGCCTGAAGGAGCAGAGTCTTACGGATTTGCCGTACAGAAGGGAAACGAGGAACTTCTGGCGCAGATTAACGACGGACTTGCGAAGCTGGTTGAGGACGGAACTTACGATGAACTGGTAGCAAAGTGGTTCCAGTAGAAAAGGTAGTTAAAGATGCAGATTTATCTGGAAGGAATAAAAGTTGCATTCAGAGGGGCGCCCATGACACTGGGCGTCTGCCTTTGTGCTTTGCTTATAGGTATAGTTTTCGGGCTGATATTCGCACTTATGCGGACATCCCGCAACAGAGTGCTGGTGATTCTGGCCAAAATATACATCGAAGTCGTACGAGGTACGCCGCTTATAGTGCAGGCGCTCATCATGGCATACGGACTTCCCGTCTTTCTACAGCAGAACGGCATAGATTTCAGCTGGAGAGAATATATGGTGGTGCCAGCAATCATAGTATGCGGTCTGAACAGTGCGGCTTATATGGCCGAGGTTATCCGCGGCGGAATTCAGTCTGTGGATAAGGGACAGATAGAGGCGGCTCATTCGCTGGGAATGACGAAAAAGCAGGTTATGAAGCTGGTAGTTCTGCCTCAGGCCTTCAAAGTCGCCATCCCTGCATTCGGCAATGAGTTCGTTACATTGATAAAGGAAACGGCAGTGCTTTCCTTCGTTGCCGTCGTTGAAATCCTGAGGAGCGCACAGCTGTGGAACGCATCCACTTTCGAGACATTTGCGGCATATACAGGCGCTGCTGTAGTATATCTGTGCTTCACGTTCCCGCTTTCAAAAGTGGTGGCATACATAGAAAAGAAACTTTCCTGGGAGGGTGCGATATGATAGAGGTAAAGGATTTATGCAAAAACTTCGGAACCCTCAAAGCGGTCGACCATGTAAGTCTTAAAGTGGAAGACGGTCAGGTTCTTTCTCTCATAGGTTCATCAGGGTCCGGAAAGAGTACGGTGCTTCGGTGTATCAACCACCTGGAAGAGCCGGACGGCGGAGAAGTTTTCATAGACGGAGTTCCGGTGACTGAAGAAAATCTCAGAGATATGCGGCAGAAGACCGCCATGGTTTTTCAGAACTTCAATCTGTTTAATCACATGACCGTAATGAATAATATCACCGCCGCACCTGTACATGTAAGGGGATTATCGAAGGAAGAAGCCGAAAAAAAGGCCGGAGAGCTACTGGACCTGGTCGGACTTTCAGATAAAGCTGACGTATATCCCGGAAAGCTTTCAGGCGGTCAGAAACAGCGCGTGGCCATTGCGAGGGCGCTGGCTATGGAACCTGAGGCGATACTGTTTGACGAGCCTACATCGGCCCTCGACCCTGAAATGGTTGGAGAAGTACTGGAGGTCATTAAAAAGCTTGCACAAAGCGGTATGACCATGATAATAGTTACTCATGAAATGGGATTTGCGAAAGAAGTCTCCGATAATGTTATATTCATGACAGACGGAAAGATAATAGAGGAAGGAAGTCCCGAAAAAATCTTTGAAAATCCCGAGAACGAAAGGACAAGGGCATTTGTGAGCAGCTTTTTGAAGTAAATAAACCGAAAAAAAGTCCCCTGAACCGCAGGCTGAGACAGACCTGTATCGGGGGATTTTTGTGTGGAAAATATGATTAGTATTTCTGACCGGAAAATTTAGTATTTGTGTTACTTTGCTGTTGACTTTCCCGAAAAAGCGTATATAATTGTTGTTGCAAAGGTTTAGGAATACTAAACTGAGTGTTTAGATAATATGTCATACTCGAACATTGGGAAAGGGTGAGAGAATGGGCATTGACATAGGAAGCAGAATCAAGGACCTGAGGGTGGTAAGCGGCCTCACTCAGGAAGAGCTGGCGGACAGGACTGAGCTTTCCAAGGGATTCATTTCCCAGCTGGAAAGAGACCTCACTTCTCCGTCAATTTCTACGTTAGAGGATATTTTGAGAGTCCTCGGAGTTACCATAGCGGAATTTTTTGCGGAGGGAAGAGACGAACAGCTGGTGTTCGGCGAGGACGACTATTTTGAGAAAGAGGACGCAGAGCTTAAGAACAAGATAGAATGGATTATCCCCAACGCTCAGAAGAACATGATGGAGCCCATAAGGCTGACTTTGGAAAAGGGAGGCTCCACGTACCCGGATACCCCTCACGAGGGAGAGGAATTCGGCTTTGTCCTTAAGGGAGAGATAACCCTGCACGTAGGCAATAAGACGTACGGGGCGAAGGCCGGAGAATCCTTTTACTATCAGTCCGGCAGGCAGCACTATATTTCATCGGAGAAGGGCGCTGAGATTATCTGGGTCAGCACGCCGCCGAGCTTTTAGGAAGGAGAAGGTAAATGGCAGGATCGCTCATCGAGCTTAAGAATATATATAAATCCTTTGAGGACACGGTTGTCCTGGAGGATTTCAATCTGACGGTAAACGAAAACGAGTTCATAACGCTTCTCGGACCGTCCGGATGCGGAAAGACCACCACCCTCAGGATAGTGGGAGGCTTTGAGACCCCGGACAAAGGCAGCGTGTACTTTGAGGGAAGGGATATAACCGCAGTACCGCCGAATCAGAGACATATAAACACGGTTTTTCAGAAATACGCCCTGTTTCCTCACATGAACGTGGAGCAGAACATAGCCTTCGGCCTTAAGATAAACGGAAAGACCGATCAGTACATTAAGGACAAGGTTGCCTACGCTCTGAACCTTGTAAACCTTAAAGGATATGAGAAGAGAAAGATAACCCAGCTTTCGGGAGGACAGCAGCAGAGAATCGCCATGGCAAGAGCCATAGTGAACGAGCCTAAAGTTCTCCTCCTCGATGAGCCTTTAGGCGCTCTTGACCTTAAGCTGAGACAGGACATGGAGTACGAGCTCATAAGGCTTAAAAACGAGCTGGGAATCACGTTCATATACGTTACCCACGACCAGGAGGAGGCTCTCACCATGAGCGACAAGGTTGTGGTCATGAACAACGGAATAATCCAGCAGATGGGAACCCCGGAGCAGATATACAACGAACCTGAAAACGCCTTCGTGGCCGACTTCATCGGGGACAGCAACATTATCGACGCCGTCATGGTGGAGGATAAGGTGGTGAAAATCTGCGACAGAATATTCCCGTGCATAGATACGGGCTTCGGCAACGACAGACCGGTGGACGTGGTCATAAGACCTGAGGATCTCATCATCGGAAAGCCGGGCGAGGGACAGCTCGACGGCGTTGTAAGCCATAACGTCTTTATCGGCGTTCATTACGAAATGGAAATCGAGGCGGGAGGATTTACATGGCTTGCCCAGAACACCACCAGCTACCCGGTGGGAACGGAGGTCAGCCTTTCCGTAACTCCTGAGAATATCCAGATAATGCACAAGCCTCAGAGGAAGGACGAGGAGGCCATAGAGATAGATGTCTAGAAGATATTTTGCGTCGCCGTTCATAGTGTGGATTGCCGCTGGCACGGTGATTCCGCTCATTATGATCGCATACTACGGCTTTACGGACAGGTCGGGGGCCTTTACCATAGAAAACGTGGTTTCAATAATGGGCGCAGAGCACGCTCAGGCCCTGTGGCTGGCTCTTCTCCTTGCCCTTATAAGTACGGCCATATGCTTCGTTCTGGCATTTCCCCTTGCTCTCATACTAAAAGACAGCAGGCTGGGGACTAAAGGCTTCATGATTTTCATATTCGTTCTGCCTATGTGGATGAACTTCCTCTTAAGAACCATGGCCTGGCAGGTGATTTTGGAGCGGGGCGGAATTATAAACGGAATACTTACGGGGCTCGGACTTCCGGCTCTCGATATAATAAACACGCCGGCGGCCATAGTTTTAGGTATGGTCTACGACTTCCTTCCGTTTATGGTTCTTCCTATATATAATACGGTGATGAAAATCGATAACAGCCTGATAGAAGCCGCATACGATCTGGGAGCGACTAAAGGAAAGGTACTGAGAAGCATAATCCTTCCTCTTTCCGTTCCGGGAATCGCAAGCGGAATCACCATGGTGTTCGTACCGGCTCTTACCACCTTCGTAATATCCAATATGCTGGGCGGAGGAAAGATAAACCTTATAGGAAACATCATAGAGCAGGAATTCACCACCAGCTCCAACTGGAATCTGGGCTCGGGACTTTCCCTCGTCATGATGATATTCATAGTGCTGAGCATGGCTCTTCTCTCCAGGCTCGATAAGAACGGGGAGGCGAGTCTCATATGAAAAAATTCTTAAAAGGACTTTACATAGCTGTAATACTGCTGTTCCTGTATCTGCCTATCGGGGTGCTCATGGTGCTTTCGTTTAACGAGAGCAAATCCATGTCCATATGGACGGGATTTTCCACCAGATGGTACGAGGAGATGTTCTCCAACGAGATGATACTGGACGCGGTATGGAACACGTTTACTATAGCAATATGCGCCGCGGCCCTTTCCACCGTCATAGGGGTTTTAGCCTGCCTGGGCATAAGCAGAATGAGGAGCAGGAGCCAGAAGGTCATAATGGCTTTCAACAACATACCTCTTCTCAACGCGGACATAGTTACGGGTATATCCCTGATGATGACATTTCTGGTTTTCGGAATTTCATTGAGCTGGGGAACGGTTCTTCTTTCCCACATAACCTTCTGCATACCGTACGTTATCCTGTCGGTTATGCCGAAGATAAAGCAGCTTTCGCCGAATATGTACGAGGCGGCTTTAGACCTGGGGGCGACGCCTGCCTATGCGTTCAGAAAGGTCATACTTCCCGACCTGATGCCGGGAATAACGTCGGGATTTCTGCTGGCCTTCACCATGTCCGTTGACGATTTTGTCGTAACCCACTTTACGAGAGGCGCAGGAATCAACACCATATCGACACTCATATACAGCCAGGTAAAGGTTGGAATCAGGCCGACACTGTTCGCCCTGTCTACAGTTATATTCGTTATAGTTCTGGTAGTTCTGGTTATATCCAACGTGGTACAGAACAGGAAAGGAGCGAGAAATTGAAAAAGAAGATTGCTGCCGCCCTTGCGGCTCTCATGTGCCTTACCGCTGCGGCGGGCCTTTCTTCCTGCGGGGACAAAGGGGGCGAAAACGGTGAGGTAAGGGTTTACTGCTTCGGAGACTATATCGACAGCGTCCTCATAGACGAATTTGAGGAGGCGACAGGTATATCCGTAGTCCTCGACACTTTTGACACCAACGAGGAGATGTATCCCGTAATTTCCAAGAACTCCGTAGACTACGACGTAATCTGCGCGTCCGACTACATGATTGAGAAGATGATAGGAGAGGGACTCCTTGCGGAGCTTAATAAGGATAATTTATCCAACCTTTCCAATATCGATTCCAAGTATATGGAAATAGCTGCGGACTTTGACCCGGGCAACAAGTACAGCGTGCCTCACACCTGGGGAACCATGGGAATCATGTACAACACCGCGGAGATTGAAAAGGGCTCCATTACATCATGGAACGACCTCTGGGACGAGCAGTACAAAGACCAGATAGTAATGCCTGACAGCCTTAGAGACACCATTGCCGTGGCCCTTAAGGCAAAGGGATATTCCTTAAACACCGTGGATGAAAATCAGCTTTCAGAGGCTATAGAGTACCTGAAGGAGCAGAAACCTCTCGTATACAAATACGCCAACGATTCCGCAAGGGATATGGTAATAGGCGGCTCTGCCAACATAGCCGTAGTGTGGAACGGGGAGATTCTCTACAGCCAGGATTTAAACCCTGACCTGGACTTCGTGATTCCTGAAGAGGGAAGCGAGGAGTTCCTCGACATGTGGGCTGTTCCTGAAACTGCAAAGAACAAGGAAAATGCAAAAGCCTGGATAAACTTCATGCTGGATAAGGACAACGCCGTAACGAACTACGAGTATCTGACATACTCCATCCCTAACGTAGGGGTTATGGACATGCTGGAAGGGGATGAGGAAAAACTCCAGTATCTGTTCCCTGCAGACGAGATACTGGCAAGATGCGAAGTATTAAAGAGCCTTGGCGCTGAGGCCGACGATATGTACAGCCAGTACTGGAAGGAATTCAAGGCAGAATAAAAATGCTCGGTTACGTTACCATAGAGCGGGGTGAGCTTAAGGTAAGGGAGCTGGACGTGTACCAGGGGTATTACTGCGGCATCTGCAAATCCATAGGAAAGCGGTACGGGCAGATACCCCGGTTTTCCCTGAGCTACGACGCGGTATTTCTCGCCCTTGTTCTCGGGTCTTTAGAATCGGACGAGAAGGAAAACCTCGAGCCGGAGCACTGCATAGCCCACCCCGTCGTGAAAAAACCGGTAATCCGAAACTGTGCCGCCATAGATTACGCAGCCGACGTGATGCTCATTCTCGCGTACCATAAGTTCGACGACGACAGAAGGGACGAGAAGAAGCTTACCGGTTATGCGGGATGCGCGGCTCTTTCCCGCGCCTACGGAAAGCTTAAGAAGAAGTATCCCGAAATGTGCCGCGGTGTACGTGAGGCTCTCGAAAGGCTGGGAGAGGCCGAAAGCAGGCGATCGGGAAGTCTCGACGAGACGGCTGACGCCTTTGCGGACATTATGGAGCTGATTTTTACGGGATATACCGCCGACTCTTTTAACAAAAGGGTGCTGTCGGAGCTTTCAAGGGCCCTGGGACGCTGGATCTACGTCATAGACGCTCTGGACGATTTCGAGAAGGACAAAGAGTCCGACACATACAATCCATTTATTTATCGCAAGAACTCCATTGCAGGAGCAGGAGATATATTGTATAATTATCTGGCGGATGCGGTAAACGCCGTCGATCTTCTCGACATAAGGCGAAACCGCGGAGTAATTGAGAACATAGTCCTCCTGGGTCTCAGACGGAGAACCGACGAGGTACTTGAAGAAAGGAACCTTTCAATAGATGAGCAATCCATATGAAGTGCTGGGAATCAAGCCCGGCGCCAGCGAAGCGGAAGTAAAGGCCGCATATAAGGCTCTGGTGAAGAAGTATCATCCGGATAAATACCAGAACAACCCTCTTGCGGACCTTGCGGAAGAAAAGCTTCAGGAGATAAACGAAGCCTACGACCAGATAATGAAGAGCATGCAGTCGGGCGGCTCCTCCGGATATTCCTACGGAGGGGGAAACAGCGGCGCATACTCCTACGGGGGAGGAAGCTCTTCGGGAGGCGGAACCACGGGATTTTACGCCGTGAGACAGGCCATAGACAGAGGGGACATAATGGGAGCAGAACAGATGCTCATAAACTCGCCGAACAGAAATGCGGAGTGGTATTTCCTGAGCGGTATAGTTTCCTATAAGAAGGGCTGGATAGACGACGCCATGAGCAACGTCCGTCAGGCCATAGACATGGATCCCAATAACCTTGAATACCGCCAGGTTTATCAGCAGATGACCGGCGCGGGAGCCATGTACAGGAACAGGTCGGCTGCGGGGGGATATAACCAGTCTAATGACACGTGTTCCACGTGCTGCACCCTTTATCTCTGTTCCAGCTGCATTTCGCCGTGCTGGTAGAGAAATTTAATATTTATATGTCATAGAGCCCGGAGATTAGTGGAATCTTCGGGTTTTCATATTTTAGGGTTACATTTGAGCCCGCTCTTATGTTATAATAGAGACAGTAAATTTTTTATTATATCAGTTAAGTACTCATAAAGCAAGAGGAAAATTGAAGGTCTGACATTAAGAAGCGTCTGAACCATAATTTTACAGAAAGGAGCCGAGAGTTAAAATGTATCATATAGACGAACTGGTCATGTATGGCGGAACCGGTGTGTGCAGGGTGGCGGATATAGGTCATCCGGATTTTGTACCCGACGAAGATCGTCTGTACTATTTTCTTGATCCCGTTTACCAGAACGGAATAATCTACGCGCCTACGGACAACGACAGGGTGTTCATGAGACCGGTGCTTTCGGCTGAAGAGGTTCAGGCTTTGATAGATGAAATTCCGGACCTTGCGGTCGTATCTTACAGGGGAGGCAGCATGCAGCAGCTTTCCCAGCGGTATCAGAACGTACTGGATACTCACAGCTGTATCGACATGCTTCAGATGGCAAAGTCCATTTATATTAAGATGCTGGACGCGCTGAGCCATAACAAGAAGCTGGGTCAGATCGACAAGAGATTTATGAAGAGGGCGGAGGATCTTCTTTACGGAGAGTTCGCGGTGGCTCTCAATAAAAGCAGGGACGACGTTGAGGAATACGTCCACAGGAAGATGACGGAGAATTTATCGTAAGGAGAAGAACCGTTGAAAAAAACAGACGGAAAACGGAAAAAGTCCGTAAAGGCGGCGAAGGTTCTGGCTTTCTCGGCGGCGGCTTTGAAGATACTGGAGACGGCATCGAGAGAGCTTAACTATCTCGCGTTTAAGGCAGCGCCCAGGGCTTCTCTGACAAAGGGTGCAGCGGAGCCTGAGCACCTGAAGCGGGGAAACGTTTCAGGATATTGCACGGGAGACAGAAATGCTGAAAGGGCGATTCTCATTTTCGGCGGCTCCTTTGATACGGCATACAATACCGTGGTGAAATACGGGAAGCTTTTCCCGGACTGCTTCGTCTGCGCCTTCGATTATTACGGCTGCGGGAAAAGCGGCGGAAAGATGAGGCTTGCCACCATGAAGATGACTGCAGAGGATGCTGCTGATGCGGTTTTAAGCATGTTTCCGGCAGATAAGGTAACCGTAATGGGTTACAGCTACGGCTGCGGAATGGCTGCATATCTGGCGTCACAGAAAGAGGTGAGCAGGCTGATACTTGTAGCCGGATACAGAGATTCGGCAGACCTTTACAATATATACACTCCGGTTTTCTACGGGTCTCTTAAAATAATAATATCCCAGAATATAGACGTAAAATCATACGCAAAAGATTGCAGATGTCCGGCCTTTATCATAGGCTCGAGGAAGGACCGGCAGCTTGGAGAAAGGATTCAGCAGGGACTGGCAAAGTGTTTTCCCTGCTGCGATCTGAGGATTTTTGAAGATATAGGACACAGATACTATTTCCACGATGAAAGGGTTATACGATACATAAGAAGTATTATTGGAGGAGATTACGATGATCATCGAACGAGTTGAAGCGCTGTATTTCAGCCCGACCGGTAATGTGAAAAAGGTATGCGAAACCATAGGCAGGGAGATAGCGGACAGAATGGGGGCGGAGTACAGCTCATTCGACTTTACCCTTCCGGATAAAAGAGGAGTCCTTAAGGACTACGGAGCAGGCGATCTGATAGTTCTGGGAGTTCCCGTATATGCCGGAAGAGTCCCGAATAAGATCAGACCTTTCATATGCGACTATATTAAGGGAAACAACACCAAGATAATCCCCGTGTGCTGCTTCGGCAACAGGAGCTTCGGCGACACACTGACGGAGATGCGGGATCTTGCCATAGAGAATAATTTCATTCCGGTGGCTGCCGCGGCAGTTGTAAGCGAGCACGCTTTTACTGAGGAGCTTGCAAAGGGGAGACCTGATGAAAGGGATATGGAAGCGGTAAAAGAATTCGCATCACGTGCTGCAGACATGCTCATTGCTTCCGATGACGATGAGTTCAGCGCTCTGGTCAATACAGGCTGCAGAAAAGGAGATATAAGCTGCTACTATAACGCTTTGTTCCTTCCGGGGAGCAGCCCTGCAGGCGCGTACTATCAGCCTCTCAGAGCTGACGGAAAGCCTGCTCAGTTTCTTAAGGCAAAACCGAAAACCGATGAGGAGCTTTGCAATAAGTGCGGCGTCTGCGCCGAAGTGTGTCCCATGGGTTCCATAAGCAGAACGGACTTTTCGGATGTGACTGGCACCTGTATCAAATGCCACGCGTGTGTGAGACACTGTCATGCGGTGGCAAAATTCTTCGATGATGAAGATTTCGTATCTCACAGGCAGATGCTTGAAGATAATTTTAAGAGCAGAAAAGAAAACTTTTTCTTCATGTAAATATGGTGAAGAAACGGGATATGAACGGCCGCTCGAGGGCGCTCGTATCCCGTTTTAATCTTGTTTAATCTCGTTTAATTTCTTAAAATCTTAACGACAAAAAATTATTAGGTTATCTGGCGTCAAAGCTGTGTTTTTTTAAACTTATTTCGTTAGAAAATTAAATTAATTTAATCGCGGGTGGCGCACTTTTTGCTTAAAGTAATATCGATAGGTATATTTCCCTGCTGTTTGATAGGAGGAAAAAAATGAGTAATAACAGTAACACCTCCGGAGGCGGCGGCTTCAAAAAAGAAATCGGCGTTTTTGGCGGAATGAGCATCATCGGGGGAATTATGATTGGTTCAGGTATATTCTACCTGGGATCATATGTCCTCGAAAGAACAGAAATGAGCATGGGACTTGCCCTCATATGCTGGATTGTAGGAGGACTTGTATCCATACTCGGAGGACTGTGCTTTGCTGAATTAGGAGCATGTGATCCGAAGGCAGGCGGAATGGTTGTCTATATGAACAGGGCATATCATCCGTCAGTGGGATATTCTTTCGGATTCACGAGCTGGGTCATCAGCGGTTCAGGTTCCATTGCGGCCCTTGCAATAGCGCTTCCGACGGCTCTTGCAGAGTTTTTCCATCTCGGCGATATGGGCATTAAAATCGTAGCAATTATCCTTATCATAGCCCTGACTGTATATAACTGCTTCGGAATCAAGCTTGGTACGATTCTGCAGAACGTGTCCATGGTTGCAAAGCTTATCCCTATAGTTCTCATCATAGGAGCAGGCCTCATCCTTGGAAAGCAGAGCCCTGATCTTTCCCTTGTACCTGAAGGTACCGATCCGACGTTCGGAGGAATGATCGGAATGATTGCCTTTGCAACAGTTGCATCTCTCTGGGCATATGAAGGATGGACTAACCTTAATCCTGTTGCGGAAGAAATGAAAAATCCGGGAAGAGATCTTCCGAGAGCTCTTATACTCGGAATAGGCGCTATCATGGTAATTTACTTCCTTTTCAACTTTGCGATTTACAGAGTTCTTCCTGAAGACGAGATTAATACTCTGATTGGAAACGGAGACATCTATCTCGGAACCCATGCGGCAGATACACTCTTTGGAGGAGCAGGACAGGGACTTATTCTTGCCACTCAGCTCATAGCAATATTCGGTTCCCTTAACGGCATGATTATAGCGTTCCCGCGCTACTACTACGATATGGCTGCCGAGAAGCACTTCTTCAAGAATCATGGAACGTTGAACAAATTCGGAGTTCCTCAGGTAGCTCTCATCTCTCAGGCGGTAATTTCCTGCATTCTGGTCCTCATCAGAAGTCTGGATCAGCTCACTTCTCTTGTAGTATTTGCCGGAATGCTCTATAATGTACTGGTAATCGCCGCAGTAGTTGTCTACAGAAAGAAATTTCCTGATATGGAACGTCCGTATAAGGCATGGGGATATCCTGTAACCGTAGTGATAGCCATAGTGCTGTTCTTTGCTCTTATGGTCAACACTCTGGTAGAGGATCCTGTCACGGCTGTTACCGGACTGGTGGTTCCTGTTGCAGGACTGGTTTGCTGGAAGATTTTCGATGTAAAATATAAGAAGGAAAATCAGTAAGCCATAAGATTATGTTTCATGAAACCGGCGGAGGCATCTTAATGGTGCTTCGCCGGTTTTAAAATAAGGGGAGACTGGCTTCAAATGAAAGGGGAAAGACAAATGACACAGAAAGAAAGCCGCGGGCGCTGCGATGTTCTTATAAGAAACTGCCGCATAGTTGACGGTACGGCGGCGCCGTGGTACAGAGGCGATGTAGCCGTAAAGGACGGCTATATTATAAAAACAGGGAAGATTGATCCGGAGAGTTTTTCAGCCGCAAAGACAGTGGACGCCTGTGACTGTTATCTCGCTCCGGGATTTATCGATATACATTCGCACAGCGACACTACGCTGCTTAAATACAGACTGGCAGAAAGCAGAGTGCTTCAGGGCGTGACCACGGAAATAGGTGGAAACTGCGGCATGTCGTCAGCTCCTGTAAGTCCGGAATCTGATAAGAAGGCTGACCTTGAAGCTTACATGGGTGAAATGCCGTATAACTGGAATTCCCTCGGTGAGTTTCTGGACAGAATTGAGGAAGCCGCGCCCAGCGTCAATTTCGGAACGGCTGTAGGTCATGGCACACTGAGGATTGCGGCTATGGGATTTGATAACAGAAAACCCGCCGTGGATGAGATGAATGTGATGAAGGATTTGCTTCGCCGTTCACTGCGCGACGGCGCTTTTGCAATGACGACGGGCCTTATCTATCCGCCGGGATGCTATGCGAAGACAGATGAACTGATAGAGCTCTCGAAGATTCTGCCGGAATACGGAGCCTTATATATGACTCACATGAGAGAGGAAGGCGCACATGTAGTGGACTCTGTCAGAGAAGCCATAGAAATCTGCAGACAATCCGGCGCCTCCCTTGAAATTTCCCATCATAAGGTGACTTATAAACCCGGATGGGGGAAATCGTGCCGGACTACTCTTACCATGATTGAAGAAGCCAGAAGAGAAGGGCTTGACGTAACGGCCGATCAGTACCCTTACCGCGCCTCTTCCACTACAATGGACAGCAATATTCCTCAGTGGGCTTTTGAAGTAGGAATGGAAGCACTTTTTGACAGACTTAAAGACCCGGAAACGAGAGCAAAACTGAGAGAAGAGAGCAACGCAGGTCACATCGGCAGATGGGGAGATATATATGTGGGATATGTCCTCAGTGAAAAGAACATGTGGACGGTAGGAAAGAGTATAGAAGAAATCGCGAAGACAAGAGGAGTGGACCCTGCAGACGCATGTTTTGACCTGGTTCTTGAAGAGCGGGGAAACGTGGACGAAATCAATTTCGGAATGTGTGAAGAAGATATCGAATATATAATGAAAAGCCCATACGTTATGACGGGCTCTGACGGAAAGGCGGTATCCTTCGATTATCCGGGAAGACCTCATCCGAGATACTTCGGTACTTTCCCAAGGGTTATAAGTCATTACTGCAGAGACAGAGGTCTGTTTACTCTGGAGACGGCAATTCACAAGATGACAGGGATGCCGGCTTCAAAACTCGGAATAGAGGACAGAGGGCTGATAAAAGAAGGCATGCGGGCCGATCTGGTATTATTCGATTTCGACAAAATAACAGATACTCCTGATTTTGCCCATCCGAAGCAGCCATGTGAAGGTATAAAACAGGTTTACGTAAACGGTGTTCTTACGGCTGAAAACGGAAAACATACGGGAGCGGCGGCAGGTATGGTACTGAGAAAGGGACGGTAAAAAATGAACACAGAGCTTAGAAATAAAATCCTGACCCGGCTGGAATCTATGGAAGGAAAAGTCGGTTTCTATTTTAAAAATCTGGTGACGGGTGAAACGGTCGGATATAACGAAAAAGAGCAGTTTCTTCCTGCCAGTATAGTAAAGGTTCCTCTTCTGGCGGCAATGATGCTCATGAGGGAGAGGGGTGAAACTGATTTCCGGGAGCTTATTACCGTACCTAAGGAAGAGATGAGGCCCGGCTGCGGAGTCGTTCAGCATATGACGGGGGATGAAAACGGCGCGGTGACGCTGGATATAAACACGCTGTACAGGTTTATGATAGTAATAAGCGATACTACGGCGACTAATGCGCTGTACAAGCATTACGGAAACGATAAGATAATAGAAACTCTGAAAGAGCTCGGTTTCAAAGGGACCCAGTTCAACAGGGCGTATTACGACAGCGTCAGAGAAGAGGCTGGAATTCAGAATTACTTCGTTCCGGAGGAGATGGGCGATATGTTCGAGAAGATGTATAACAGGACGCTCATAAGCAAAAAAGCTTCCGAAGATATGGAGAATATTCTTCTGCTTCAGCAGATAAATCATAAAATGGGAGGAAGAATGCCGGAAGGCTTTCCGATAGCCCATAAGACAGGCGAGGAAGAAGATAAGACCCACGACCTGGGAATTGTATATGTCAGGGAACCGTTCTTCGTCTGCTTCGCTTCATATGAAACTGATATCCCGGAATTTGAACAGTTCATAAGAGATACGACTTATGAGATAGCTGCGGACATAGATCCGGAGCTGAAACCGATGGAAGGGAAGAAGGGATTCTTTTAAATCACGGTAATATGCGCGCATAGTAAAATCGCCTGCAACGCAGCTGCATAACTGCATTACAGGCGATTTTCATCGTGATTTAGCTATTTCCCGGTGATTATTCTGTTTATGTTCTCGCTGAACTGAGCAGGATCGTCTACGGTCATTCCATTCATGAGGAGAGCCTGATCGTAAAGGAGCTGGGTGTAGAGCTTAACTCTTTCTTTTCCGGAATCGCCTTCGGCCATCGCATCTCTCATTACCTTTATAACGTCATGGTCCGGATTGAGCTCGAAGACTCTTTCTGCTTTAATCTGCTGATCTATAGGCATGGAGTTTAAAACCTTTTCCATTTCAAGGGAAAGTCCGCCCTTTGCGGTAAGGCACGCAGCCGAGGATTTAAGCCTTGAGGAAAGCTTTACTTCCGTAACTCTTTCTCCGAGAACTTCTTTCATGTATTCCAGGAGTTCTTTATTTTCTTCCTCAGCCTTTTTCATTGCTTCTTTTTCAGCATCCGTCTCTTCTGCGGTCATATCCTCTGAAGCCACGGACTTAAAGAGCTTGTCGTTATAGTCCTGCATCATCTGAAGGGCGAACTCGTCGATTTCGTCCGTAAGGTACAGAATCTCATATCCCTTTGCCTTTATGAATTCGGTCTGAGGGAGAATGTCAATCTTCTCGTTGGACTCGCCGGCGGCATAGTAGATGAACTTCTGGTCATCCTTCATTCTTGAAACGTACTCGGCAAGGGTTACATCTTTCTTTTCCGTGTTGGAATAGAAGAGAAGCAGGTCTTTAAGCACGTCTTTATGAGCTCCGAAATCGTCGTAAACGCCGTATTTCAGCTGGCGGCCGAAGGCTGAATAGAATTTCTCATATCCTTCTCTGTCTTCTTTCAGGAAGGTCTCCAGTTCACGCTTTATCTTCTTCTCCAGATTTCTTGCTATATTGCGAAGCTGCCTGTCGTGCTGCAGCGTCTCTCTTGATATATTCAGGGAAAGATCCTGAGAATCCACAAGGCCTTTGACGAAGTTGAAGTAATCAGGCAGGAGCTCTCCGCATTTTTCCATTATCATTACGCCGGAGGAGTAGAGCTGAAGTCCCTTTTCGTAATCCCGGGTGTAGTAGTCAAAAGGTGTATGTGAAGGTATGAAGAGAAGAGCGGTGTAGCTTGAAACGCCTTCGACGGCCGTCCTTATCACCCTTGCAGGATCCTCCCAGTCGCCGAACTTGCTCTTATAGTATTCGTTATAGTCCTCAGGTTTTACCTTTGATTTCTGTCTCTTCCAGATAGGCTCCATGGTGTTAAGAGTTTCGTCGCCCATCTTTATAGGGTAGCGGATGTAATCGGAGTATCGCTTTATGAGATTTCTGATGGTGTAGTCCTCCAGGAAGTGAGAGTAGTCTTCACCTTCCGCGTCCTCCTTGATGTGGAGAATTATCTCGGTGCCGCTGCCTTCTTTATCGCATTCCGTTACGGTATATCCGTCGGCGCCGGAGGACTCCCACTTCCACGCCTCATCGCTTCCGTAGGCCTTTGACAGAACCGAAACCCTGTCGGCTACCATAAACGCGGAGTAAAATCCTACGCCGAACTGACCGATTATGTCCACGGCCCTGTCCTCCTTAGTATCGCCGGAGTGCTCGGACTTGAAAGTCTGGCTGCCGCTTCTTGCGATGGTGCCAAGGTTGGATTCAAGCTCGTCTTTCGTCATTCCTATGCCGTTATCGGTTACGGTGATGGTCCTTGCGTCCCTGTCCGGGGTAACGGTTATGACAAAGTCGTTTTTCTTTACGCCCGTATCACCTGAGGTCAGGTTTTTGTAATAGAGCTTGTCGCAGGCGTCGCTGGCGTTACTTATTATCTCTCTTAAGAAGATTTCTTTATGTGTGTAGATTGAATTGATCATCAGGTCCAGAAGCTTTTTGGACTCTGCTTTAAACTGTTTTTTTGCCATTTTATATATTCGCCTCCCAATTTGTCAGCACTCTAACTGTTCGAGTGCTAATTACATATAATAATTTAGCACCTTTTGTCTAAAATGTAAAGGGCATATTGATAAGCGACAGAAAAAATGATAAATTAGTACTTAGAGACTTAGAGAAGAAAACGAGAGGGTGAGGTAGATGAACTTAATAACTAAGAACACGGATACGGCTATGTATATCACACTGGCTTACATTAACGATGGAGACGTCGTGATTGACGCCACATGCGGTAACGGTTACGATACGGCGGCTCTTTCGGAAGCCGTGGGAGAAAGAGGACTTGTTATAGCCTTTGATATACAGCAGAAAGCCATTGATAATACCCGCGCTCTGATGGAAAAGGACGACAGGAAAAATGTGGTTCTGGTGAAGGATTCTTTCGAAAATATGGGAGAGGTCATCGGCAACTTTACCGGCAAAAGGCCATCGGCAATAGTTTTCAACCTGGGATATCTTCCTTACAGTGACAGAGGGATAACCACTACCGTGAAATCGACCATGCGGGGCGTTGCAGACGCGCTGGAGCTCGTAAGGCCTGACGGTATTGTAACCGTAACCATGTATCCGGGTCATGACGAAGGGAAGAAGGAGAGACAGGTGCTTCTCGAGGCTGCCAGGAAACTTCCCGCCGACAGATATCATGTCATCCATTCCGTCATGCTTAACGGAGGAAAGAAGAGTCATAAGAGCCCGCCGGAGATTTTATTCATAACGAAGAAGTACGACTGATAAGGATATCGCAAGGAGATACCTGATATGAATTTTTTAGAAAAACGGATTTTAGACGAGGGCAGTGTTCTGCCGGGCAACGTTCTGAAGGTTGATAAATTCCTGAATCATCAGCTTGACATCAGTCTGCTGAAGCAGATGGGTGAGGAGTGGAAAAAGCGGTTTCAGGATGCGGAGGTCAATAAAATCCTGACCATAGAGGCGTCGGGAATAGGCATAGCCTGCATAGCCGCCGAGTATTTTGACGTACCGGTTGTATTTGCAAAGAAGTCAAAGAGCATAAACATAGAAGGCGATGTCTACATGGCCGAGGTAGAGTCCTTCACTCACAAAACCGTAAACAGAGTGATAGTGTCAAAGAAATTTCTCGGGCCGGAGGACAAAGTTCTCATAATAGACGATTTTCTTGCCAACGGCTGTGCGCTCAGAGGTCTTATACAGATAACAGAGGAAGCCGGGGCGAAGGTTTCCGGCATAGGAATCGCCATAGAAAAAGGATTTCAGCAGGGAGGAAAGATGATAAGAGACATGGGATACCGTCTCGAATCCCTTGCCATCGTAGAGTCGATGGATCCTGAAAAAGGCGTGTGTACATTCAGATAGTACACACGCCTTTTCTCTCTAAGCAGGAAGACCCGTAAACAGGGCATTGAACAGCTTCACACCCTCGATTATGACCGAATCGTCAAAGTCGTAGTCGTCGCTGTGAAGGGGGATGCCGCTTCCGGTACCGATAAAGAAAAATACGCCGGGGAGCTGCTGTTCGAAGAAGGAAAAGTCCTCAGCTATGAGAACGGGCCTTCTCAGCTCCACATAGTTCAGATTCATAAGAGCAGGCTTTATCTCGCTGTAAAGCTTTTCGCTGTTTACAACTGCCGGATGGCTTTTGCTCACGTCTATGGAGACCTTCACGCCGAAGGCCTCTTCTATTTCAGAGGCAAGTTTTTTCATGGCGAACACCAGGTGCTCCCAAGTGTTGTCGTAGAAGGTTCTCATGGTGCCTTCAAGCTTTGCGTAAGGAGATATGGCGTTGCGGACATTTCCGCTTTCCAGCCTGCCGAACTTCAGAACAGAACGTTCTCTGACGTGGTGCTCCTTGTATGCGTATATGTCGCTGACGAAGCGGCATGCGGAGGCAAGGGCGTCCCGGCCCTTCTGAGGCTCTCCGCAGTGAGCGCTGACACCTTCAAAGGTTACGTCTACAGCGGTGGAACGCGCCATCATAGGCCCTGGCCTTGAAGCAATCTCACCCTTTGCCATCATCGGCCACAGGTGCATGCCGAATATTGCCTTCACGTTATATTTATCAAAGATATGGGTTCCGCATATTCTGAGTGCGCCGTCGATGGTTTCCTCAGCAGGCTGAAACAGCAGCAGGGCGTTGTATCCGGCCTGAAAGCCGTCCCTCTTATACCTGTCCAGAATTTCAGCAAAGCCGAGGAGCCCTGCCATATGACCGTCGTGACCGCAGGCGTGCATACACCCCGGATTTCTGGACGCGTACGGAAGACCTGTAGCTTCCTCTATTGGAAGAGCGTCCATATCGGCTCTGAACACTATGGTTTCATCTTTTCCGAAGTCAAAAAAAGCAAGGAGACCCGTAGTTACAATCTCGCTTATTTCACAGTCCAGTCTGCTGAGCCTGTCACGTACATATGCGCTGGTCTGATAAACCAAAAATCCCAGTTCAGGTATTTGATGAAGATCCCGTCTGTAGCCGATAACTCTTTCAGAAAGATCATCGTAATTTACATCGGGCGTTCGCATTTCCGCACATTCCATTTTGAAATATACCTCCCGTCAGAAACCATGCAATTTCCTTACAGATATATATTAGAATAGAAATCTTCGACAGTCAATTTTTCTTTGATTATACATATGAAAAATGTTACAATGATTTCATGCAAAAACACCAGTTCAAGCCCGAAAATATATCGAAAAAACCAAAAAAGCGAAAGAGATACATGCTGAAAGCGGGGGCGAAGAAGAGAAACCTTATCCTTGCGGGAATTTCGGTTTTCCTGATTCTCATCGCCTGGCTCATACTGGGAAGAGGTTACGAGTACACCGGACTTGAGGACCCGGAAGACTATCCGTTAAGCGAGCTTGACATGAACTGCGTTTACAGGAACGACGACGGGTTCAGAGTCTACGACGACGGGAAGGTGGAAGGAATCCCCGGAATAGACGTTTCCGCTTACCAGAAGTCCATCGACTGGGAAAGGGTTAAAAACGCGGGAGCAGAGTTTGCCATAATACGCCTCGGCTACAGCAGCGCCTCCGACGGTTCCCTTCATATTGACAAGAGGTATGAAGAGAACATTAAGGGAGCTCTGGATGCCGGAATCAAGGTTGGCGTCTACTTTTTCTCCCAGGCCATAACCACGGATGAAGCCGTAAAGGAAGCGGAATTCGTGGCAAAGAACCTGAGAGGCTACGATATAACGGGGCCTGTGGCCTTTGACATGGAACCCGTAGGCGAGGGCGACCGAATAGAGGTGCTTACCGCAGAGGACAAGACTGAAATCGCCGACGCCTTCTGCAGAGCTATAGAGAGCTTCGGTTACTCGTCCATGATATACGGAAATCCGAGCTGGATAAGCAACCACCTGAATCTTTCCTACCTGTCGGATCACAGTATATGGCTTGCTCACTACACGTGGGCTACGGACTATCCGTACAGGTTCGTAATGTGGCAGTACTCTTCGGAAGGAAAGGTGGACGGAATAGAGGGGAATGTGGATTTAAATATGTATTTCGTAAAATAGCATATAACAGGAAAGGATGTGCAGAGAATGAAGTTAGCAGAGCTTTTTAAACAGGGCAGACCGGTATTTTCCTTTGAGGTATTCCCGCCAAAGCGTGATAAACCCATAGATACGATATATTCCACTCTGGAGGCCCTTAAGGATCTTAAGCCGGATTTCATAAGCGTCACCTACGGCGCTTCGGGAAGCCTTGCAGACAACTCTACCTGCGAGATAGCTTCCGCCATAAAGCATAAGTACGGCATTGAATCTGCGGCGCACCTCACATGTGTAAATTCCACGAGGGAAGAAGTAAAGGTGGTTTTAGAGAGACTTAAGGAGGCAGGCGTTGAAAACATACTGGCTTTGCGGGGAGATATTTCCCCGGACGTTCCGCCGAAAGACGACTTCCATCATGCCAGCGAGCTCATAGAGTACATAAAATCACTGGGATGCGACTTCGGAATTTCGGGAGCCTGCTATCCGGAGGGACACCCGAACAGCGAAAGTCAGATAGACGACATAGTAAATCTTAAAAAGAAGGTGGACGCGGGAGCCCAGCACCTGGTATCCCAGCTGTTCTTTGACAACAGCATGTTCTATGACTTCAGAGAAAAGGCGAGAATCGCAGGCATAGAGGTTCCTATCGAGGCGGGAATAATGCCTGTAACCAACAAGAAGCAGATAGAGAGAATGGTTTCCATGTGCGGAGCCAGCCTGCCGCCTAAGTTTGCAAAGACCATGTCGAGATATGAGACGAGACCGGACGCTCTTAAGGATGCGGGAATCGCATATGCGGCAGAGCAGATAGTGGACCTGGTTTCCCAGGGAGTGGACGGAATACATCTTTACACCATGAACAATCCTGAGGTTGCAAGGAGAATTAACGACAGCGTAAGATCGCTGTTTTAGAAATAACGGGGAGAATCGGCATTTTAAGAGGAGATGGAATCTTGAACAGAATCAGTGAGCTTTTCCGAGACAGAGAATTCATATTCCTGGACGGTGGACTTGGTACGATGATTCAGAGGGCAGGCTTCACTTCGGAGAAGCTGCCTGAAGAGCTTAACATAACTCATCCGGAGGTTATAAGGAAAATACATAAGGCGTATATCGACGCGGGTTCCGATGTGATATATACGGCTACCTTCGGCGTAAACGACTATAAGACAAAGAATTCCAAGTATACGGCGGAAGAAATTATAAAGGCAGCCGTAGAAAACGCCAGAGAGGCGGCGAAGGGGACGGACGTGAAAATCGCACTGGATATAGGGCCGTGCGGAAGGATGCTGGAGCCTAACGGAAATCTTCCCTTTGAAGAGGCATACGAGCTTTTCAAGGGGCAGGTTACGTACGGAAAGGGAGCAGACCTTATAGTAATCGAGACCATGACCGACCTTTACGAAATGAAGGCCGCGCTTCTCGCCGCAAAGGAAAATTCGGATCTTCCGGTCATATGCACCATGACCTTTGAGGAGAACAAAAGAACGTTTACGGGAACATGTATTTCGTCAATGGCGCTTACCCTTGAGGCGCTGGGCGCCGACGCCATAGGAATAAACTGTTCTCTGGGGCCTGCGGAGTTTAAGCCTCTCATAGAGGAGCTGTCAAAGTGGACAACCCTTCCAATTGTATCAAAGGCAAACGCAGGACTGCCGGATCCTCTGACGGGAGAATATGCCATAACGCCGGCCGATTTTGCAAAGGCAGCGGGAAATCTTATCCCTTACGGCGTAAAGCTTATAGGCGGATGCTGCGGAACGGATCCCGGGTTCATACAGGCTTTGAGAGAAGAATTTTCGGGAAGAAAGTACGTTCCTCAGAATCCGGATATTCCGGCGGCGGTTTGCACTCCGGAGAAAACCGTAATCATAGACGGGCCGAGGGTCATCGGAGAGAGAATTAATCCCACGGGAAAGAAAAAGCTTAAGGAGGCATACACGAACGGAGACATGGATTACGTCCTCGCTCAGGCCGTGTCTCAGATAGACGACGGAGCGGAGATTTTAGACGTGAACACCGGCGTTCCCGGAATAGACGAAAAGCCGGTAATGGTTCGTACTGTCAAAGCCCTGCAGGGCATCACCGATGCGCCTCTTCAGATTGACTCGGGCGACCCGGAGGTAATAGAAGCCGCACTCAGAGTCTACAGCGGCAAGGCTATAGTAAATTCCGTAAACGGCAAGGAAAGCTCGTTAAGCTCCATTCTTCCCATTGTAAAGAAGTACGGAGCCGCCGTTGTGGGGCTCACTCTCGATGAGGACGGCATACCGAAGACGGCGGAGAAGCGCGTAGAGATTGCGGAGAAAATAAGAGACAGAGCCCTTAAGGAAGGAATACCGGAAAGGGACATATACATCGACTGCCTTACCCTTACGGCAGCGGCAGAGCAGGAAAATGCGGCAAACACCCTTAAGGCGCTGAGATATGTAAAGGAAGAGATGGGCCTTAAAACGGTACTGGGCGTTTCCAACATATCCTTCGGACTTCCGAAGCGTACCGTGATAAATCACAACTTCCTGCAGATGGCGCTGGCCTCGGGCCTCGACCTTCCTATTATGAACCCTTCGGCGAGGGAAATGATGGAGGCCGTGGACGTATACCGGGTAATATATAATATTGACAAAGGCGCGGCGGAGTACATAAGAAAATACTCCAGGGAGGAAAACGAGTCTGCGGCTGTCCCTTCTGAGAAGCAGCCCGCTTCCGGCGAACAGTCCATCGAATACGCCATAGTAAACGGTCTTAAAGGCGAGGCGAGAAGGCTTACGGCGGAGTTTCTGAAAACAATGGAGCCGGCGGACGTTATAAGTTCCGTGCTCATACCCGTTCTCGACAGGACCGGCGACCGGTTTGAAAAGGGTAAGATATTCATCCCTCAGCTTATGCTTGCGGCAACTACGGCCCAGGAGGCATTCGATGAGGTCAGAAAAGCCATAGAAGCATCGGGAACGAAGAAGGAAGCCTCGGGAACTATAGTCATAGCCACCGTTAAGGGCGATATTCACGATATTGGCAAGAATATAGTAAAAG
>DXHZ01000041.1 GCA_019113145.1 Candidatus Avanaerovorax faecigallinarum
CATGACGAGATTAGCGGTATTTATGACGAAGAAAGGCAGGAAGCCGTATTTACCGGTGACAGAAAGCCTGACGGAAAAAATGAAAGGCCTGCCGAAGGAGGAAAAACCGCAGGGAACGAGATAAATCTCAGCATAAGGGGACGTATAGAGCATACTCCGGACTGGAACAGAAACAGGGAGAAGTATAACGCCTACGCCTCGGAGCGGGGACTTTCTGCCCGGGGAGAAAATGTTTTCTGGCCGGGAGAAGTGCTGGTTCTGACGGCGGAAGTGGACAGAGCGGATAACGCGACGGTGACTGCAGAATTTGCGGGAACGGGATACAGGAAAAATCTTTCGGGAAGCGGAAGAGTTAGAAAGGCGGAAGTTTTCATGAAGGATATTCCGGGAGCAATGGATATGGACAGTCTGACAGTAAAATTTACAGCGGAGGCTGAAGGCGTCACTGCGGAGGCATCGGCCAGCATAGTTTTAGACGACAGGGTGGACTACTGGTTCCTTCACAGAAAGGAGGCGCCTTAGACATTGGCAAGGAGAAGAAAGATAATAGGAATCGCGGTGATTCTGCTTGCCGCAGCTCTCATAGTAAGCTGGGAGAGATGGGGAAAAGATGCCCTGATGTACGAAGAGGCGCCGGTCCTGAAAGAGGACGCCCGGGCCGGAACCCTTGTAGACGAATCGATGATCACCTATGAAAGATTTGAAAGAGGCGGTCTTGATTTTCTCGGCAGGGACGATGTGAAAAAGCTTATAGGAACGGAGACCGCGCAATTTGTCCACGGAGGGACGCCGTTATTCAGGGAATACTTCAGAGACCCGGTTCTGAGCGGAAATCTGGAAAAGGGAAGATTCCGCATGAACCTTGCCGCAGGCTGGATAGAAAGCGTACCTGCAGATCTTGAAAGAGGGAACAGGGTCTGCATTTATTCACAGGACGTGCTGGTGACTTCCGTATATGCGGCCTCCGGCTACGAGGAAGGCAGAGGCGCAGACGTAATCGCAGAAAGCAGACAGATCGAGGCCATAGGCGAGGCGGTCAAAGGCGGCGGAAAGTTGATTCTGGTGAAGGGATGAGAGAGGTAATTGGATTTTTCGGAAGCGCCGGGCAGGTAGGAGTGACGATGACGGCAAGGTCTGCCGCCGACGCGTATGCGGAAAGAGGAGAGGAGACTCTGCTGATTTCGGCGTCGGGAAAGTACGGGAACGATTACGTCGGGAAATTTGATACGGTAAGGTCCCTGGACGATCTTAAAGCCGATATAATAAGCGACACCCTGAAGCCGGAGGAAATGAGAAACGTAATCGTGAAGGAGGGGAATCTTTCTTACATAGGTTCTGTGAGAAACCCTTTTGCGGTGAGAACATTTCCTGCAGATTCAATTGAGAGGATACTGGCGGCTCTGGGCGAGAGGTATGATCGAGTTGTAATAGACGCCGGAGATGATTTTAACTCCGGACTTGCGGTTTCTGCTCTCAACGCCTGTGACAGGAGGATTTTCGTTCTGACTCAGCAGCAGAAAACCATAGACAGATTCGTTTATCTCAATGCTCACGTCGTATCTGCTCTCGGCGTAAAAGGTGAAATTCTCGTAAACAGATACGTGAAGAACCCGGGACTGTATACGGTCGAAGAAATAGAGAGGCTTACGGGAGAAAGAGCCGTAGGAAAAATATCTGAATGTGAGTGGGGCAGGTATGCTGAGGTTCAGGGCGCAACGCTTATGGATGTGAAAAGCTACAGAAAGGAAATGGAGAGGCTGGTGCAGGCTATTGGAGAACATAAGCAGCCGGAGAGAAGAGCGAAACTTCTCCTTAGAAGAGTATTTAAGCAGGATAGAATCTGATAAGGACTGCAATCAAGAAAGAGAACCGGGAGACGGGAAGAGTCCGGCTTCCGGAGCAAAGGAGAAGCAGTTTGAGTATGTGTGCAGGCTTGTGAAGGAAGTCTTTGACGGAGAGTGGAACGATACCGACGACGAAGTTAAAAGAAAGAGGCTGGAAAGAGAGAAAAGAGCCATAATGGGAGCGGAGGAGGAGACGGCGTTTTACAAGGAAAAAATCCGCGCAGTTCTTCTTGAAAGAAAAGTGGCGGATTCCTGGTATCCGCCATGGTTTCCAAGTCTTCCCGAAGCGGTATTCGCGGAACTTTACGGGCTTTCCGGCCTTGCCGGATGGGCTTACGATATGAACGAGGAACTGGCGGCATCTTCTTCTGCCAAGCTCATAGGCGACAGACTATACTATTTCATAGACGGGAAGTGCCGGCTGCAGCCCCAGCGTATAGATTCCAGAAGGCGGGATCAGTTAAAAAGAGCTCTGCTTCTTTCGACTCCTGCGGAACGTCTGGAGTACGGGTTCCACGAGCTGTATCTCCATAACGGGATAAGAATCACCATTTATTCGGGACACAGAACAAAGGAGAATCAGGAGATTATGGTCTTCAGAAAGTACGTGCTGGAAAACTACACGTTCGGGGAACTGGCGGAAAAGGGCACCATTCCGGAAGCTGCAATACCACTCTTTCTTGCCATGATAGAAGCGGGCTTTAACATCATGTGCAGCGGACAGGTAAGATCTGGAAAGACTACCTTCCTGAGAGTTTGGCAGAGTCACGAAGATCCGGAACTTGAAGGCCTTGTTATAGCTACTGACCCGGAGACGCCGTGGCACGAGATAATGCCCGATGCGCCTATAATGCAGCTGATTGCGGACGGTGACGAGCTGAAGGAGATGAGCAAAGCCCTTCTACGAGGCGATAACGACTATGTGATTCTGGAGGAGATGAGAGACGCCGCGGCTTTCAGTCTGGCCCTCGACATAACGTCGACGGGAACCATGAGGAGTAAGGTGACGGTTCACGACAGCAGCGGCATAAACGTGCCGTACAAGATGGCTTCGAAGATTGTCGATGCCTACGGCGGAAGCCTGAGAGAACATATCGCTCAGGTATATAGAAATTTCGACTACATATTCGAGTTCTGCCAGAATCCTGAGAACAGGGCGAAAAAAATCCTCAAGGGGATTCTGGAACTGGCGTACGATCCCGTATCCGATGAAATCAGGGCCACGTACATCTGTCGGTATGATTTCGACAGCGGGAAGTGGAGATGGAACTTTCACATGGACAGGGTCAAAAGGGAAAAGACCGCCGAAATATCCGCTTCCGCAGACAAAATCCTTGAAATCCTTTCGGCTCTTTCAGGAGGCAGGACTATAGATGAGTGGACGCTGAAACCCGCATATTACCAAAGAGGAAGTGGCAGAATATGAAGACGGAGTTTTTTCTTTACGGGGTCCTCATGTCAGGGGCTTTTGCTTTCGGATACGACAGTATCGAAGGGATAATAAGAACTGCAAGATGTAAATTTGTCATAAGGAGGAACCTGAGACGGGACGGGAAAACGGAATCTGAGGAATATGACGGTGCGCTCTATCACATAGACAGGCTTCTCAAGGCTTCGGGATGGAGCAGGTTCTTTCAGGATCCGAAAACGTTCATAGCCGTATGCATTCTCATCTTCCTGGGCGTCTTCTCCGCCGCGGCAATGGCCTCGGATTTTTCTACGGCGATGACTTTCGGCGTATTTTCGGCCGTATTTCCCTACATATTGTGCTATGCGGTTCTTCAGCAGAAGAGAAGCCTGCGGTCAAAAGAAGGGGACGTGCTAATCCACGAGCTGTATAACAATTACAAAATATGCAGCTACAACATGGGAGAAGCCATAGCTGTTACGGCTGTTACGCTGGAGAACGCCCCTCTTTCACGTTCCCTTATGACTGATCTTTCCAAACAGCTGCAGCTTTCGGCGGACGAGGAGGATTTCTCACGGTGCCTCGACGCCTTCAGGTACGCCGTCGGAACCACGTGGGGAAACGTCCTGTCGGCGAATATATACTTTGCCATGTACAGAGGCATAAAGGTTGATGAGGGGCTGGGTGATCTGTCGAGAGCCATGACGAAAAGCCGGGAAGTCGATGAATATAAGAAGCGGGAAAACGGAGAAGCCGCCATGATGCTGAAATATCTGGTGCCGGTATGCTACCTGTTTACTGTGATAGGGGCTTACAGATTTTTTGATTTCACCTTGGACGAGTTCTTCAGGTCGCAGTTTTTCACACCGGCAGGGTTCAGACTTTTTGCAGTCATAGCGATGATCTATTCGGCGGGACTACTGGCGGAGAAGTTTTTCAAGGGAGAGAAGATGGACATATGAGAAGGATTCTGCCTGGCTTTGCAGGCGACGGAAGCTTTATAAAAAACAGCAGACTTTACAAAGCCGCAAAAAGGCAGGCTGCGGGGATAAGAGGCAGGATATATTCAAAGGGCTACGAAAAGGACATACTTTCCGGTTGTATCATGCTTAAGAATCTTTCGGTAGTGTACAGGTCAAGACCTATGTCGGCGGATTTCATTATCGAAGAGCTTATGAAGAGCAGTAC
>DXHZ01000042.1 GCA_019113145.1 Candidatus Avanaerovorax faecigallinarum
AAACAGCACGATTACCGCAGTCAGCGGAGTTATGCCTGCTATGATGAAGCATATGGTGAAGAATATGTAGAATGCGTAAAGCAGTCTCCAGCTCTTGCCGTATCCGAAAAGTACCTTGTAGTTCTTGACTACGGGTATTTTTTTACTGTCTTCCAGGAAGTGATGAAGCCTGTCTATCTGCACCGGATCTATGAAGCCTCCCCTGTAGAAAGGAAGCGTGAAGAAAGGCTTTTCGGTGATGGGAAAAGACACTTCTTTATCGTAGAACTTCACTCCGAACGTATCAAAGACTGCAAGCTTTACCTTTGAAAAATCCAGGGTCTTCCGGCGGAAGAGCAATCTGTTGTAGAAAGTCAGCTCGTCCGGGGTGTATATGCTGTAACAGAACCTGTGAGCAAAGAAGAGACAGCCGAGGACCGCAAATATTGCAGAATATACGACGGTCGAGCGGAAGAAAAGTATGCTGTCCGCGTATTCGGGAATATCGAAGACCTTTATCTCCACTATGACGAGATAGTAGAGGAGAACGTAAAGAAATATGATTCCCAGCAGAAGCTGTTTAAAGGCGCTGGAATAGTTGTATTCTATCTTTCGCATTTTCATGTGCATGATCACCTCATATAAAATATAAAAACTACTGTAGAATATATTATAGCAAAAACCGTGCCTTCATATAACCGTTAATTTGGTGAAAAAAGGACGGTATTGAAGGAAAAGAACGGGCAGGCAGAAGATACAGTCCTGAATTTAGGAATATGGTTCCTGAAAATAGGACACTTTTTGAAAAATCCCCGCAGGCAAACCCCGAAAACTACACAATTTCATCACAATAGCCCTTGGCACAGTAATTGCAATTCCTCTGAACTGTTCCGGCAAAACCGTGTGAAGAGCGCGGCCGGAGCGAGATAAAAATATCATGCAATTATGCAAAACTTCATCAAAGAAGGAGGAAATTCAAGTTATGATGAACTATCTCTTTGCGGCATTCATGCTCATAGGCGTGGTTGCCGGCGGCATCACCGGTACTATGGATGCCGTGCTTCAGAACATTTTTGACTTCGCCCAGTCCGGCGTTAACATCGCTCTCGGACTCATCGGTACGATGGCGTTCTTCTGCGGACTGATGAAGCTCATGGAGGAATCCGGTCTCTGCGACAAGCTGGGCAAGGCAATCTACCCTGTTATGAGACTTCTCTTCCCTGACGTTCCGGCCGATCATCCTGCAAACTCCATAATGGCTCTTTACTTTGCGGCCAACATCCTGGGAATAGGTAACGCTGCAACACCTTTCGGACTGAAGACCATGCAGGAACTCCAGACTCTCAACAAGACCAAGAACATCGCTACCAACGCACAGTGCATGCTGATGGCTATCTCCACAACATCCATCACGCTGCTCCCATCCACTGTAATCAGCATCCGTGCTTCCATTCAGGCTGATGGCGCAGCTGAAATCGTTGTTCCGGTTATCATTGCTACCACTATCTCTACAATAACGGGTGTAACCTTCTCCCTCCTGTTCCAGAGAACCAAGAGATGGAAGCTTGAGAACGTTATCGAAAGAGAAATCGCGGCAGGCACCCTGGAAGTAAACGAGGACTACATAGGCGATGATCCTATAGTTCTTCCTGAAGGCTATAAGCTGAAGACCGATTTCGGAAGCAAAGAAGAGTAAAGGAGGGCTAAGATAAAATGTCAGTAGCAGACGTATTTAACGTAATATCCACATGGGCCATACCTGTGGTAATATTCATTGTAGTAGGTTACGCACTGGTAAAAAGAGTACCTATCTACTCCGTATTTACTACGGGCGCAAAAGACGGTTTTTCCACCGCAGTAATGATTATCCCTTATCTGGTTGCAATGCTCTGCGCTATCGGTATGCTGAGAGCATCCGGCGCAATGGACGCATTCTGTAACCTGATAGACCCTATAACAAGCCTTATCGGATGTCCTGGAGAGGTTCTTCCTTTCGCGGTAATGAGATCCTTCTCCGGCGGCGGAGCTGAAGGTATGATGACCGAGCTGGTTACCACTTACGGAACTCAGAGCCAGATCGGACGTATCGCATCCGTTGCAATGGGCTCCACCGAGACCACATTCTACA
The DNA here is from genome assembly GCA_019113145.1 of Candidatus Avanaerovorax faecigallinarum. GTDB lineage: Bacteria > Bacillota > Clostridia > Peptostreptococcales > Anaerovoracaceae > Avanaerovorax > Avanaerovorax faecigallinarum. Next base: position 2,108 of record DXHZ01000042.1, read on the forward strand.
TCCTTGCCGTATACTTCGGATCTGTAGGCGTTACAAACTCCAGACATTCCGTAGCGGCAGGCCTTCTGGGAGACCTTACTTCCCTGATTGCATCCTGCGTAATCGTAAATCTCCTCTGGGGATATGGATTCTAGGATTTTGACTTAAAAGAAGGTGAACAGAAATGAGATATCCTGAGAAATTAAATAAAGGCGATACTATCGGTATCATATGCCCGAGTTCTCCTGTAGACGAGGGCAAGACCCCTGCTCTCATAAAGAAGATGGAGGAGCTTGGATATAAGGTAAAGGCTGCTGATAATCTCGAGGAAAATTACGGCGGCTTCATGGCGGGAACCGGCAAGACCAGAGGCGAATGGGTTAACAAGATGTTCGCCGACCCTGAGGTAAAGGCTGTGTTCTGCGTAAGAGGCGGCGACGGCAGCAGCAGAATCATGGAATACCTTGATTACGACGTAATCAGAAACAACCCTAAGATTTTCGTAGGTTACAGCGATGTTACCAACATCCATCTGGGAATAAACCAGAACTGCGATCTGGTAACATTCCACGGACCTATGGTTTCATCCAACATCCTTAACGATTTTGACGATGAGACGGCCGAATCACTCTTTGCGGCAATAAACGCCGAAGGAGACTTAGAATTCAAGAACCCTAAAGGCTTTGACATAAAGGTTCTTAAGGAAGGAAAGGCCGAGGGAATCCTCACAGGTGGAAACCTTTCCCTCCTTTCAGCAAGCGTGGGAACACCTTACGATCTTGAGACGGAAGGCAGAATCCTCTTCGTCGAAGAAGTGTGCGAGCCGCTGTCAAAGATTGAAAAGTGGATGTATCACCTCAGAAACTCCGGCAAGCTGGCAAAGTGCAGCGGAATTCTGCTGGGACAGTTTACAGAGGTTGAAAACGAAAAGATGGCGGAGTATGATGTATACGAAGATATGAAGGATATCCTGGAGGGTATCGACATACCTGTAATGTATAATGTCCAGTCAGGCCACAGTAAACCTATGATGACTCTTCCTTTAGGCGCAGTATGCACTATGGATACCGCTACCGGAAAAATCACCTTCAAGGTTGAAAGATAGCTTTATTCATGTAGGGGCAGTATGCGTACTGCCCCGTATTTTAAACAGGAGACAAGTATGGCAGCGGGATATGCGAGAAAAGAGAATGCCGTATACGACATATACGGGAGATTTGCCGACAGAGATATAGGCGAGTGCCCCTTCTGCAAAAATCCGGAGCCGAAGTGGCTTTACCGGGAGGAATGGAAGCTTCTCGGCAATAACAGCGTGTATTTCAAATGTCCGTGCTGCGAATCGGAGCTGATGGTTCCCAAGGACGATATTACGGGTCTGTCTTTTTCAAAAGCCAGCTCCAGCGGTAAGAAAAAGGCCAATGCGGGAAAAGTGATGAACGAGCCGTATGTAACGGTTATCAAGATTGGATTTGAATATAAGAACGCGAAGAATATGCTTCTCGTAGGCGAGGAAATGACTCTCGCCCAGCTGAAAGAGAGAGCGGAAAAAGCGCGCAGTATATAGATTACAGAACATAATAAAGAAGTATATGAAATTCTGGAAAATGAACGGAGCCGGAAACGACTTCATTATAATTAACAACATAATAGAGAAAATTCCGGTTGAAAGGCTTCCGGACGTGGCGAGAAAGCTTTGTCACAGAAGATTTTCCATAGGAGCCGACGGCCTCATGGCGGTGGAAAAGCCGGAGGGAGACGGAGACTTCAGGATGCTCTTCTTCAATTCGGACGGTTCCATGGGGGAGATGTGCGGAAACGGCGCCCGCTGCATATGCAGGTACGGGTACGAGAACAGCCTTGCCGGAGAGACTCAGAAGGTGGAGACCACGGCGGGTATGGTTACCGGCAGCAGACTGTCGGAGAGGGAATACAGGATAAGGCTTAACGACCCGGCGGTTTTGCGCCTGGACGAGGAGGTTTTCGCAGGCGGAACCGGGTACGTATGCTCCTATGTGGAGCTGGGCGATCCCGGAATACCTCACTGCGTCATAGAATGGAAAAACCTTAGGAATTGCCCAAAGGAAAAGCTCTACGACACGGCAAGAGCTCTCAGAAGTTACGGCGGCTATCCGAATGGAGCCAATGTGAACTTTTACGATATGGAATCGGACGGAACAATCTTTGAGAGAACTTTCGAGCGGGGCGTGGAGGATTTCACCTGCGCCTGCGGAACGGGTACGGGAGCAACGGCAGTCGTTCTCGCTCTTAAGGGCTTCGTACCGGGAAGAAATGTTGCCGTGGATATGGAGGGCGGACGGCTTTTCATAGACGTCACTGCAGAAGGCGGAAAGGTACGGGATATTTTTCTGACGGGACCTACTAATATTGTCGCAAAAGGTGAAGTGACCGACGAGGACTTCATCCTGTAAATATAACTGATTTGAAAGGAAGAAAAAAATGATCTGTGAAAACATTTCAGTATCATCTGAAGGACATCTGCTGTTTGCGGGACAGGATACGGTGGAGCTTGCGAAGAAATACGGAACGCCTCTCTATCTCATGGACGAGGACAGAATCCGCGCCAACTGCAGGCTTTACAAGAAAGCGATGAAGGAAAGCTTCGGTGATGATGCTGCTCCGCTTTACGCTTCAAAGGCCAACTGCTTCAAGAGAATCTACGAGATAATGAAGGAAGAGGACATGGGAATAGACGTAGTGTCCTCGGGAGAGATATATACTGCGGTAAAGGCCGGATACGATCTGTCAAAGGCGTTTTTCCATTCAAACAATAAGACCGACGAGGACATAGCCTACGCCATGGATAACGGCATCGGATATTTTGTCGCAGATAACATCGAAGAAGTGAAGGCCGTAGACAAGGAAGCCGAAAAGAGAGGCTTCAGACAGAAGATTATTTTAAGGTTAACTCCGGGAATCGACCCTCACACCTACGAGGCCATTTCCACCGGACAGGTCGACTCCAAGTTCGGAAGCGCCATAGAGACCGGTCAGGCGGAGGAGATAACCGTTGCTGCCATGGGATATCCTAACGTGGATCTGAGAGGATTCCACTGCCACGTGGGCTCTCAGGTGTTCGCAGAGGACGTGTTCGAGAGAGCCGCTGTCGTAATGCTGGAGTTCGTAGCCGAAATGAAGGAAAAGCACGGATTTGTTACGAAAGTTCTCGACCTCGGCGGAGGTTACGGCGTTCGTTACGTGGAATCGGATCCGCACCTTGACATTGCCGAAAAGATTTCCCAGGTGGCAAAGGTCGTAAAGGACACCTGCGCAAAGCTGGGACTGGATATGCCTGAAATCCACATGGAACCGGGACGCTCCATAGTGGCAGATGCCGGTATGGTGCTTTACACCGTAGGAACGGTAAAGAAGATAGCGGGATACAAGAACTACGTGTCCATCGACGGAGGAATGACTGACAGCCCGAGATATGCACTCTACAAGGCCGCCTACACCTGCCTCACCGCGAACAAGATGAACGAAAAGGCTGACTTTAAGGCGTCTCTGGTAGGAAGATGCTGTGAATCGGGAGATATAATCCAGGAGGACGTAATGTTCCCTGAATCCATCACCAGATACGATACGGTGGCCGTATGTACCGCCGGGGCATACCACTACTCCATGGCGTCCAACTATAACCGTCTGCCAAAGCCTGCAACGGTTATGCTCAGGGGCGGCGAAAGCTACATCGCCGTTAAGAGAGAGACTTTCGAGGACGTGGCGAGAAACGACGTATAAGACGTATAGTCTGAAAGAAAAAGCTACATCGAAAAATAAGCACCGCTTTATCCGGATATGATTTCGCCGGAAAGCGGTGCTTTTTCATACTGCTCAATGCTGCTATATGAGGTTATTGCTGCTTGCGGTAAACAGAACGATTACCGTATAAAAATAATTTGCAGAGGCGAGGAGGGTGCATATAGCCAGAAGTGCGTAGATTATGGAAACCCATTTCCATTTTTTCGTGTATCCCGGGAGCGTTTTGAAAGTTTTGTTTACCCGGATGTTTTCATTGGCTATGAGCATCCTGAAGAACCTGTCCGCGTCGAAAGCGTTTACAATACCGCCCCTGAAAAAAGGAATTGTAAGTGCATCGGGCTCGTTTTCGTCGGAACTCCTCTTAAGATGAATGCCTCTCCAGTCGAGAAGCGCATATCTTATCTCGTCTACCGCTACTGTGCGGGATTTCCGCAGCAGGTGGTTGGTATACGTGATGGATTTGTCGTCGTAAGTGGTGATGAAGCATTTATAGCAGAAGAACAGAATAATAACGGCAAGGAATATCAGGGCGTAGTACACGAGAGTGGGTATGATGTACACCGTGTATCCCTCGATGCCGTAGAACTTTATCTGCAGGGTAATGATGAATCTGAGAAGAAACAGAATCATTACCGTTATAAAGAACATAACCTTGGCCTTATTGGTGGATACGTATCTAATTCTGTCTTCAGTATTTATTCTTTCGGTATTATCGGTCATAAGTCTTAAATCCTCCTCAGTGTATGATACACAATTACCCGTAGGTTGGCAACATAACAGTATAATATGAAATTTCCGCAAACACCCGATAAAACCCCATTTAATCATATTATCGTGCAATTTGAAGAAGCGACATGCAGGGCATGATCGGGATGAAGGACTGTGTGACACGGCGGGAGGCATGGAAAAAACAATATTATTGAAAGAAGCTGAGTAGTGGCACGTGAATTGCAATAAGAATAGTCTGTTTTTATAATTACTGGCGTGTATTTCCTCGAAGCGGGGAAAAATTTTATCGAACTGGAGGTAAAGTAATTATGATGAACTACATTTGGGTGGCCATGGTGGTCATCGCCGTAGTTGCCGGAATCATCACCGGCAATGTGGAAGCGGTTCAGGACAGTCTGTTCACTTTTGCAGATTCGGCTGTAGAAATCGCTCTCGGACTTATCGGTACAATGGCATTCTTCTGCGGACTTATGAAGGTTATGGAAGAAGCCGGACTTTGTGAGAAGATGAGTAAGGCATTGGCGCCTCTGCTGAGATGGATGTTCCCGGGAATACCGGAAGGTCATCCTGCAAACTCTTCTATTTCGCTCTACATCGCATCCAGCATTCTGGGTCTCGGAAATGCGTGCACTCCGCTTGGAATCAGAGCCATGCAGGACCTGCAAACTCTCAACAAGACAAAGAATGTTGCAACGGATGCCCAGACAATGGTAATGGCTATTTCCACGGGATCTATTACTATTCTGCCTACTACAGCCATCGCAATGAGATCGGCCGTTCAGACTGAAGGCGCTGCAGAAATCGTCGGCCCTACCATTCTGACTACTCTCTGCGCTGCTGCAGTATGTGTTATCATGACCAAGCTTCTTAACAAGATTAAGATATTCACCTACGATTACAATATCGAAAAGGAAAGAGCCGCCGGAACTCTTATCATAAACGAGGAATACATCGGCGACGATCCGCTGGAGCCGGTATCGGCATCAGACGATACTGCAGGTGCAATTGAAGGTTAAGGAGGTATAGAAAATGACAGCAGTATTAAATGCAATATCCGTATACGCTATACCGGTAATAGTAATGCTCATAGCGTTTTATGCTATAATAAAGAGAGTTCCGGTTTATTCCTCCTTCACCGAAGGTGCGAAGGAAGGTTTTGAAACATCCGTAATGATCATACCTTATCTGGTTGCAATGCTCTGCGCCATAGGTATGCTCAGAGCTTCGGGAGCCATGGACTGGATCGTGGCAATCCTTGATCCGATTACCAGTCTGGTAGGCCTTCCGGGAGAAGTTCTTCCGATGGGAATCATGCGTTCCTTCTCCGGAGGCGGCGCTCAGGGACTCTGTGCGGATCTTCTGGAAACGTACGGAACACAGAGCCAGATCGGACGTATCGCATCCGTTGCAATGGGATCCACAGAGACTACGTTCTACGTACTTGCGGTATACTTTGGAGCCGTAGGAATCACCAACTCAAGACAGTCCCTGCTGGCAGGACTTTCAGGAGACCTTTTCTCCCTTATCATGTCGGCAATCATCGTAAACCTCATGTGGGGATATTAATACCGGAGGTGAATGTTCATGGTATATCCTGACAAAATAAAGGAAGGCGCTACTATAGGTCTCGTAAGCACCAGCTCGCCAATCACAGCGGAAAGAGAAGAGCAGTGCGTTAAAGCCATCGAGGAGATGGGCTTCAAAGTAAAGAAAGCGCCTAACATTACCGCCTCAAAGGGCGGATACATGGCGGGAGAGGAATCTCTCCGCGGCGAGGTCCTGAATTCAATGTTTGCGGACAAAGACGTCGACGCCATATTCTGCATAAGAGGCGGAGACGGAGCCAACCGCATTATCGATTATCTGGATCTTGACGTGATCCGTGACAACAGAAAGCCTTTTGTAGGCTACAGCGACGTATCCAGCCTGCACCTTCTGTTTAATCAGAAATGCGACATGGTTACGTTCCACGGTCCGATGGTTTCTTCCAACATCGTTGACAATTTCACACCTGAAGTGAGAGAGGCATTCTTCGCAGCCATAAACGCTGACGCTGAATACATCTATAAGGCGCCTGCCGGACATGAGCTTAAGGTGGCGAGAGAAGGAAAAGCCGAAGGCGTAATGACAGGCGGAAACCTTACGGTCATCTGTGCATCTCTGGGAACGCCTTACGATATGGATACGGACGGTAAGATTCTGTTCATCGAAGAAGTAGGCGAGCATGTAGGCAATCTGGACAGACATGTATATCAGCTCAGAAACGCCGGAAAGTTCGACAACATTAAAGGCATCGTTCTCGGCCAGTTCACGGACTGCAGAGAAGATGTGCCGGGCTACGACATGACCCGCATAATTCTCGATGCCATAGGTGATAAAGATATCCCGGTAATATATAACATTCAGTCAGGACATGACAATCCGATGATAAATATTCCTCTCGGAGCGATGACCTGCATAGACACGTCAAAGAAAGAACTCAGGTTCATGACGGGAAGATAAAATTCAGCCTGCCGGTCAGGTGCAAAACTTGACACGGCAGGCTAAAACCAATATAATTAATACGTTGTAAATATGCCCTTTAACAGCTTCGCCCGGCTTGGTCTGGGTCCTGCGCAATGAGACACCGTGAACCTTGTCAGGTCCGGAAGGAAGCAGCAATAAGCGGAGGTTCTTATGTGCCGCAGATAAGCCTTTTCCATTTGTTTGGCGGAGCTGTTAAGGGGCATATTTTATTCAGCGGTGCAGAAAGGAGAGAAAGCTGATGTATACAGCCCTGTACAGAGCGAAAAGACCCGAAGTGTTTTCTGAGATACTGGGTCAGGAGCACATCGTTAAGGTGCTTCGCAACCAGATTAAGACTGATACGGTAAGTCACGCTTATCTTTTCTGCGGCACCAGAGGAACAGGAAAGACGTCCACGGCGAGGATTCTCGCGAAAGCGGTAAACTGTCTGTCCGATGGCGACAGACCGTGCGGAATCTGCGAAAACTGCACGGCTATAAAGAACGGAACGTTTCTGGACGTCATAGAAATAGACGCCGCTTCCAACAACGGCGTGGATAATATCAGAGAACTTCGCGAAAGCGTGAAGTATCCTCCTGCGGCGGGGAGGAAAAAAGTATACATAATAGATGAGGTTCACATGCTTTCTACGGGAGCGTCCAACGCTCTGCTGAAAACTCTGGAGGAGCCGCCTGAGAACGTCATGTTCATACTGGCTACTACGGATCCTCAGAAGCTTCCTCAGACCATCCTTTCAAGGTGTATGAGGCTGGATTTCAGGAGAGTTCCGGAAAGGGAGCTGGCAGGCCATATGAAAGCCATATGCGATGAGCGGGGAGTGAAGATAACTGACAGCGCCCTTCACCTTTTGGCCGCCAATGCAGACGGCTCGGTAAGAGACGGCCTCAGCATTCTCGATCAGTGCCTGTCCGGAGGCGACAGAGAGATAGACAGGGATCTTATTCTCGACTTTCTCGGCACAGTGTCGGAGGAATACTTCATCGAGCTTACGGAGAAAGTGCTCCTGAAGAATGTAGGCGGCGCGCTGATGATACTCGATGAAGCTCTGAGGGAAGGCAAGGATGCAAAGCAGATTATGAAGGACTGGATGAGTCACTACCGGTGCCTTCTCATAACGAAATACGTAAAAAACCCGGAAGACGTGCTGAACATGTCTGCGGATAACATAAAGACGTTGAGGGAACAGAGCGGCAGAATCTCCCTCGATGAGATTAACGAAGGAATACTGACTCTTGCGAAAACCATAAATGACGCCAGATATTCATCGCAGCCGAGGGTGCTTCTGGAACTGGCTGCGGCGACTCTTGCGGACGGAGTTCGGGAGGCGGAACGTGAAACGCCAAAATCTGCCGAAATCAGGACGGAGCGGATTCACTCCGCTGAAACGAAGAAGACGGTTCCGGCGAAACCACCTGAAGCCGCGCCTGTCAAGACGGCTGAAGAAAAGCCGAAAGTCTCAGAAGCTCCGGCGGAGAAAAGCAGGGATGAAGAGGAATATAATCTGGATGAAATCTGGCACGGCATCTTCCGAAAGGCGGAGAAGGTAAGACCCAGCTTCAATCTGATAAAGACCGGTTCGACTCTTGCGGAAATCGGAAAGGATTCCTTTAAGATTCTGGTCAGGACAGAGTTTATAAAGAACATAATCGAAAAGGACAGCCGCCTCATAGCGGAGCTCATGGAAGAGGAGATCGGGAGAAAGCTGAGGCCTGTTTGCAGACTTGAGGGAGCGGAGCCGGATGAGGATGAGGCTGAGGAAAAAGCCCGGGAGATTGCGGAAGAAGTGAGAGAAAAACTTCACATAGATAATGTAACCATAGAATAGAGAAACGGAGGACAGATAATATGGGAAGAGGAATGAAAGCCGGAAAGAGACCTAAACCTCAGGGAATGGGCGGCGGAAATATGCAGAAGCAGCTCCAGCAGGTTCAGGCCATGCAACGCCAGATGGAGCAGATTCAGGCGGAGCTTGAAGAGAGAGAGTTTACTGCAACATCGGGCGGCGGCGCAGTTTCCGTAACCGCTAACGGAAAGAAGGAACTTAAGAATCTGGTTATAGATAAGGACGTTGTGGATCCGGATGACGTGGAAATGCTTCAGGACCTTATTCTGGCGGCGGTAAACGAGGTTATGAGACAGGTGGATGAGGTTTCCGGTCAGGAAATGGGCAGGCTTACGGGCGGTCTTAACATTCCCGGACTCATGTAGCGGGGCGTAATAATATGAGGAATTATCCCCAGCCCCTTGCACGGCTTATAAACGAGCTTTCCCACCTTCCGGGAATAGGCGGCAAAACGGCCCAGCGCCTTGCCTTTTACATAATGTCCATGGAGGATAAGGAAGCGAAAAATCTGGCGGAGTCCATCGTGGACGCGAAGGAAAAGATGAAATACTGCTCGGTCTGCGGCAACCTGACCGATACCGACCCGTGCGCCATATGCTCCGACAGAGAGAGAAGACAGGACGTCATATGTGTGGTGGAAAGCCCTAAGGATGTTATGGCAATGGAGAGGATAAGGGAGTTCGACGGACTTTACCACGTCCTTCACGGAGCCATTTCTCCTATGGAAGGCGTTGGCCCCGAGGACATAAACCTTAAGAGTCTCATAGTCCGGCTTCAGGAGAATCCGGGCGTTAAAGAGGTAATTCTGGCCACTAATCCCAACATCGAGGGAGAGGCTACGGCCATGTACATAGCAAGGCTCTTAAAGCCTTCAGGCATCAAAGTCAGCAGAATCGCCAACGGCATACCTGTGGGCGGAGACCTGGAATATGCCGACGAAGTTACACTTCTCAAGGCCATGGAAGGAAGAAGAGAACTGTAATACGGGTTATAGGATAAAAGTGTTTATAAAAACCGCTGTATATATTGAAATTTCAATAGGTACAGCGGTTTTAAGCTGATTTTAAGACTTATTCCATAGGGCGCTTATAGAAGGTGCCGTCTACCTGCTCCGTGCGGACTACATTGACAAAAGCCCGGGGGTCCACTGATTTAATGGCTCTCATGACCTTTCCCAGTTCGTCGCCTGAAATTACGGAATATACCATTGAACGCTCGTGGCGTTCGTACATGCCGGTGCCCTTAAAGAGTGTGGCGTCGTGTCGGGTGATTTCCTTTATTCGGGCGTATACAGCATCAGGAAGCTCCGTGATGACGAGGAGGGTGTGTTTGGTGTATCTGCGGTACAGGTTATGAATCACCTGGGTGGATGAGAACTGGAAGATAATGGAGTACAGGGCTTTGTCGAAGCCGAACAGCAGTCCTGCAGCCACCAGAACACAGATGTTTCCGGCGAGGATGAAATTCCATGAATCAAGCCCTCTGCGCTCGGAAAGGTATACGGACACAAAGTCCATTCCTCCCGATGAGGCGCCTACGAAGAGGCAGAGGGTGATGGAAAAACCGTTCACCATTCCGCCGAATATACCCACTAAAAGCTCGTCGTAGGTTATCGCAATTTCCGGTATCAGGTCGGTAAGTATGCTGGTGAGCACTATCTGATACAGGGAAAAAATCGTGAAGTTCCGTCCCACGTACCTTACCCCTACGAATATTGGAATAAGGTTTAAAGGCACGTAGAGCAGTGTGTATGGTATCTGCGTACCGAAGTATTCGTCACCCACCCGCTGAAGAAGGAGGGTGAGGCCGTTTATTCCTCCGGGGAAAAGACCTCCGGTATGGACGAAACTCTGTATATTGAATGCCATGACTATGGCGCTTAAGGATACCACTATAATACGCTTGACAAATTTTGTCCCCCTGTGGTCATCGTTTTTTATAATTTCCATTTATTATTCTCCGTCGGGAAGCTTTGATACGTCTATCCATTCAAGGGCTTCGGATACTTTGAAAAGCTCATCGCAGGTCATCTCTATGGCGCTGTTATCGGAGCCGCATGCGGGGAATACGGTCTCAAAACGTTTAAGAGAAACATCGCAGTATATTCTCGCAAGGTCATGGTCGGCGCCGAAAGCGCAGACTCCGCCGGGTTCGTGACCGGTCAGGGCTTCCACCTCGTCAAAAGGCAGCATTTTCGCCTTGAATCCGAAGAATTTTTTAAACTTGGAGTTATCTATCCTGGAGTCTCCGGCGGTCTGAATGAGAATACATCCGCCGTCGGGATCTTTAAAAGAAAGGGTTTTACATATCCGTGCGCCTTCCACTCCTACAGCTATGGCGGCAAGTTCCACTGTGGCGCTGGAGACGTCGAACTCCATTATCCTGTTTTCCATGCCGTATGCTGCAAGGTGATTTCTGGCTTTTTCAATTGACATTACAATACCTCCGGGTGATGAACTGTTTTCTTTATTTTAGCACACCGGGTTTTAAATTCAAACATTTTCCGCAGCCGGGGGACTGGCATACGTTTTAAATTCAGAGACATATTTATACACTGTAAACACTTATAACTTGTGATAAAACACAAATTTCTTACATTTCAATTTGTTGTAATTGACAGAAACACTGCGGGCATATATAATGATATGGCACGTCAAATAATTATGCAATTATCAGGAGGTTATTATTAATGGAAAACAGTAAGCAGAAGGGAAAGTTTCAGAGTAATTTCGGCTTTCTCATGGCTGCGATAGGTTCGGCCGTAGGCCTGGGAAACCTTTGGGGATTTCCGTACAAAATGGGTAACGGAGGCGGATTCGCCTTCCTGTTTCTCTACCTGATTCTGGCCGTATGTATCGGCTACAGCTGTATGCTTGCGGAGTTTGCAATCGGCCGTAAATCGGGAAAGGGAGCGATAGGAGCCTACGAGCGCATAGGACGCAAGTTTATGTTCAACGGATGGATCGCCACTATGGCGCCTTTCTTCCTCATGATGTTCTATCTCTGCCTGGGCGGCTACTGCATCAAGTATCTCATCGCCAACTTCGGAGACATTTTCGGAGCATCCTGGGGAGTGGGAGACGTTGCCAGCGGCGACTTCTTCAACACATTCGTTGCGGACCCCGTACAGTCTGTGGGATTCACTCTTATCTTTGCGGTGCTGACTATCGTCATCGTAATGGGCGGAGTTGCCAACGGTCTTGAGAGATTCTCCGTAATCGCAATGCCTGCGCTCTTTGTCATGCTACTTATAACGGTTATAAGAAGCGTTACCCTTCCGGGAGCGGCAGAGGGTCTTGCATTTATGTTCAAGCCTAACTTCGAGGTATTCAAAGGATGGGGCTGGCTCAAGGTTCTGGCGTCTGCCGGAGGACAGCTTTTCTTCTCGCTGTCCCTCGCATCCAGTGCGCTCATAGCCTACAGCTCGTACCTTGACAAAAAAGAAAATCTTGAGAAGAACGCACTTATCGTACCTGCGGCAGACACTACTGTCGCCATTCTCTGCGGTCTTGCTACACTTCCTGCCGTATTTGCGGCCGGACTGGAGCCGACTCAGGGACCGGGAATGCTCTTCGTAACCCTTCAGACCGTGTTCCAGAGCATGAGCGGAGCAGGTCCGATATTCGGAACTATATTCTACCTGCTGGTATTCCTGGCGGCTCTCACTTCATCCATATCCATGCTTGAAGGCTCCGTGTCATCATTTATGGACAGAAGGCTGGAGAAGGGCAAGAGTCAGGGAAGAACATTCCTCTGCCTCACTATAGGAGGAATATCCACCGCAGGCGCGGTACTGGTAGCTCTTGACGCTCTCGGAGCGGCAGGACTTCCGCATCTCTTCGGATTCAGCACATGGCTTGACACATTCGACCTCTTCAGCGAAGGTATCCTGATGCCTGGCGGATGTCTCATCATGACCATCATCCTCGGCTGGATCAGACCGGGATACATCGACGACGAGATCAAGCTGAGCGGAAGCTACAGAAGCAAGCCGTTCGTGGAAATATGTCTCAAGTTCCTCGCACCTGTATTCCTGGCGTTTATCGTTGTAGTACAGATGGACGGATTCTTTAAACTGGGACTGTTCTAAGACAGGAAGGATAATATAAATGGAATATAGCAATCAGAAAGGCCAGTGGGGAAGCAGGTTCGGCTTCCTCATGGCGGCCATAGGCTCTGCTGTGGGACTTGGCAACCTCTGGGGCTTCCCTTACAAAATGGGAAACAACGGCGGATTCGCATTTCTCGTAGTATACCTGGCCCTCGTTATATTCGTAGGCGTTGTGGTAATGCTGGCTGAGCTGGCTCTCGGAAGAAAGAGCGGCAAAGGCGTTATCGCGGCTTACGAAACTCTGGGCAGAAAATATAAGATAATAGGCTGGTTCGGATGGATTTCGCCGGTGCTGATTCTGGGCTTTTACTGCATGCTGGGAGGCTACTGCATCAAATACGCCATAGCCAATATCGGAGATCTTTTCAACGCCTCCTGGGGCGTTGCGGGAGCCGACAGCGCGGAATTCTTTGCGGGATTTACCGCAAACCAGGTGGAAAGCACCATATACACACTCATATTCGTGGCTCTCACCATGATAATAGTTCAGGCGGGAGTTTCGGGAGGTATCGAAAAGTTTACGACCTTTGCAATGCCGGCCCTGTTCGTAATGCTTCTCATAGTGATAATAAGGAGCGTTACTCTTCCGGGAGCGGACGCAGGTCTTGAGTTCATATTCAAGCCTAACTTTGAGGTGTTTAAGGGAACCGGATGGATTAACGTCCTCGCTTCGGCGGGAGGTCAGATGTTCTTCTCCCTCTCACTGGGCATGGGCATTATGGTTACATACGGCTCGTACATGAAGAAAGAAGAAGATCTTCAGCAGAACTCCCTCATAATTCCTCTTGCTGACACCACAGTTGCGGTAATGGCTTCCCTTGCAATCATGCCTGCGGTATTCTCCGCCGGGCAGGACCCTGCACAGGGCCCGGGGCTTCTGTTCATAACTCTTCAGACCGTATTCCAGGCCATGGGCAGCCTTGGCCCGCTGTTCGGATTCCTGTTCTACGTTCTGGTGTTCATAGCTGCAATAACCTCGTCAATATCTCTTACGGAGGCGGTAAGTTCAGCAATAATGGACAGACACATAGAAAAGGGCAAGCCGATAAACAGAAGAAAGATAATAACCATGGTGGGCATATTCGTTGCGCTGGAAGGAACCTTCGTGGCTCTGGACGGACTCGGCGCCAACGGATTCCCGCAGATATTCGGCCAGAGCACCTGGCTTGACTCCTTCGACCTGGTATCGGAGGGAATACTCATGCCGCTGGGCGCAATGATAATGGCCATAGTATTCGGATGGATAAAGCCTGTGTATCTGGATGACGAGATTACCTACGGCGGCAGGGAGTATAAGATGAAGAAGTACTTCCACTACTCCATCAAATTCATAGCTCCGCCTATTCTGCTCCTGGTTCTCCTGGGACAGATAGACACATTCTTCAAGCTGGGCTGGTTCAGCTAAAAAATTAAGAATGCACATTTAAGCGGCGTACTTCCGGAAACTTCCGGCGGCGCCGCTTTTGTAATAAACAGCTTTACATGAAGAGACTTAGTGCTATAATGTATGTGAAAAATTGATTCGCAGCACACAGGAGGTTATTATGAAGCTTATAGACATGCATTGCGACTCCATGGGAGAGGTGTTCCTTCATCCGGAGCAGAATATTTTAAACAAAGGCGGCCATCTCGATCTTGAGATGATTGAAAAGGTCGGCGGCACTGTGCAGTTTTTTGCGCTGTTCATGTACAGGGACTGCATAGAGAAGTACGGTGCGTACGACCTGTTTCACAGAATGTACGACACTTATGTAAAGCAGATGGAGCTGAACAGGGAACATGTTCTGCCGGTGCTTAAAGCTGAAGATATAGAGAAAAACGAAAAGGCCGGAAAGATATCTTCTCTCCTGACAGTTGAGGACGGAGTATTTCTGGACGGTCACATCGAAAGAGTAGACGAGGCGTACGAAAAGGGCGTAAGACTCATAACTCTCCTCTGGAATTTTGAGAACTCGCTGGGCTATCCGTCAAGCGACGACCCTGAGGAACACATGAGGGGACTGAAGCCTTTTGGCATCGAAGCCGTGGAGAGGATGAACGACCTTGGAATCATCGTCGATCTTTCTCATTCCTCTGAAGGAGTGTTCTACGACGTTGCGAAGTACAGCAAAAAACCTTTCATAGCCAGCCATTCCTGCGCAAGAGCTCTCTGCGGACACAGAAGGAATCTGACTGACGGTCAGCTTAAGACTCTTGGCGAAAAGGGCGGTGTAGCGGGAATAAACTTCTACGGCTGCTTCCTGGAGGATGACTGTGATTATCCTACGGTAGATCTCATCATGAAGCACATGAGATATATGATAGATAAGGCAGGCATCGAAAGCGTAGGCTTCGGCTCCGATTTTGACGGTATTGAATCCGCTGGTGAACTGGAGAATTATCTGGGATTCAAAAAGATAATCGCTGCAATGGAAAAAGAGTACACAGACGATGAAATCGACAAAATCTGCTACAGTAACGCAATGAGAGTTATAAAAGAAGTTATAGGTTAATCGTCAGAATTAATAAGGCTGCCCGCCGGCGAAGTCAGTTGGACTCATCGCCGGCCGGGCAGCCTTTTGCTTACGGTTTAGTAGTAGACTCTTACGGGACGGGCCATGATTCTGGCTATTATCTCGTTTTTATTGGTTCCCGCAAGTTCGGAAGCTTCCTGTATGTCCATGGTGTTATCCGTGCCGTCTCCGTATATCACTGCGATGTCGCCTTCGGAAACGCCCGGAACGTGCGTCACGTCTGCCATGCATTGGTCCATGCACAGGACGCCGACCAGAGGACACTTCATTCCGCGGATGGTAACGTATCCCTTGTCACGCATGTTTCTCGGATATCCGTCCGCATATCCGAACGGCAGCGTGGCTATTACGGAGTCCTTCGGAGCCTTCCAGCAGTAGTCATAGCTCACTCCTTCTCCTTTCGGAATCCGGTGAAGCTGTGAAATTTTCGTAACCATGCCGATGGCCTGACGGATTTCAATGTGTCCCTTATGGAACCCTTTCAGACCGAATACCAGTGCGCCCGGGCGCACCATATCAAGACGGAATTCCGGATAGTCCACACAGGCTATGCTGTCGGCAATGTGTCTGTACCTGAATCTGAATCCGCCTTTCTCGAGCTCATCCGCAATCTTCATGAACTTGTCGAACTGAGCCATGTCGTCTTCATAGCCTGCAAGAGCAAGGTGAGAAAAAATACCTTCAACCTCGAGGCCCGGGAGAGAGAGAATCTTTCGCAGCTCCTCCACATCGTCTGTACCCAGACGATGGAACCCCGTGTCCACCTTCAGGTGCACGCGGGCTTTAACGCCCCTGTCTTCGGCAAGGGCGCTGAGGAGCTCTGCCTGTCTGAAGCTGAAAACCGTCTGAGTTATGCGGTTTTCCACCACCCTGTCCAGCAGTCTGTCCGGAGTGTGTCCGAGTATGAAGAGAGGATAGTCATCGCTGGCGGCTCTCAGTTCGAGAGCCTCTGTAAGAGTCGCAACTGCCAGATAAACGGCTCCTTCCTCGTATAAAACCCTGGCGATTTCCGCAGCGCCGTGGCCGTATGCGTTAGCTTTTATTACGGGCATAACGGCGGTGGTTTCGCCGCACATCTCCTTTATGTTGCGGAAGTTTTCTCTTATAGCCTGTGTATCTACAAGCACCTGGGTATCCCTGGGCGCTTTTTCATCGAAATGTACGTTCATGTTTCCTCCTCTACTTTTCAAGCAGCTTAAGTGCGGATGCTGTCTGTATTATTACGCCGTTTAACATGGCTTCCTCTGCGGGAGCGAAGTGTTCGTTATGAAGAGAGTATACGGGATCCCCTTCCTTCGTCACTCCCAGATTGAAATAGGTACCCTTTACGCTCTGGGTGAAAAAGGCAAAGTCGTCAGCGCCGAGGCTCGGTTCCGGCATGTGTCTTACCATATCGTGACCGAGATATTCGTCGGTGGTCTCTTCTACGGCGCGGGTAACGTCGTCGTCGTTTATGAGGGCAGGGTAATAGTCGTCCGCCCACTGGACTTCTGCCGAAGCTCCGTAAGCGGATGCGGTGTTTTCCGCAATCTGTACGAACAGGCTCTTTGCTTTTGCCATGGTGTCCATGTCAAGGGCCCTTATGGTGCCGCGCATTACCACTTCTCCGGCGATTATGTTTCCGGCCGTTCCGCCGTTTATGGAACCGATGGTCACCACTACCGGAGTAGTAGGAGCCATGAAACGGCTGGATATTGACTGTACGGCTGTAATTACCTGAGCGGAAACCACGATTGTATCTATACCCGCATCAGGATGGGCGCCGTGGCAGCTTTTCCCTCTCACTGTAAGTGAGAAGCTTCCGGTGGCCGCATTCATTGGACCGTATTTAAGTACTATGGTTCCTGCGGGGTACTCCGGATCCACGTGAAGAGCCGTTACGGCGCTTACATCGGGATTTTTCAGGAATCCAGCTTCTATCATAGGAGAGGCTCCGCCTACCGTTTCCTCTGCCGGCTGGAAGAAGAGCTTTACGGCTCCGTTCAGCCTTCCTTCGTCGTCAAGTTTTTTCAGAAGTATTCCCGTCGAGAGAAGTATTGCCGTGTGCATATCGTGGCCGCAGGCGTGCATCACGCCGGGATTCTCCGATGCATACTCAAGGCCGGTTGCTTCGCAGACGGGAAGAGCGTCCATGTCTGCTCTGACGGCGATACATCTGCGGCCGTCCTTTACGTCTCCCACCTGTGCGACTATGCCGAATCCGGCCACGCCGGATGTATAGCTTATTCCATGTTCGTCGAGAACAGAGCGCACGAACCGGGATGTATTCTCTTCATGCTCTGAAAGCTCGGGATGGGAATGAAGATGGCGTCTGATTCTCACCGTCTCCGGATAGAGCTCCTTTGCCGCTTCGATGAGCTCGGCAGGGGTAACTGATGTCGTTGTGTTTGGTTCCATTGAATGCCTCCTGATTAAATCAGCCTGATTGTTTTTCTAAAATGTATAATAAAACTATCTTTTCAATCTGTCTATACCCATTTCCGTTATTCTTGTGCCGAAGCGGCCCCTGCCAATCTGTATGAGACCGTCTGATGAAAGAGCGGAAAGTATCTCACGAAGTTTTCCGTCGCTTATATTCACGCCGGATGATTTAAGTATCTGCACCAGTACGGTACGTCCGACGCCGTGAGCGGGAGCGGAGTTGTCATAGATGAGGGACAGAACCTTCTGCTTCAGTTCGTCCTCGGTAAAGGACAGCCGCCTGATCGTATATCTCTTCGGTTCCGGAGGATTGAAAATACCGCTGCGGACCGGTACTTCACCAGTGTATGACGGGATTTCCGCATGGGACGCCGCCTGCCCGGAATATGAATCCTGCTTCTGCGTTTCAGTCTGCTCCTGCTCGGAACGTGCGTTTTCAATGTTGACCAGATATTCAGGAAGCTCGGAGAGCGATTTGTAGTATACTGCTGTATTTCTCAGTTCTCTCACGTTGCCCGGCCAGTCGTATTTCATCATAAGCGTCTTTTCGTGAGGACTTACGTTTTTGTAGTCCGGACCCAGAAAACTTTTCAGCAGCGCCGGAATATCTTCCTTCCTCTCACGAAGAGGAGGTACGGAGATTGGCAGTACGTTGAGCCTGAAGAAAAGGTCGCTTCTGAAACTCCCCTTTGCGATTTCGGCTTCGAGATTTTTATTGGTGGCGGCAATGATTCTCACATCTATATTGATGACTTTGTCGCTTCCTATTCTCATAACCTGCATTTCCTGGATGGTTCTGAGCAGACGCGACTGCAGCTTCGGGGATATGTCGCCTATTTCATCGAGGAATATGGTGCCGCGATGGGCCTGTTCGAACAGACCGGCCTTGCCCTTGCTCCTGGCTCCGGTGAAGGAACCCGCTTCATATCCGAACAGTTCCGATTCCAGAAGGGTTTCGGGAAGAGCGGCGCAGTTGACGGCGACGAAGGGGAAAGTGGATCTGTCCGAATAGTTGTGTATGGACTGGGCTATCATTTCCTTTCCGGTGCCGCTTTCACCGCGTATCAGAACCGTAAGATCGGTGCCTGCTATACGCTTGGCTGTGCTGATGACTTTCTCCATGCATGAGGCTCTGTATATGATATCGCTGAACTGATAGTTTGCTACGTACCCCTTTTCTTTAAGTGAGTGGCTGAGAGGGGCTGTATCTCTCTCGTCCTGAAGAGTCATGTAATAGCCCGCTTTTTCATCCATCAGCGTGATGGTGTACTTGTTCAGAATGTAATTGTTAAGATTTATGGTGACCTTGGCTCCTGAGACGTCCGGGGAACTTATGATATCGGGCGGGAGATTATCGCTCAGATTAAGCTCCGTTTTGTCGGAGACGCCGAAGATTGAGCACGCTTTGGCGTTGGCGTATACAGGCTCAAAGAGTGCATCCACCAGGATGGTGCCTATGGCGCTTCCGTCAACTATTCTTTTTATCATTTCGCTCTTGAGATAATCGTAAATGAAGTTGGAGTAGAAGCTGGTAGCCGATTCCACAACGGTGTGGAGATAGCGGAATATGTTCCTGTTGATTCTCTCCGCTTCAAGGTCCAGAAGCTGCTTGAGCTTAACGACAGTGTCGAAGCTTACAACTCTGTAGCCTATGTCTATGACTTCGCTGATGTGCTCCGGAACAAGCTCCGGCTCGTTAGGTGTAACGGCGATGGTTATGTCGTCGTAAATGCCGGTGTGGTCAAGGCTGTTGTCGAAAGGTACGAAGTTGATATGGCTGACGCCCATCTCGTAAAAAGAGTATGCGGTGGAAAGAGCGGTATCATAGCTGTCGTTGACCAGGAGAACCTTTGTCCCTGACGGAATTTCCGAAATCGATTTCAGAGCCCTGACGTTAGGGCTTCTCTCCATCTTTACTACCATGGAAAAGTTGTCTACGCGCTCTTTAAGCTGTTCGTAAAGGTCATCGCCGCTTACAAGATATGCGTCGGCGTGGAGTACGGAGTTTTCCGGATACTCCTCCAGATGTACGTTGTAAAATCTCACAAAGTCCTCAAATATGCCCTCGAGATTGGACTTTACAAAGTTCATGGCGTTCATATTGGAGGAAGTCTTATATACAATGGCTACTGTCTTCATGTCTGCACTCCTTACAAATCTCAAAATCTGCCTGTTACCCGAATTCCCGTCCATTATAACCTCTTTCAGCGGAGCTTTCAAGACTATAATAAGATTTAATGGGATTTAAAATCCGAATACAGTAAAAAAGAAGTTCAGCTGATATAAAAAGCAAGCAAATTCAACATCCAATTCTTGGCATATTTTTTGCTTTTATATCTCGCAAAGACAGATATACGGGAGGCAGAATATGAGAGTTTTTATTAGTGCGGACATAGAAGGCTGTACCGGAGTTACTACCTGGGACGAGACATTTTACGGAAAACCCGGATATGCCGAAGCGGCTGAGCAGATGAATAAAGAGGTGGCTGCGGCTGCCAGAGGCGCCCTTGCCGCAGGCGCAGACGAAGTTGTCGTAAAAGACGGCCATGAAGACGCCATGAACATACAGCCGTCTGCAATGCCGAGAGGTGTAAAGGTTCTGCGCGGATGGACTCAGGATATCGACGCCATGATGGCCGGAGTAGGCGGAGGTTTTGACTGCGCGTTCTACATCGGATATCATGCCGAAGCAGGAAGCAGCAGCAGTCCTTTGTCCCATACGACGGAGTTTCCTATTCTCCAGAAGGCTCTTCTCAATGGAAAGCCTATGGCGGAGTTCGACGTGAATGCCCTTGCCGCGGCAAGACACGGCGTTCCTTCCGCGCTTATAACGGGAGATAAGGGAATCTGTGACAAGGCGTCCGAATCGTGTCCGTGGATAAAGACCGTAGCCGTTAAGGAAGGCGTCAGCGGAGGAACTCTCAACATGCATCCTGAAGAAGCCTGTGAGCTGATAGAGGAGGCTGCAAAAGCCGCTGTTTCCGAAAAGAACTTCAGATGCGCTGAAATACCTGAGCACTTTGAGATGGAGCTCACATATAAATATCACACGAGAGCAAAGAAAGCTTCCACCTATCCCGGCGCAGTGCTGAAGGACGACTGCACTGTAACATACGAGACCGACGACGTGGCGGATCTGCTGGAAGCATATTCATTTATGGTATAGATACGGAGGAACTTTTAAGATGGGATTACCTAAAGACAGCGGCCTGGAGCTGCATTCCAAATGGCAGAGAGGAAAGCTGAACCTTATCACCGATGTTCCGGGAGTGAAGGTCGCTAACGTGACAATTCAGGACGGAGCGGAGATAAATACCGGCGTTACGGCTATTCTGCCTCATACGGGAGATATTTTTCACGACAAGGTCATGGCAGGCGTATCCGTTATAAACGGATTCGGCAAGAGTCTCGGACTGGTTCAGGTTGAAGAGCTGGGAACCATAGAGACGCCGATTATAATGACCAATACTTTAAGTGTGGGAACGGCAGCTGAGGCGCTGACCGAATACATGCTGGAGAGAAACGATGATATCGGAGTAAAGACCGGAACTGTAAACTGCCTCGTAACCGAGTGCAACGACGGCAGACTTAACGATATAAGAGGACTTCACGTAAAGAAGGAACACGTTCGTGAAGCTTTGTCAAAGGCTGAAGCAGACGGCGATACTTTCGAAGAGGGTGCTGTCGGAGGAGGAACCGGAATGTGCTGCCTGGGCCTTAAGGGCGGCATAGGCTCTTCATCCAGGATAGTGAAGGTTGACGACAGAGACTATACCGTGGGCGCCATAGTGATGTCCAACTTCGGCGGATCCGGAAACCTCGTTATAGGCGGAGACCACATCGGAAAGCGCATCAGGGAGAGAATGGCTGCAGAGGATAAGAAGGATCTGGGGTCGATTATAATGATCATCGCAACGGATATTCCTCTTTCCGACCGTCAGCTGAAGAGAGTGGCAAAACGTTCATCCATAGCTCTGGGAAGGTGCGGATCGTATTTAGGCAATGGAAGCGGAGACATAGCCGTAGCCTTCAGCACCGGAAACAGAGTGCCTCACTACAGCGATAAGTCCCTCATCGATATTAAGATGTACGATGACGAGAAGATAGACAGAGTGTTCGAAGCGGCTGTTGAGGCCGTAGAGGAATCGGTCATCAGCTCCATGTACCATGCAGAAACGACAAAGGGCGTTCGCGGAAATATCTATTACGGACTCAGGGAGTTTTTATAGAGCAAATTCCTATGATCCGGCATTCCCCCTCCCTAACTGACGCCGGATCTTAAAAATAAACGGGCGCCGCCGAAGCATCGGATTCCGCTACGGCGGCGTCTTCACATTCTGACGAAAAGGAGATATAATACTATGTTAGGAGTAATCGGAGGAATGGGGCCGCTGGCTTCATCGCTTTTTTACGATATGATAATCGACAAGACCGACGCAGGCTGCGATCAGGAAAATCTGAATATGATAATATACAGCGATTCCGGCATGCCTGACAGAACCGGCGCAATCCTTTCGGGAGACGAGGAGAAGGTTGCCGAAGTGCGCGACCGAATCCTTAAAGACGCGAAGGTTCTGGAAAACGCAGGGTGCAGCGCCATTGCCGTAACCTGCAACACCGCTCACTATTTTGTCAACATGGTGAGAGGCGAAGTGGGAATTCCTTTTATCCACATGATAGAAGAGACGGCAAAGGAACTTGCCAAAACCTGCAAGGGAAAGCCGGTCGCCATTCTCGCCACCGACGGAACCGTTAAGACGAGGCTCTATCAGAACGAGTTCGAAAAGCACGGAATCGTGCCTTACACCCCGACGGAAGAGGGCCAGAAGAAGGTAATGAGCACCATTTACGACCTTATCAAGCAGAACAAGCCGGTAGATGCGGATCTCTGGGCGGAAATAGAAAAAGAAATTAAGGATGCCGGATGTGAAGCCGCAATCCTTGCATGCACCGAGCTTTCCGTGGTGAAGAAGGAGCTTGACCTTCCGGAATACTACCGCGACCCTATGGAGATCATGGCCGACAGGTGCATAGAATATTACAGAGCGATAGGAGAAATTAAATAATGAGATTTGTTATTCAGAGAGTTCTCGAAAGCAGCGTCAGCGTAGACGGAAAGGTTGTCGGACAGATCGGCAAAGGTTTCATGGTCTTAATAGGCGTCGGATCGGGCGATACCCGAGAAATCGCAGACAAGATGATAAAGAAACTCATAGGTATGCGCATTTTTGAAGACGAAAACGGCAAAACCAACCTGAATTTGGAGTCCGTGGGAGGAAGCCTTCTTCTCATATCCCAGTTCACCCTTTACGCCGACTGCAAAAGGGGCAACCGTCCGGGATTCACGGACGCCGGCGCGCCCGACCTTGCGGAAGAGCTCTATGAGTACATCATTTCAGAATGCAGAAAATCCGTTCCCGTAGTGGAGCGGGGAGTTTTCGGCGCCGACATGAAAGTGAGCCTTGTAAACGACGGGCCGTTTACGGTTATTCTGGATTCGGAAAAACTTTAGATTTAAACTGAGGGTGCGGGCGTATCTGTCCGCACCCGATTTATATACGGAGGAACAGAGAATGCAGTACACGGGAAAAGTAAAACTGAGCGAGGGAAAAAATCTTGCGGTAAATCTGGGATTCGATTTTGACGCGGCTTCCGTGTGGATGGGAGCCTACGGAAAAACCTCGCCCGTCTATATGTCCAGAGGAGAGTTCGGCGCGGAGGTAGCCGTTCCGAGGATTCTCGATCTTCTGGACGACTACGGAATAAAATCCACATTCTGCGTGCCGGGACATACGGCAGATACCCATCCCGACACGGTAAAGGAAATAATAAAGAGAGGACACGAGATTTGCCATCACAGCTACGACCACCTGGACCCTTCCGAACAGAACTATGACGATGAGATCCGCGAGATAGAAAAAGGCTTTGAAGCTCTCGATAGAGTGGGCGCAAAGCCCGTCGGATACCGTTCGCCGGGCTGGGATTTCAGCGAAAACACTTTGTCCATTCTGGAAAAGTACGGCTTTAAATACGACTCCAGCCTGATGGGAAACGACTTTCATCCTTATATGATACGTCCGTGCACGGTGAATATGGAGTGCGGCAACTCCTTCGGCGAGCCGTCAAAGATAATGGAGCTTCCGGTTTCGTGGTACCTTGACGACTTCCCTCATTCTGAGTTCGTCATGACGCGGACGGGCATGAAGGCGCCGAGCCAGTACTACGAGATATGGAAAAACCACTTTGATTACGGAACCTCCCATATCAAAGGCGGCATGATGGCTCTCACTATGCACCCACAGGTGACGGGCCGGGCCCACAACATCATAGTCCTGGAGAGTTTCATCGCCTACATGGCCGAAAACGGAGCGGAGTTCCTGACACTGGGTCAGATAGCGGACAGGACAGAAATGGACAGGTAGTCTCAGGGCCGCGATGACTTGCGCTGAGGATATAAGTTCAACCTTTTCCGGGCAAAATCGTCATTCGGTTTAATGGTCGTTCGACCAAAACCTGCCGGCGCGGTGTTCGTTGAAAAAGAGATTGGTCATTCTGTAATATCTCTGTTAAAAAGCCAATTTTTCTTGGTTTTTTAAGGGAATCGAATGTGAAAAACCAACATTCATGCCATAATTTATACCAATAATGGTTATAAATGTAAATTATTTGCGCTGTCTCGGCTGTTTTTCTTGGCTTTTCCCTTCAAACTTTCGCTTTTAACCAAGATTTATTGCTTTTTCTCACTCGTATATGCAATTTAGCCAAACTATTATTGGTCAACGTATAGTCTTTTGCTTTAGTTTGGAGGTCTGTGATCTTCAAGGGGAGGATAAACCACATCCCTCAACAGGAAGACCACGTGCCCGTCAGGAAGCTGCGGTGTGCAGCGCATGGAATATGGCGGGGAATAGGTGTAGACATAGATGTTCTTCGGGTCGCTTTTATACGTGACGGTTATCTCATACACATCCCTTTTAGCATCGCGCATGATTTCCTTTGTTGCAATGTCATCCTCCGGAACGTTCTGCTCTGCAATATAGCTTTCGAATCTCATTTCCGCCAGCGACTTCTGGATGGGATGAAACCAGAGCCATAGCCAGAGCGGAGAAAGTACGACAATGATAATCAGCACTTTCTTGAATTTCTTTTTCTTAGTCATATCTTTAATCTCCTTACCTCTTTGTCAATCCCTGTGAATTAAAGTATACAATAAATAATATGCGAAGTCAACGCGGAGGGCAAGGCAGCTGATTCTTACGTTCACCCCTCATTCCGGATTTTACATACATTTAACATAACTGCGATTACACACTTAACATTTCTCCTTTATATTGGTACCTGTAATCAAGTTGATAAAAAATAAATCTGATAAAAGGAGAGTAAAGAATTATGAAACTTAAGAAGCTTTTAGCTGCAGGAATGATCGCAGTTCTCGCAATGGGCGCACTTACCGCATGCGGCGGCAACGACGAGCCGGCTGAAGAGGAAGGCGGCGATACCGCAGCAGCCATGACCGGCGACATCAGTGTACTGACCAGAGAAGACGGTTCCGGAACGAGAGGCGCATTCATAGAGCTGTTCGGAATTGAAGGAGAGGACGGCACGGATAACACTATCGCAGAGGCAGAGGTAACCAACAGCACCTCCGTAATGATGCAGACCGTAAGCGGCAACAAGCAGGCTATCGGATACGTATCCCTCGGCTCCCTCGATGAAAGCCTTGTAAAGGCTCTGAAGGTTGACGGTGTAGAGGCGACCGCAGACAACGTAAAGAGCGGCGACTACAAAGTGTCCAGACCGTTCAACATCGTAACAAAGGGTGACGTAAGCGCTGAGGCTCAGGATTTCATTAACTTCATCATGAGTGAAGAGGGACAGGCAGTAGCTGAAGAAGAAGGCTACATCAGTGAAGGAAACCAGGGCGCTTTTGAAGGCGGAGACGTAAGCGGAACTATCACCGTATCAGGTTCTTCCTCCGTAACCCCGCTTATGGAAAAGCTGAAAGAAGCATACAACGCTGTAAACCCTGACCTTGAGATTGAGATTCAGCAGTCCGACTCCACTACCGGAGTAACCGACGCAATCAACGGAATCAGCGACATCGGAATGGCTTCCAGAGAACTTAAGGACGATGAAACTTCCCAGGGAATCACCGGAACAGTAATCGCCCTTGACGGAATCGCAGTAATCGTAAATTCCGAGAATCCGATTGATGACATCGCAAGCGACATGATCACCAAGATTTACACCGGCGAAGTTACCGCATGGGACGACGTTAAATAAGATATTGACATCAGAGACAGAGCGCAGGAAGCAGGGGACGGCGATTCCCTGCTTTCGCCCTGTCGACAGGTGATAAGATTCAGTGAGAGGAGAGTAAAAGCGCTGTATGAAAGGTAGCTTTAAGGAAAAGGCCATGCAGCTTGTGTTTCTCATAGCGGCATGCGCATCCATAGTAGCCGTAATACTCATCTGCGTCTACATGTTCGGAAACGGAATTCCGGCGATGCAGAAGATAGGCTTTAAGGAGTTCCTCACGGGAACGGAGTGGAAGCCTAACAACGAGATATTCGGAATCCTTCCTATGATAATAGGAAGCATATACGTTACAATCGGCGCAATAATAATCGGCGTGCCTATAGGCATACTTTGCGCCACATACATGGCGAAGTTCTGTCCGCCAAAAATCCACAGAATACTCAAGCCTGCAATCGATCTTCTGGCAGGCATTCCGTCCATAGTATACGGATTCTTCGGCCTTATGGTCATAGTTCCGATCATACAGGACGTCTTCGGCACGGGAGGAAAGGGAATCCTCACCGCATCCATAATGCTGGGAATAATGATTCTCCCTACCATTATAAGCGTGTCCGAATCAAACATAAGAGCGGTGCCCGACGCATATTACGAAGGCGCTCTGGCTCTTGGGGCGACTCACGAGCGCAGCGTGTTCTTCACCGTAATACCTGCGGCAAAGTCGGGAATTACTGCGGCAGTAATACTGGGCGTGGGAAGAGCCATAGGAGAAACCCTTGCGGTTTCCGTAATAGTGGGAAACTCGCCGGTAATACCGGAAAGCGTTCTCGATATGGCGAGAACCATGACTACCAACATAGTCCTCGAAATGGGCTATGCGGAGGGACTTCACAGGGAAGCCCTCATCGCGACGGCAGTAGTGCTGTTCGTGTTCATACTCATAATCAACCTGTTGTTCTCACTGCTTAAACGAAAGGGAGGGAAGGCATAATGCAGAAATTCAAAGGACATCCCCTTTCCCTGTTCCTGAACATACTGGTAAAGCTGGCGACCCTGCTTACCGTAGGCGTGCTGGTTGCGGTAGTGGGATACATACTGATAATGGGAATACCTAACCTTAAACCTTCACTCTTTGAGTGGGAATACACCACCGACAACGTTTCCATGATGCCCGCCATCATAAACACCCTGACCATGACGGCTCTCGCTCTTCTCATAGCAGTGCCTTTCGGAGTGTTCTCGGCAATCTATCTCGTGGAGTACGCGGGCCGCGGGAACAAAATCGTCGGCGTGGTGAGAATCACAACGGAAACCCTTTCGGGAATACCTTCCATAGTGTACGGACTGTTCGGCTACCTCATGTTCGTAACTGCCTTTAAGTCCTACAACATTCTGGCAGGTATACTGACCCTTGCAATAATGATTCTTCCTCTCATAATGAGAACTACGGAAGAAGCCTTAAAAGGCGTTCCGGACAGCTACAGAGAAGGCAGTCTGGGACTTGGAGCGGGAAAGCTGCGCACTGTTTTCAGGGTAGTACTCCCTTCCGCAATCCCCGGCATCCTGGCGGGAGTCATCTTAGGTATAGGAAGGATTGTGGGAGAAACAGCGGCTTTACTATACACGGCAGGAACGGTTACAGGTGTTGCTACGAGCCTGTTCTCGTCTGGAAGGACCTTATCTGTACACATGTACGCTCTCCTCTCAGAGGGACTCTATACGGATCAGGCGTACGCAACAGCTGTAGTCCTGCTGGTAATGGTAATCATCATAAACGCTCTTTCCGGACTGGTTGCAAGAGCGGTCGGAAGAAATAAGGAATAACAGGAGAGGAGTATTCAAATGGCGACAAAATATGAAATAAAGGACCTGAATCTCTACTACGGTAATTTTCACGGCCTGAAGGATATAAACTTAAGCATTCCGGAAAAGGAGATAACAGCCCTCATAGGTCCGTCGGGCTGCGGAAAATCCACCCTTTTAAAGACTTTGAACAGGATGAACGACCTGGTCGAAGGGTGTAAGATTGACGGCCTCGTGGCTCTTGACGGCATGGACATCTACGCAAAGGGTGTAGACGTTAACAACCTGAGAAAGCGTGTAGGCATGGTATTTCAGAAGCCGAATCCTTTTCCTATGAGCGTCTACGACAACGTGGCCTACGGCCCGAGAACCCACGGCATTAAGAACAAGACCGAGCTTGACGAGATAGTCGAAAATTCCCTTAAGGCGGCCGCAATCTGGGACGAGCTGAAGGACAGACTGAAAAAGAGTGCTCTGGGACTTTCAGGAGGTCAACAGCAGAGACTCTGCATCGCAAGAGCCCTTGCCGTAGAGCCTGAGGTTCTCCTCATGGACGAGTCCACCTCGGCCCTCGACCCGATTTCCACGTCGAAAATCGAGGATCTTGCCATAGAGCTGAAGGAGAAGTACACCATAATAATGGTTACCCACAACATGCAGCAGGCAGTGAGAGTATCCGACAACACCGCATTCTTCCTCCTGGGAGAAATGATAGAATACGACAAGACGGAAAAGCTCTTCTCGGTACCGTCAAACAAGAAAACCGAGGATTACATTACAGGGAGGTTCGGTTGATGAGAAACAGATTCGACGAGCAGCTTGCGCTGCTTAACGTAGAGCTTATAAAAATGGGAAGCCTTTGTGAGCTGGCGGTTTCAAACGCCATGAAAGGCCTCTTTGACGGCAGCGAGGAAATGCTGAATATCGCGGTGGACACCGACCACGAAATAGACGAGAAGGAAAAGGAGATAGAAAACCTCTGCCTCAAGCTCCTTCTCCAGCAGCAGCCGGTGGCAAGAGACCTGAGAGTGATATCCTCCGCCCTCAAGATGATTTCCGACATGGAAAGAATCGGCGACCAGGCCTCCGATATATCTGAGATAGCGGGCATTATCAAGGGCACCGACGCCCAGACCCATACCCATCTCAAGAAGATGGCCGACGCCGCAACGAAGATGGTGGCCGATGCGGTGAGATCCTTCGTGGACAAAGACCTTAAACTTGCCCATCAGGTTATGCGCGACGACGACGTCGTGGACGAAGTATTCAACAAGATGAGGCAGGACATAATAGCCTTCATCCGCGGCGGCGAGGCTTCGGCGGAGCTCTGCCTCGACCTTATGATGATAGCGAAATACCTGGAGAGAATCGGCGACCACGCCGTAAACATCGCCGAGTGGGTGGAGTTTTCCATTCTTGGCGAACATCTCTCCCGCGAGGAACGCTACGCAGACAAATAGCGCAGCGCGGCGGCCATGCACGGCAAAACAGAAATAAGAAAGTGTGTTAAATATATAAAAACACCCGAAACCTTTCGGCTTCATCGCGGAGCCGGATACAGGTTCCGGGCGTTTTTCTGTTTCAGGAAAAAGAAAAACAATTGCGAAAATTATATAAATGTGTTACAATTTCCTCGGAGAAAGTTTTAGATATTACTCAGGATACGGGGCGAAGACATGTTTATACTCACGGCAGCACGTATTGTGAAAAAAAGCATAGAGGAAATTTATGCGAGATATGGGGCCATGATGAAAAATCTGGCATATTCGATTATAAGAGATTACCAGTACGCTGAAGACAGTGTACAGGAATCTCTCTTAGCGCTTTCTAAGAATCTGGACAAGCTTGACGATGTAGATTCAGCAAAGTCTAAGAACTATATTTACACAGTTACCAAAAACGATGCTCTGACTATGCGTGAAAAAATAAATAAAAATTTTCAGCGAGATGTCCAATTTTACGATGATGAAGAGGTTAATAACATAAAGGGAGATTTAGATATAGAAGCGTTTTGTGATGAGAGAGGTCTGGGAGAGGACGTCCTGGAGCTGTTGTCCTCTCTCGATGAGCTCGATAAGGACATCCTGGTCTACAGATTTGCTGACGGATACAGCGTGAAAGAAATAGCGGAAATGATGGAAAAAAATCCGGACTTCGTTTATAAACGCATACAGCGTGCACTAGTAAAACTGAGAACGTGTCTGAGGGGTGAAAGCGATGGGCGATAGACGACGTGCAGGGAAGATACTAAAAGAGTACGCGCTTGCAGTAAGAGAGGCCAGAATTGGTTATATAAATACTTTTACCAACGAAAATCAATACTCGGAAGTCAGTCACGGCAGCTGTAGACGGCGGTTTAAGACGATTATGGTATGTATTATACTACTTACAGTGGTGATATCAGGATTTGTCGTATTAGCTGTGATGGGAACAAAGAGTTCGTTAGGATTGGAATTCGATATAGGAGATGAATACGTCAAAATAGCGCCTGACGCGGAAACGGAAAATTTAGAGGGAATTCCAGTAAAGTTTTTCAAAGTTATATATATTCCAGAGGATTACAG
>DXHZ01000043.1 GCA_019113145.1 Candidatus Avanaerovorax faecigallinarum
GTTGAGAAACTGGCTACCCGGGTCGGTTAAGGCGATGCGTTTTCCCATACGGTCAAAGAGTCTGGTGCCCAGCTCGTCCTCAAGCTGCCTTATCTGAACGGTAACGGCGGACTGGGAGTATCCCAGGCTGTCCGCAGCATTTGAGAAACTGCCCAGCTGAGCCACCTTTATAAACGTTGTTATCTGTCTTAATTCCATATTGCGCCTTTTGTCTCTTTATTATTAAAAAAACTAAACGATAATATTATTTTTATGAATTTGACGAATGCTTAGTGACAGAATATACTAAACTTACTTAAAGGTCAAGAGAAAATGTGTGACACAGATGAGACCGCAGATTTTTAAACAGGGAGGATTGAATATGTCCTTTGTAAGTGTTTTCGACGTGCTGGGCCCTAATATGATAGGACCGTCCAGCTCTCATACGGCCGGCGCCGCAGTAATAGCCCATCTTGCCCAGAAGATGATAACGCCTCCGCTCAGAAAGGCGGACTTCACCCTTTACGGCTCCTTTGCCAAAACCTATCACGGCCACGGGACGGACAGGGCGCTTCTCGGGGGAATCATGGGATTTGGGACCGACGATATAAGAATAAGGGATTCATTTAAAATCGCCACGGAAAGGGGACTTTCATACAGCTTCACACCGTGCGACACCGAAACCGAGGTTCACCCCAACACGGTGGACATCCGAATGGAAAATTCGGAAGGCCGCGTGATGACGGTGAGGGGAGAGTCTCTCGGCGGAGGCAAGGTGAGAATTTCAAGGATAAACGGCGTAGCGGTAGACTTTACGGGAGAATACAGCACTGTAATAGTCATTCAGCAGGATAAGCCGGGAGTGGTGGCTCACATAACGAAGGTGCTCAGCGAGGCGAACATCAACATAGCCTTTATGAGGCTTTTCAGGGAGTCCAAAGGGTGCACGGCCTATACCATAGTGGAATCCGATGGTCACTTCCCCGAAGGCATCGTAGAGCCGCTCAGGGAGAATCCTAATATCAAAGACGTCATGATCGTGGAGCCGTAGGAGGTGAGAAGATGGACTTTAAAAACGCAAAAGAGCTTCTTGAAATATGTGAAAGGGAGCAGCGCCCCATCTCCGAGGTAATGAGGCAGAGGGAGTGCGACCTGGGAGAAATTCCGGGGGATATGGCCGACCATAAAATGAATCAGGTTCTGGAGGTTATGAGAAATGCCGCTCATCAGCCTCTGAAGAATCCGGCAAAGTCCATGGGCGGACTCATAGGCGGCGAGGCGAGAAAGCTTTCGGATCACGCAGCAAAGGGAAAGTCCATATGCGGTGAAGTGCTGGAAAGAGCCATAACCTATGCGGTTGCGGTTCTTGAGGTTAACGCTTCAATGGGACTCATAGTCGCAGCTCCGACTGCAGGCTCTGCGGGAGTGGTACCGGGACTTTTGCTCGCCCTTCAGGATACCTATAAGATATCGGACGGTCGGATTGTGGACGGACTATATAACGCGGGAGCCATAGGTTACCTCGCCATGAGAAACGCAACCGTCTCCGGAGCCGTGGGAGGCTGCCAGGCAGAGATAGGAGTGGCGTCAGCCATGGCGGCATCGGCAGCTGTGGAACTTATGGGGGGAACGCCGCAGCAGTGCCTTGACGCAGCTTCTACGGTTCTCATGAATATGCTGGGTCTGGTTTGCGACCCGGTGGCCGGTCTGGTGGAATACCCGTGTCAGAACAGAAACGCATCGGGAGCGGCCAACGCTCTCATTGCGGCGGAAATGGCATTAAGCGGCATAACCCAGCTTATACCCTTTGACGAAATGTTAAATACGATGTATGCCGTAGGAAAGCACATACCTATAGAACTGAGAGAAACTGCTCTCGGAGGATGCGCCACGGCGCCGTCTGCGTGTGAATTCTGCGGTGCGTGCGCCGGTGAAAGGTGATATAATCTATTGCAAAAGGAGGATGGAAAATGAAAAGTGCAGTTAAATTTTGGAACAGTCTCAGCCTTGTTAAGCAGATTATCATAGGACTTATCATAGGTATTATCCTTGCCCTGACTCTGGGCGACAAGGTTTCCGGAATCGTAATACTGGGCAACCTGTTCGTAAATGCTCTGAAGGGCGTGGCGCCGGTGCTGGTATTCTTTATAGTAATGGGCGCCATCTGCCAGCACCAGAAGGGACAGAAGACCAATATGAAATCCGTTATAGTCCTCTACCTTACGGGTACATTCCTGGCGGGAACCTCAGCCGTTGTTTCAAGCTTCATATTCCCGATGAGCATTGAGCTTGCCGAAGGCGCAGGAGACGTAACGCCTCCGGGCGGGCTTACGGAGGTGCTTCAGAATCTGCTGTTTCAGATTGTGGCAAATCCTGTAGACGCTCTGATGAACGCCAACTACATAGGTATACTTACGTGGGCGATTCTCCTGGGAATAGCATTAAGACACGCATCTGACGGGACAAAGAAAGCAATCGGAGATATTTCGGAAGCCGTATCCCAGCTGGTAAGATGGGTTATCAGATTTGCTCCTTTAGGAGTAATGGGCCTTGTGTTCAACGCCATCAACGAAGGCGGAATAGAAGCTCTGGGCGCTTACGGAAAGCTGATAATACTCCTCGTGGGAACCATGCTCTTCGTAGCACTTATAATGAACCCGATAATCGTATTCATAACCACGAGACAGAACCCTTACCCTCTGGTGTTCACATGTCTCAAGGACAGCGGAATCACGGCATTCTTCACCAGAAGCTCTGCGGCAAATATCCCTGTAAATATGTCATTATGCAAGAAACTGGGACTTGATAAGGATACCTATTCCATATCCATTCCTCTGGGTTCCACCATAAACATGGAGGGAGCCTCGGTGACCATTTCGGTTCTCACCCTTGCGGCAACCAACTTTCTCGGAATCGATGTGGACTTCGGAACGGCTCTCCTGCTCTGCATAGTTTCGGCCATTAGTGCATGCGGAGCGTCGGGAGTGGCAGGCGGAAGCCTTCTGCTCATACCTCTTGCATGTTCACTTTTCGGAATTCCTAACGACATCGCGATGCAGGTGGTTGGAGTGGGATTCATAATCGGAGTTATACAGGATTCCTGCGAAACGGCTCTCAACTCCTCTACGGACGTGCTGTTTACGGCAGCTGCGGACATAAGGAGCAAAAGACTTGCAGGCAGAAGCTGAAAATTTATATGAAAGAAAAAATCAGGGCTATTGTTTTTTTTTACAGAAGTTGTATAATAAAATAAAGATAGTATACACACTGCGCGTCAATAAGGGTAAGGGAGGCGTTTACAATGAAGAAAAAAGCAATAGCTTCAGCTGTCAGCCTCATGCTTGTGCTTTCACTTGCGGGCTGTGGTAATGACGGAGGCGGGACGGGTGCCGCAGATAAAAATCCGAGCGGGCCTTCTGCCGACTGGAAGACTCACTATGAGACTATGGACAGTATGGTAACGGATACGGATTTAATCGTGAAAGGCAAAGTTACCGGCCATTCGGAAGAACTGAGAAACGATGTGGTTTTTACCAGGCAGAACGTGGAGGTTGTCAGCGTCATTAAATCTGATTCGGACAACCCACCGGAAGAAATAACCGTTCTTCAGACGGGAGGAAGCAAAGACGGTGTGGTTACGGAGGCATTTCCGGAAGCTCCGCTGCTGGAAACGGGAGAGACATATCTTCTGTTCCTGGAGCATACCGATGAAGGCCACTACCTTGTCGGCGGAGGTTACCAGGGTGTTGCGGAGATAGATGATGAAAGCATATCGTTTATCTGCGATTTTGACAACATCACACGGGAGATGGAGAAAATTCCGGCTTCGGAGATTGAGACGGAAATTGCGGCCATTGCCGAAAAAGCACAGCAGTAAAAGGTTTATGAAAAGGGAAGGCTTATTTCAGGCCTTCCCTTATGTATTCTCTTAAATTCGATATTGAAATCTTATGCAGGCTGCACTTGCCGAATTTTTCCGGTACGATTACGCTTATTTTGTCACCGAATATCTTCTTGTCCATGACAGCAAGGTTATATATTTCGTCGGCGGAGTAGTGACATGATGTGTCAAAACCGAGCCTTTTGAATATGTCTGTCAGCTCAACGCTTATGTCAGTCTTTGTAAGACCGGCTTTAAATGCCGCTCTTGACTCGACTACCATTCCGATAGCTACGGCGTGGCCGTGAGGGAGGCTGTATGAACTCAGCTTCTCGACAGCCTGACCTACGGTGTGTCCGAACCCGAGAATCTGACGGAGACCGTAGCACTTTTCATCCGCTTCGATGAGGGATTTCTTTATCGAAATACAGCGTTCCACAACGTATTCATAATCGTTTTTCAGAATATGGTCCGCAAGGCTGCTTTCGGAAATAACTGCAAACTTCACAGCTTCGGCGGCTCCGTCTTTAATTTTTAAATCGGAAAGGGTCTCGAAGAATTTATAGTCGCACAGAACCAGAGACGGCTGCCAGAAAGCGCCGACAAGATTCTTACCGCTCATCAGATTGAGACCGGTTTCTCCTCCGTAGGCAGCATCAACGGCTGCTTCGTAAGTGGTGGGAATCTGAATGTACCTGATTCCCCGCATGTACGTGGCCGCGGCAAAACCCGCAATATCTCCTACGGCTCCGCCTCCGAGAGCCACTACGGCATCCGAACGTGTGATGCCCTCGTCGGCAAGGGCTTCGAGGATATTGGTATAAGTGCTCAGGTTCTTTGAATGCTCTCCTGAAGGAAAAACGATTTTCGAGGTCTGAAAGCCGCTTTCTATCAGTGAAGTGAGAACCACCTGGGAATAGAGGTTGTTGACCGTACTGTCAGTGATAATGCAGAGCCTGCACGGGTCCAGAACCTCGCCTGTATATTTTCCGATGTCCTTTATTGTGTCATATCCCGTTATCACATCGTAGGTCGACGACGCGGAAATCGTGAATCTTTTCATAACAGATCTCCCGGCTTAAAAAATATTAGTATTTTGGTCAAATTTTTAACAAAATACACGAGAAAAAAGTAAGTCTTTGTGGTATACTACTGTAGCGATATCATCGCACAAAACCAATAGAATTGTATCACACTTTATGAGTGTTTGTAAAAGGGGTATAGATGAAAATCAGGAAAGCGCTCAAAGTATTTATTTTTATTATAGTTACCGCGGCGGTCATAGCAGGATTTGCGGCTATGATGGTAAATAATCACGTGGTTCAGGCCGCCAAAGAGTGTATACAGTATTCTTTCGACGGAATCGATGAGGATAACGACCATGAGTCCGACGGATACGCGGGAAGCTCCACGGAGAATACGGAAATTCCGGAGGATGTTTTAAGCCGGCTCAGGGATATGAATGCCGACTGCATTCTGGTCCTCGGCGCAGGGATAACAGACAGCGAAACGCCGTCGCCCATGCTTAAGGACAGGCTTGATGCGGGGATAAGGCTTTACGAGGAAGGTCTTGCGCCTAAGATTCTCCTGTCGGGAGACAACGGAAGCCAGGGTCATAACGAGATTCACGTTATGCTGAGCTACACCCTTGAGGCGGGAGTTCCGACGGAGGACATATTCTGCGACCATGCGGGATTTTCCACTTATGAATCCATGGAGAGAGCCCGGGATATTTTCGGAGTGAAGTCGGCCATAGTGGTGAGTCAGACATATCACGAGTACAGAGCTCTCTACATAGGAGAAAAGCTGGGTCTTGACCTTGCCGGTGTGGCTGCGGATCAGGAAAAGTATGCCGGTCAGGCCTACAGGGAGCTTCGTGAGGTCGCGGCAAGAAACAAGGATTTCCTGATGATGCTCTTTGACATGGGCTCTGCCGTAGGCGGCGAAGAGATTCCAATAACGGGAAACGGAGAAATTTCTCACGGTGAGTGAGTTTGGATAGCGACAAAATATGCAGATAAGGAGGATTTATGAACAAACTATTTGAAAACAGAGTTCAGGAGATCAAGTACAGGGTGCTCAGAGAGGTTGCCATTCAGACGTGGAAGGGCAACGACGTGTTTGCGGAGTTCAACGAAGTTGCAAGCAAGGTAATCCTTGACAACGAACCGCCTGACAGATGCTGTATATATAAGGACCGCGCCATCGTTGCGGAGAGGATGAGACTTGCCATCGGCGGAAGCAAGTCGAAGAAGAGCGTGGTTCAGGTAATTCCTATCGCCTGCGACGAATGTCCGGAGGCGGGCTACGTAGTAACGGACCTCTGCAGAGGCTGCCTTGCTCATAACTGCATCGCAAGCTGCAAGCTGGGAGCCATAACCATAGACAACAATCATCACGCTCACATAGATAAGAGCAAGTGCGTGGACTGCGGAAGGTGCGCCTCCGCATGTCAGTACAGCGCCATCCACAACTTTGCAAGACCTTGCGAAAAGGCGTGCAAGGTGGGAGCCATCTCCATGGCTCCGGGCGGCGAGGCTTCCATAGACGAAGAGAAGTGCATAAGCTGCGGCGCGTGCGTATATCACTGCCCGTTCGGCGCTACCGTTGACGTGTCCAGTATCGTGGACGTAATCAAGCTGATAAAAGAAAGCGAAAAGGATCCGTCAAAGCCTGTAATCGCCATAGTCGCGCCGTCCATAGCCAGCCAGTTCCTCTATGCAAATCTGGGACAGGTTATCACCGGAATCAGAAACCTGGGATTCAAGAGAGTGCTGGAGGTTGCTCTGGGAGCCGACATGGTAGCCCACAAGGAGTCTCAGGAGCTGGTTGAAAAGGGCTTCCTGACATCGTCATGCTGCCCTGCCTTTGTAAAATACATAGAGACGGCGTTCCCTACCATGGTGGACAAGATTTCTCATAACCTTTCTCCTATGGCGGAGCTTGCGCGCTTTGTCAAAGAGAGCAACCCTGAGTATAAAATAGTATTCATCGGCCCTTGCATCGCCAAGAAGGCGGAGGTGAGAAAGCCTGAAATCGCGCAGTACGTGGACTACGCAATAACCTTTGAGGAGCTGCAGGCGCTGTTTGACAGCAAGAACATCGTGCTCAGCGAGCTGGAGGAAACCGAGTGGAATCAGGCTTCCTACTACGGAAGAATCTTCGCCAGAGCCGGCGGACTCACCGAGGCCGTAAAGCAGGCCCTCAAGGAGCAGGGAGTTACGGATTTCGAGCTGAACCCTATCGCATGCGACGGAATCGAGCAGTGTAAGACCGCCCTCATGCGCGCGAGCAAAGGCGTTCTCCCTAACAACTTCATCGAGGGAATGGCCTGCGTCGGCGGATGCGTAGGCGGAAGCGGAAATATGATTAAGTACGTGGAAGCTCCGAAGCAGATGAAGCAGAGAATTGAAACCGCCACCGAGACGGAGATTCTCTCCAACATCAAGAAGCAGATAAATATAATATAACTGATACAGAGCAGATTTTATGAAGTGTTCGATGTGAAGCGGGTTTTCAGCCGGCCGCATCGAACACTTTTTCGATGTCAGAGCTAATTTTGGGATTACACATCGAACAAGAGAGCGCAGCCATTGCACCACGCAGCTTATTCCGCTATAATGTAGCCATAAAATAAGGCGAATAAGAGAAGGGGGAATAGAAATGAAAGTGAACAGGAAATTTTTCGCAAGGGCCGCGAGCCTCGCGCTGGCCCTGTCCATCGGGATTATGACAGGGTGCAGTACATCCGGTTCGGATGACAGCGAGTTTCCGACAGACGAAGCCGGTTACCCGGACAAAGACGCGGTAATGATAAACGGAGAGGTCTACGAAACGGGCTTCGGAGATGAAGGGGAAGACTCCGGATACGAGATGAGTATGCAGGTCAAGGTAGCTGACGACGGCAGCGTGACCGTGGTTCTGCCTCAGATCATTCCTACGCACACGTGGAATATGGAAGAGAAAGAGGATGTGATCCTTAAAAGCTTTGAAACGACTAAAACGGACGTGACAGAGCCGTGTGATGGTCCGTCAGACACCTTACAGAGCTTTACGTTTATCGCGGAATCCGGCAGCACGGTTTTATTCAAGTGGGTAAACGTGAATGAAGCCGGAAAGGCTTTTTCGGAAAAGGCTGCGGACAGGGAAATCAGAGTGACGGTTTCGTAGAGGCGGCGTTTATATTTCCGTCGCAAGTGCAGTTGGTAAAAGTTTGTTAATGAACCCGGCAGTTAAACCTTTTCTGAACAAAACCGCAATTCGGTAGAACGAAATTCTATCATTTACAGTGTTATCGTGCTTATGGTTTACTTTTCAGTTCTCCACATTCCGGATAAGCTTTAATTTCTATATTTTTTTTCTATCAAATCGGGAAAACCCCGACAGAAGGTAGAAAAATCTTCAACTGAAATCGGATATATTATAAAAATGTTTGAACCGCTCGCGGCGGGCGCTATTAGATTTTAAGAGATTTTTGGAAAAGCGTGGATCGAGATTCAGAAAAGGAGTAAGGTTTATGCGTAACGAAAAATATAAGAGAAGTTCTATCATCATACTCATCGGAATGGCGGTAATCTTCGCAGCGGCATATGTAGTGTTTAGAGCTTCAATTATACGGAGTATTGCCTATGCTTTGATTATAATAGCCTTTTTACGATTGGTGTACTACGTGAAGATTTTTGCCGGTATGAATGAAGATGAGCTCGTCAGGTATTTCGTAAGATTTAAGCACATGATGATTTTGTCCCCGCTGCTGTACGGATTCATGGCATATAGTTTTTCGAACAGTATTGGAATCGCCGTCGTGGCTGTATTGATAGACGGCGGAATAGAAATATGTTCTTTAAAAAGGCGATAATAGTGAAATTGAACGTAAAAAGAGCAGGTACCAGAAATTACTGACTGATTGCCTGCTCTTTTGGTTGTCGCTAAATAGCCGTGATGGTTCCGGTCTTGGAGCACTTCATACCGATAGTAACGGTTTTAGATGCCGCTCCTCTATATTCGAACCTGGCGGTGCCTTTTACCGTAGCGCCGGATTTGGTAGTAGAACGGGATACGCATTTCCAGCCGCTGATGTAGACGTTATAGCTGGAGGAACTGGATTTTGCAACGACTCTGGTTCCATCGTACTGGAAGGTCCCTTTAACGGTGAAGTCCCAGGCTTTCTTTTTATTTCCGTTATAGTAGGTATACATTACCTGAGAGCTTTTCAGTTTAGCAGTTGCCATAGGCTGAATGTAACCTTCACCACCATATACGGTAGTCTCTATGGTTGCATATGAGCCGTCGGCATAATAAACAGTTTCCTTCGTTATATCGGGTGACATGCCCGGCGATTCCGCCGCACTGACTGAAATGGCAGATGTGAACAGCATTACCATGATAAGACTTAATGCGATTACCGTTTTCCTTTTCATAATTAATCGTCCTCCATTACCATACAGGATTTTCAACTTCTTCTTCAGGACCAATTACGAGAACCTCACCAGCCATAGTCTGCGTAGACTGGCTCAGCACATCCCTGTAAAAGGCAATCACCGCTATCAATACGACTACCAGAACAACTGCTATGATGGCAATGAGCCGTCTGCTGTTCCTGAGTTTTTTGATTCTGCCGGAATTGGATACATTCTTTGACTCCAGAAATTCATTAGCAATCTCTTCAGGTGTACCAAACTCTTCTTCAAGGTCTTCAGTGGTGCAGCCCGGATGCTCGTCGCAGTAATCATCGAGATATTCGCGCATGGATGATAGAAACTCGTCAGCAGAGTATATGGAGGAAATTTCTTTTTTAATCATTTTAATATAATTGTCGACAACTTCATGATTCATGAATCACGTTCCTCCTTTGAATATGCAATATCATACACTACATCCGTAAGGTCTTTATACAGTCCTTTAAGCTGGCTTAAATATGACAGCCCCGAATCGGTAATCATGTAATATACCCTCATTCTGTTTGAAACGGATTCTTTTCTGCTTTCGGTAACGAAGCCGTATGCCTCAAGCTTGGAAATAGACGTATAAAGGAGGGGAGCTTTGTACTTTCCGCCGCTTCGTTCAAGTATAGTCTGAGCGATTTCATACGCATACATTTCCTCGTCAGACAGGATGGACAGTATCAAAAGCTGTAAAGTGGCTTTCTTGAACTGTGCATCAAAATTATTCAAAGGTTTTCTTTTATTGGATTCTTTCATAAAACCAACCCTTTCCACTGATAATTTACCACAAGATTTCAGAAAAATCAACAGCATATATAAATTGAGAAATTATAAAGAAGAAATGCTATAT
>DXHZ01000044.1 GCA_019113145.1 Candidatus Avanaerovorax faecigallinarum
GATTTCATCTGACAGAATGGGAGAGGGAAACGACGAACTGGGAAAGGTTCTGATGAAGGGCTTCATATACGCTCTGTCACAGCTTGAAAAGCTGCCTGAGACGATTTTGTTCTATAACGGCGGAGCCACAATAACCTGCGAAGGCTCGGAATCCCTTGCAGACCTTAGATCCATGGAGGAGCAGGGCGTTAAGATATTCACCTGCGGAACGTGCCTCGATTATTACGGACTTAAGGAAAAGCTGGCAGTGGGAACCGTCACCAATATGTACGCCATAGTCGAGACCATGGCGTCTGCGGGACGAGTGATAAGACCGTAGGAGGGGTTATGCAGGATCTGATATTATATCTGGGGATGGCCGCGATCGGCTATATTCTGGCCAGCCGTGTGAGACAGCACCGGGAGAAATTCCGGTGGACAGGCAAAGTCCAGACTGCCGCAATCATCATCCTCGTGTTTACAATGGGCGCACGAATGGGCTCTAACTCGGAGGTTATAGAGAATCTGACGTCCATAGGACTTTACGCCTTCATATTTACCGTTGTCGTGATGGTTACGTGCGTAATCTTCATAACCCTTTCGCGAAAGCTGGTGGGTGTGAACAGGTACGGAGGCATCGGGGAAATCAACGCGGAGGACATAAACAAGGGAAGCCGTGACGCCGGAAAAGGCGGATTCGACAAGATGACCTTTATCATAATCATAGCCGTAGCCGTGGGAATGGCTTCAGGCTATATGCTTGTGGAGAGACTTTTCGACGACTACGACACCTTTGACAGCCTTGCAGGCCTTGCCATCAAAGTCGGCCTTTGCATAATGCTGTTTTTTGTAGGCTTCGACCTCGGAATCGAAGGCACGGTGTTCAAAAATATGCGTAAGATGGGGTTGAGAGTGTTCGTGTTTCCTGCGGCAACCATAGTTGGAAGTCTCTTGGCCGCCGGAATATGTTCCATTATTCTGCCTCTCGGGATGAGAGAGTCTCTTGCAATCGGGGCCGGATTCGGCTGGTACTCGCTGGCTCCGGGAATAATCCTTGAAAGCGGGCTGGTGACGGCAAGCGCCATCTCATTTATGCACAACGTGATGAGGGAAC
The DNA here is from genome assembly GCA_019113145.1 of Candidatus Avanaerovorax faecigallinarum. Classification (GTDB taxonomy): domain Bacteria; phylum Bacillota; class Clostridia; order Peptostreptococcales; family Anaerovoracaceae; genus Avanaerovorax; species Avanaerovorax faecigallinarum. Next base: position 1,094 of record DXHZ01000044.1, read on the forward strand.
TGTTTGGAATAATATTCATTCCCATAGTAGCCCAGAAGATAGGATATGTGGAGTGCATATGCCTGCCGGGAGCAGCCGCAATGGACGTATGCCTTCCTATCGTGGAGAAATATACTAACGGCAATGTTGCCGTGTATTCGTTCATCTCAGGACTGATAGTGTCGCTTGCGGTACCTGTTCTGGTGCCGATTATGCTTGGATAATTTTGAATCGGAGGAAAAGAAAATGGATTTATCTTATGTAAAAACCCTTGATGTAGATATGCCGGAAGAGCTTGTACGCCTTAAATACGCCGGCATGTTTGATGAGTTTGAAAGACGTGCCGCATATCACCTTTCCCGTCCGGAGCTTCCTGACGCTCTGAAGAAAAGGATTGAGCTTGAAATTCATAACGGAAAGCTCATAAAGAGAGAATATACTCTTACCGAGGAGGAACTTGTCGCTCAGATTGCGGAAAGCGCACCGGGATTTACTGCATCTGACCTTGATAAAATTGCAGACAGTCTGGACTATGTGATTATTGAAGGTGAAAAACGTTACGTCTCATTTAGCAAGATTGCACTTTTCAAGTCCCATCCGGCACTGATGAACTGGCCCGGCAGCACTTATCCAAAGGATGACAGGACTTTCCTTGAGGGAGTCATCTCCAGGATGAAGGAAAAAGGCGGACTTGCCGTGGATATCGACATCACCACCGGTATGGAGATAGACGAGAAAACCGCAAAGGGCGCAGACCTGAAGGTTCACGTTCCTTTCCCTACAGAAAAGGCTTTCGGAATGAAAAACGTAAGGTTTATCGAATCCGAAGGGGAGTGTCAGGTGGCTCCAGATACGGCTCTTCAGAGAACTGCCTGCTTTACCGCAAAAGGTGATGAGAGAAGGAGATTCACCCTTCGCGCCGGCGGAACATATGAAGTCAAGTACATGTCCTTTGATGAGATGAAAAAGCTTCATGACGAGGCCGTGGCAAGGGGCGAAAAGCTACCTGAATTCAGCGTTCCCGGCCCTGACACAAAGGACGGCGTATGGGAGAGCGACCTTTCCGAAAAGGCGCCGCAGATAGTGTTTACGCCGTTTATAAAGGCTTTGTCCGAGAAAATCGTCGGAGATGAGACGGATAAGCTTCTCATCGCAAAGAAAATCTATGACTTTATGGTAAATAACTTCAGATACTCGTACGTTCGCGACTACGCGTCCATAGAAAATCTCGGCGAGTACTTTGCCCTTCGCGGCAGAGGAGACTGCGGACTTCAGGCCCTTCTCTTCATAGTTCTCGCAAGATACAACGGTATCCCTGCAAGATGGCAGTCGGGAATCACCACCGAGCCTGAAGGAGCGGGAAGCCACGACTGGGCGATTGCATATTTTACAGGCGTAGGCTGGAGACCGGTGGATCCTTCCTTTGGCGGAGGTGAAAGGAGAAACGGAACCGACGATAATACAGATTTCTACTTCGGAAATACAGACCCTTACAGATGGATATTCAACGTGGATATTCAGGAGGAGTTCACCTCCCCGAAATCTCAGTACAGGTGCGACCCTTACGACAGCCAGATAGGCGAGGCGGAAACCGCAGACAGGCAGATAACCTATGCCGACATCGACTTCATCAGGAAGTTTAACGTAAGGGAAGAGCGGGAGATTTAGATTTGCAGGTGCGTGACAAATGGATAACCACTTAATTTAAAGCTATCCATCGGCGTTTCGACTTTTTTAGAAGAAAAAAGAATTTTTGCCGAATGATTTTCGACTTTTATCGGTCTGATTTACAATATTGCAGAAAAATCCGAGGTACTTGCAGACCCATAGACTTGAAAAGTTCGGCAGATTAGTTTAAAATGACAAAGTTTGCCGAAAAACCTTCTACTTTAGTGGGCGTATAGCTCAAAAATGTCGAAGTACGGATTGGACTTGACTCGTGTCAAACACAAAAGCTGCCTGCTAACGGTTATTACCGTCAGCATGGCAGCTTGATTACTTTACCGATGGCGGTCAGGTTTAACTCAGATACCTGAACACGCCTTTTACTTTTCCCAGAATTTTAGCGTCGTCTACTATTATAGGGTCCATAGTGTCATTTTCCGGCTGGAGCCTTACGTGGCCGTCCTCGCGGTAGAAGGTCTTTACGGTAGCTTCGCTTTCAAAGTCTCCGTCTACCATGGCAACTACTATCTCGCCGTTATATGCAGTGTTCTGCTGCTGAACGAGGATCAGGTCTCCGTCCATGATTCCTGCGTTTACCATACTCTCGCCTCTGACCTTCAGCATGAAGCTGTCGCCTTTCACGAAGCCGGCGGGCACGGGGAATGTATCTTCTATGTTCTCTTCGGCAAGAATAGGAGTTCCAGCGGCGACGTTGCCCACTACAGGGACATCGATCACATCTTCGCGGGAAGATGAAACGTTGGATATTTCACCCGCCTCATCAGGCCCATCGCCATCCACCAGCATTAGAGCGCGCGGCTTGGCAGGGTCTTTCTTCAGGTAGCCCTGCTCCACCAGACTCGCAATGTCCTTATGGACGGTAGATGTGGATTTAATACCCAGAGCCGTTCCGATTTCTCTCACCGTAGGAGGATATCCCTTGGCTTTAAGTTCCTTTCTCATAAAGGCCAGTATCTTCTGTTCCCGTTCCTGCTGCTTAGACATACGCTTTCCTTTCAGATTCACACGATATATATACACAGTATAGCACGACTCGTCAGAAAAGTAAACATTTGTTCGCGAAATACAGGAGGATTTTAACATAATCCCGGACATAACGGAATGGAGTATACTTTAATCAAGCAAACCGCTGTTTAATATTTTCTGTAAAGTGTCGATTGCAGTGTTATAAGTGACATTTTCAAAAAGCAATCCCGCCGTTACGGTTTCGTAATCCGATTTATAGGCGTTTTCATCTATAATTTTCTGCAGTAAAACCTTGAGATTGATCTGATTCTGTGCAGAAAGGCATGCGGCGTGTCCGCCGCGTTCATTTCTTACAATACGGAACAGTTCCGCCAGAGAATCGTCTATTTCAATCACATCATACATCTTGTGTAAATCATAAATATGCCGGGAATGTTCCATGATCCTGCCATCGAGGTAATAATCACCCAAAGCGAACAGTTTATCAATAAAGGTGCGCTCAACACTTTGAACGTTCAGTTCAAACGGCTCCAAAGCGAACTGAAATATAATGTCATCACGGTTTATCTGTTTCAGATATTCGTAAACAAAACTGGACGCATTCATCTTTCTGCTCGGATACGCCCGCAGGAAGACAGAGGTTTCGACAATCAGATACTGCTTTAATGTCGGCAAATCGAATAAAGACGGAAAATCTATTACGTATCTGTTGTAATCACGCCTGCTTCGCACCTGATTTGGATTGATCAGTTCAAAGCCGAAGTCCTCAATCGTAGATATAATATTTTCTTTCAGGTGCCTCCGTTGACTTTCTGTAGGCCTTTTATCACATTCAAGATTAAGGTCAATGTCTTCCGAAAAGCGCTTTATAAGGTTGTAGCATTTTGAAAGCGATGTACCGCCTTTGAATATAATCTGCGGTTGTCTGGTAACCAGTGATTTGAGGAATGTTGTGACATAGTAGTCCTTTTCAATAATTCCGGAGTCGATTTCCATTTCTTCCGAAGCTAAAAGGACGACCTGACGGAACAGACTCCTATCATCGTGCAACATCGTAAATCACCTCGCTTTCTACAAGTGTACGCATAGCCTTATCCGGGAAGTATGGCGAATAATCGGAGACTGATTTTCGTGTAATTCTGTTTTTATCTATGAAGGCTGAAATGATTTTCTTTTTATTCGAATCAAAAAAGCCTGCATCGGTATAAGTCATGAGTTCGAGAAAGCTCATAGTTGCAGCGTTGTCGTCGGTAATGCCGGTTCTCGCTCGACGGAGCAGCACTTTTTGACTTCCTACAGAAACCTCTCTTACTCTGGAGGGCTCATTGTTGGTGTAAATTTCAATCCTGTTGGGAACTTGTGCAGAAAGACCGAGCATGTTCAAAAATGTCATTCCGGAGAAATATCCGATAGTCCTTTTCCCATCATATATATATTTCTTTTGTATTACTTTTTTCGGATCAAGTCTGCTCTTTCCAAGTGGTGTGTCCGTAGGAATGTAGTATATGCCTTTTTCAAAGCGAATGATTTTCTCTTCATCGCATAACTTTTTAAGCATTTTTTTTATCCAAGGGACGGAATAGCCTTTATAGGAAATTTCTCCTGAAAGGATAGGTTCGTTGTAACCGTAGGAATCCAAAAGATAATCGTAAAACTCCATAAAATCACCTCCGTCTCCGCTATCTTATTATACTTAAATTTACTTATACTGTCAATATTAGTATAAATATTTGGCGAAAAATGGCCGGATGCGAAACAAAGGCGGCGACCTTGACATCAGCCCCGGGGTATGGTATCATAAAACCCGGCTAAGAATATTTTTTACCGGAAAGAGTGGGAAAAACCCACTCTTTCAGTTTTGTACGGGAGACATTTTCATATGGCAAAAGTAAAGATAACCGATTACACCAGAGACGTTCTTGCGGACTTTCTTAAGGAAAACGGACTCGAGCTTTACGACTGCGAGTACGTCAAGGAAGGAAGAGACAGATTTCTGAGGGTGTATATAGACAAGATGCAGACCGGTGATGAGGAAAGCTACATCAGCACCGACGACTGCGAACGGGTGAGCAGGTACTTAGGCGACAGGCTGGACGAGGACGATCCGGTGGAGGACAACTACTATCTGGAGGTTTCTTCGCCGGGAATGGACAGAAAGCTTACGAGACCCGAGCACTTTGCACGATTTGTGGGAAGACCTGTGGACGTTAAGCTGTATAAAGGCCTTGACGGACGTAAGGAATTCTCCGGAGAGCTTGCAGGCTTTGACGGAGAGAAGATAAAAATAAAAACCGAAGACGGGAAAGAGCTTGAATTTGCTTTGAGCGAAGTCGCCAAAGCCAGCCTTTCGGTAGTTTTTTAGAAGATATTTACCAAGGAGGTTAAAAATGAACAGAGAGTTTATCGAGGCAATCGACGAGCTTGAAAAGGAAAAACACATATCCAAAGACATACTTTTCGAGGCCATCGAGACTGCCCTCGTGTCGGCATATAAGAAAAATTACGGCACGAGCCAGAACGTCCGCGTGGACATCGACAGAGAGACCGGAGACATTGCGGTTCTCATGAGGCTTGAGGTAGTGGAAGAGGTTACGGACGATATGATAGAGATTTCCCTTGAGGAAGCTCAGGAAATAGACCCGCGATATGAAATCGGCGACTTCATAGAATTCCAGGTTACGCCGGGAGATTTCGGAAGAATCGCAGCCCAGACTGCAAAGCAGGTTGTGGTTCAGAGAATAAGAGAAGCCGAAAGGGGAATGATCTTCGATGATTTCATAACCCGCCAGGGCGAGATAATAACCGGTCTGGTTCAGAGAAAGAGCGGAGAAACCCTCTTCGTAGACGTGGGCAGAACGGAAGGAATACTTCCGGCCAACGAGCAGGTCCGCGGAGAGCACTATGAAGTGAACCAGAGAATCAAGGCATACATAATGGATGTAAAGAAGACCACCAAGGGACCGCAGGTTTTCCTTTCAAGGTCTCATCCCGGCCTTGTGAAGAGGCTGTTCGAACTGGAGGTTCCGGAAATTGCGGACGGCACCGTTGAGATAAGGGGAATTGCCAGGGAGGCGGGCTCCAGAACGAAGATTGCCGTTTACACCGAGTTTGAGAACGTGGATCCTGTGGGTGCATGCGTTGGAACCAGAGGAAGCAGAGTTCAGGCCATAGTGGACGAGCTTCACGGGGAGAAAATAGATATAATTCCATGGAGCGACATTCCGGAAGAACTTATCAGCAACGTGCTCAGTCCGGCCAAGGTGGAGAGAGTAATAATTGCGGACGACGAAAAGGTTGCCACCGCCATCGTCCCTGACTACCAGCTTTCCCTTGCAATAGGAAGAGAAGGTCAGAACGTAAGACTTGCCGCCAAAGTGAGCGGATGGAAAATAGACATAAAGAGTCAGAGCCAGTACGAGGAAGCCATGGGAGACTATGACGACTTTGAAGAGTACAGCGATGACTACGATGAGGATTTTGAGGAAGAGTTCACCGAAGAAACCGAAGGAGTGAAGGAAACGGAGGAAGCTGAGAAGACCGGCGTGACCGAAGATCCGGAGGTGACGGAAGTTGAAGAAGAATAACGTACCCATGAGGCGCTGCATAGGATGCATGGAGTCAAAGCCCAAAGGCGAACTGATAAGGGTGGCCTTCTACGAGGGAAAGATTTCCCTGGACGAAACGGGAAGGGCCAAAGGCAGAGGAGCATACCTGTGCAGAAACCCGGAGTGCTTTGACAAAGCGGAAAAACGCAGAGCTTTCAATCGTGCATTCCGGTCGGATATAGACCGCGGGGATATAGAGGCTCTCATGGAGGAGATTCGAAATGAACAGGAGTAAGCTGGAAAGCTACATGGGTTTTGCTGCAAAGTCGAGGAATATGGTGACAGGCTATAACACGTGCCTGCTCATGATGAAAAAAAGGCAGATAAAGCTCCTGGTGATAGCTTCGGATCTCTCGGATAACACGAAAAAGAAAATGCTGGAGCAGTGTGCTGCCGGCAGGGTGAAATACAGAATCTTCGCTGATGCTGAAAGCCTGTCAAAGATGACAGGAAAAAAGGGCAAAGGATTATTCGGGATAACGGATATGCATTTTGCGGAGATTATAGAAACGGAGATTGACCGTATTCAATCAGAAAGGGAGGTGTTCTGATGGCTATGAAGGTACATGAACTCGCCAAAGAGATGAACCTGAACAGCAAGGACATTTTAGAACGCGCAGAGAAGCTCGGAATAAGCGTGAAGAGCCATATGAGCGTTCTGTCTGATTCAGATATAAAGAAAATAAAGGAAGGTGCAAGACCTCAGGCTGCACCGGCAGCGTCTGCGCCACGAGGCGCGGGAGTGAGACCTGCCGCGCCTGCGTCAAGACCGGGAAGGAGACCGCCTATCGGAAGACCTATAGTCGATAACGACTATCTGGAGAACAAGCATAAGAAGCAGGAGGAGAAGAAGGCTGAGCCTGCCGCTGCCGAGGCGAAGAAACAGGAACCGTTAAAGGCTGAGGCCCCTAAAGCAGAAGCGCCTGAGAAAGAAGCCCCTGAGGCAGAGGCGCCAAAGGCAGCCGCTTCTGAAAAGACAGAGGCTAAGAAGGAAACTCCTGCAAAAACCGAGGTTAAGAAGGAGAGCGCTCCGACATCCATACCGGGAAGACAGACTCTGAAAATAATAACAAAAGCTGAGGACGTCAAAGCTGAGGAAGAGGCAAGGGCTGCAGCACGAAAAGCTCAGGCTGCCGAAAAGGCCGCTGAGAAGAAGCATAACGAAAAGACTGCCGACAGAAATCCGGGACGCAGGACAGATGCCGGGACAAAGGGTCCGAGAAAGGGAGACAGACCTGAAAGACCGGCCCGTGACGGAAGAACCGAAGGCAGAAAAGGTGAAAGGCCTGACCGCGCCAGAGGCGGCAGGGACGATCACGGAAATCGCAGAGGTCCTGCTCCGAGAAGAGAGCAGCCTGCGGCTTCGGCAAGAGACGAGGGAAGAGGCGACCATTCCGGACGTTCTGACCGCAAGAAGCAGCACGACAAGCACGAAAAGGACAAGGGAAGAAACAAGTTCGAGAAGTTCGAGAAGAAGTCCCTTGAGAAGCAGACGAGAAAGAAACACGTCAAGGCAAAGCCTGCGCAGACGGAGCCTGAAATCGAAGCAGAACCGTTACCTGAGGGAACTATAGTGCTGAACGTTCCTATTACGGTTGCCGGCTTCTGCGAACAGACCGAGGTTTCCACATCAAAGGTTATAATGACCCTGATGAAGCTGGGAATCATGGCAAACATAAACCAGACTATAGACGAGGATACGGTTATGATTCTCGCCGAGGACCTGGGAATTTCCGTTGCAATCGGAAAGGTCGAGGAAGAAGCGGTTGAAGAAGGACTTGAACTCTTCGAGGACAGAGAGCAGGATCTCAAGCCGAGACCTCCTATCATCACCGTAATGGGTCACGTTGACCACGGTAAGACTTCCCTTCTCGACGCAATAAGAAAGACCAATGTTACGGCATCCGAGTCCGGCGGAATTACCCAGCACATAGGTGCTTCCGAGGTAAGAATCAACGGACAGAAGATAGTGTTCCTGGATACGCCGGGACACGAGGCATTTACGGCCATGCGTGCCCGCGGAGCTCACGTAACCGATATTGCAGTACTCGTAGTTGCGGCGGACGACAGCGTTAAGCCGCAGACAGTGGAATCCATAAGCCACGCAAAGGCTGCCGGAGTTCCGATTATCGTAGCAATAAACAAGATGGATAAGCCGGGGGCAAATCCTGACAGAGTAAAGCAGGATCTCACCGAGCACGGAATTCTCGTAGAGGACTGGGGCGGAGACGTTATCAGCGTTCCGGTATCCGCAAAGACCGGCGACGGAATTGTAAATCTCCTCGAGATGATACTCCTTCAGGCCGAGATGATGGAGCTTAAGGCAAACCCTGACAGGCTTGCGATGGGTTCAGTAATAGAAGCGAGACTGGACAAGTCCAAGGGCCCTGTTGCAACCCTTCTCGTAACCAACGGAACTCTCCATTCAGGACAGAGCATCGTAGCGGGAACCTGCGCTGGAAGAATAAGGCTTATGACAGACTACAAGGGTAAGACCATAAAGAAGGCCGGCCCTGCTACGGCAGTGGAGGTTCTGGGTCTTACAGACGTTCCTCAGGCAGGAGACGAGTTTAATGCCGTGAAGGAGGACAAGATTGCAAGAGAAATAGCCGAGCACAGAAAGGAAAAGCTGAGAGAAGAAATTCTTGCAAGAAATGCAAGCACCACGCTGGAGCAGCTGTTCAGCCAGATTCAGGAAGGCGAGGTCAAGGAACTTAACCTGATAATCAAGGGAGACGTTCAGGGTTCCGTAGGAGCACTTGTATCGTCCCTTGAGAAACTCAACAACGAGAACGTAAAGGTAAACATCATTCATACGGGCGTAGGTACCGTAACGGAATCAGACGTTATGCTGGCCGGAACTTCAGGCTCCGTCATCATAGGATTTAACGTAAGACCGAGCACGGCGGTTCAGACCATGGCTGACAGGGAGAACATCCAGATTAGAACCTACCGCGTAATCTACGACGTAATAGACGACGTTGAAAACGCCATGAAGGGTATGCTGGATCCTGAATTCAGGGAAGAGATACTCGGAAAGGCCGAAATCAGAAACACCTTCAAGGTACCTGGAGTAGGTATCGTCGGAGGAGCATACGTAACCGAGGGCAAAATTGTAAGAAACGCCGACATAAGACTGGTAAGAGACGGCATAGTGATTCACGAGGGAAAGATTTCCTCTCTCAAGAGATTCAAGGACGACGCAAAGGAAGTTGCAAGCGGTTACGAGTGCGGTATCGGCATAGAAAACTACAACGACATAAAGGAAGGCGACGTTATAGAGTGCTTCCACATGGTGGAAATCGAGCGCAAGTAGGAATGCTCCCGGGAAAGGTTAAGTCAAAACATGATATTTTACTTTACAGCAACAGGAAATTCTAAATACGCCGCAGAGAAGCTTCAGGCCGCCTTCGGCGGCAGTATGGAGGACATATCCGTCGCTTTAAGAAACGGCAGCCTGAAGTACCGTATTCCCGAAGGAGAGACTCTGTTTTTCGTATTTCCCGTTTACTACTATGACGTGCCGAAAATCGTCAGGGAGTTTATTGAAAAGGCGGACTTTGAGGGCGAAGATACGCCGGTCTGCGCAGTGGGAACATGCGGATCGTCTTCGGGCAGATGCGACAGAACCATGGCAAGGCTTATGAAGGCAAAGGGCATGGATTTCAAGGCCTTTTATCAGGTTGTAATGCCTGAGAACTACCTTGCCATGTTCAAGGTGCCCCTTCCGGAGGAGCAGATCATGATTCTCAGGAGGTCGGACAGAGAGCTTAACGATATAGTCGACGACATAAAATTCGGCTTCAGGATGGGGAGAAAATCCGGACTCGCCGGAAGAACGGGTTCGGCTCTCGCCCAGGTAGTTTACAGAAACGGCAGACCGACGAAGAAGTTTTATGCAGACGACAGCTGCATAAGCTGCGGAATATGTCAGACTCTGTGCGTCTTTGACGTAATTAAGATTGCAGGAGACGGAAAGCCTGCATGGACGAAAGACAGGTGCGCCCACTGTATGGCGTGTATAAGCAGATGCCCTAAACAGGCTATTCAGTACGGCAGCGGTACGAAAAAGAAAGTCAGATTCATAAATCCTTCGCTGAAGTAAGAAAGGATGACAGATATGGGAAAGGGATACAGAACGGGAAGACTGGGAGAGGAGATAAAGAGAATAATAAGCTCCATGCTGATTTCCGGGATAAAGGACCCGAGACTGCAGGACAGAATGATAAGCGTTTCCGCCGTCGAGGTTACAAGGGACGGCAGTTATGCCACCTGCTATATAACGGTCCTTGGGAGTCCGTCCGAAAGCAGCGAGGAAAGGGATGAAAAGGAGAAGGAGATTCTGGAGGGGCTCAACAGCGCCAGGGGACTTCTCCGTCACGAGGTGAGCAGAAGCATAAAGCTTCGCCACACTCCCGAGCTTATTTTCAAAATAGACAACTCTATGGAATACGGAAGGCATATTTCGGACATCATAGAGGGACTGGACATTAAAGACGAAGATGATGATGAAGAATAATACATTCGAAGAAATTGCAGAGGTTCTGGCTTCGGCGGGGAAGGTTCTAATATTTCCTCATATTAACGCCGACGGTGACGCCATAGGATCATCAGCGGCGCTCTGCCGGGCTCTTCGGAGTTTGGGCAAAGAATGTTATATTTTGATAGAGGACGAGATTGCAGGCAATCTGAAATTTCTGGATGACGGGCTCACCACATCCGACACAGGCGTCATGAAGGCGGACGTTTCCGTCTGCGTGGACTGCGGAGAGACGGGAAGATTTCCTCTTCGCGCGGAGAAATTCGCTGAGGCTCCCGTTACGGTGTGCATAGATCACCACGAGACCAGCAAAGGCTTCTGCACATACAACCACATAGACCCGGACGCTGCGGCGACGGCCCAGCTCGTTTTCAGGCTCATAAAGGCCATGGGAGTGGAAATTGACAAGGCCATGGGCGAGGCTGTCTTTGCCGGAATCCTTACCGATACGGGAAGCTTCAGGTATTCCAATACCCAGAAGGAAACACACCTTATTGCAGCAGAACTTTACGATAGCGGTATAGACGCGGCGGGAGTGGCTCAGGAAATATTCGAGACTGTGAGAATCGAAAGGCTTCTCGTGGAAAACAGAGCTGTCGAGACCATGGTGACCCTTCACGGAGGGAAAGCCGTTCTCGCTTACGTGACTCAGGAAATGCTCAGAGAAACAGGAGCGACAATGGACGAAACGGAAGGTGTTGTAGGCCAGCTCAGAAGTATTGCAGGTGTGGAGCTTGCGGTATTCCTGAAGGAGTACGCACCCGAAGAGATAAAGGTGAGCCTCAGATCGAAGAAGTACGTGGACGTGGCGAAATTCTCCTCCGATTTTAACGGAGGGGGCCACGAAAGAGCTGCGGGATTTACCTTAAGATGCCCTATAGCGGAAGCCTTTGACAGAGTTAAAGAGTATGTTTCAGCTATGCCGGAGATGAAGTGATGGACGGTATTTTAAACGTATATAAACCTCAGAACATGACCAGCCACGACGTGGTTGCCATAATGAGGAGAGTTCTCGGAATCAAAAAAATCGGTCACACAGGAACCCTGGACCCGATGGCGACGGGGGTTCTTCCGGTGTGTGCAGGCCGGGCGACGAAGATAATCGAGTATATGGACACGGATTTAAAGGAATACGTATGCCGGGCAAAGCTGGGCGTCAGGACGGATACCGGCGACGTCTGGGGAAAGACGCTGTCTGAAGAAGAGCCTTCCGGCGTGACAAAGGAAGCGGTGGAAGAAGCCCTTGGAGCTTTTCAGGGAACTGTTATGCAGAAGCCTCCCATGTATTCCGCCGTTAAAGTGAATGGAAAAAAGCTCTACGAATACGCCAGAGCAGGCAAAGACGTGGAAGTCAAGGCGCGTCCCGTATATATAGAGAAAGCGGTTCTTACGGATTTTGACGGGGAAAATCGGGAATTCGGGTTTAGAGTTACCTGCGGAAAGGGTACTTATATAAGGACCATATGTACAGAGATCGGCGAGGCCATCGGCTGCGGAGCGGTCATGAGCGCCCTTGAAAGGACGAAAAGCGGTATGTTCTCCATAGAATCCGCCGTTCCGGTAGAGGAGCTGCGGAAAATGAGCGCCGGGGAAATTGAAAAGCTGATGGTTTTACCGTGGGAACCTCTGTCAGGGTTCGGCGAGTTCGACCTGGATGAGGAACATTCCGCACGGTTTCTGAACGGTCAGAAGCTGCCGGTACGGGAGATAAAAAGACTGGATGCGCCGAAAAGCGGAAAGTATGAACACTTTTATAAGGTCTTCGGACGCATGGACGGAAAAAGGGAGTTCCTCGGCACCGGCGAGACGATTTTTGACGGAAAAGTATTAAAGACCGATAAAGTATTTTACGTAAGGTAAGTGACGAATTATGAAGGTAATTGAGGATTTACGGGAAATGAAAGCTCTTTCTCCGTCGGCCGTTGCGCTGGGCAACTTTGACGGGGTACACCTGGGACATCAGGAACTCATAAAAAGCATGGTGAAGACGGCGCGGCAAAAGAATCTTAATGCCGTTGTCTTCACTTTTTCAAATCACCCGAGGAACCTTCTGCCCAAAGCGAAGAAGGTAAAGAACATCCTCTACAAAGACGAAAAAGCTCAGATCATAGAATCTCTGGGAGTGGATTACATGGTTTCCGTGGAGTTCACGAAGCAGATAATGAACATGGAGCCTCAGGATTTTATCGACGAGCTTTTGATAGACAAGCTGAATATGAGGGAAGCCTTCTGCGGCTTCAACTACAGGTTCGGCCACCGTGCGGCGGGAAACCCTGATTTTCTGCGCCAGGCCGGCAAGGCATACGGATTTAACGTGACCGAAATGGAGCCTTTTTCCATAAACGGGAACGTCGTAAGCTCATCTATGATAAGGACTCTTATAGCAGCAGGCAGAGTCGAGGACTGCAAAATGTATATGGGCAGAAACTACGCCATAGGCGGAGAGGTTGTTGTGGGAAACCGGCTTGGAAGAACTCTCGGATTTCCGACCTCCAATCTGGTGATAGACCCGGACATGGTGACGCCGCCTAACGGAGTTTACGTGACGTACTGCACGTACAACGGAGTGAGGTATCCCAGCGTGACCAACGTGGGAGTAAAGCCTACCATAGGCCACTATAAGAAAAATGTGGAGACTCACATTTTCAACTTCGACAAAGAGCTGTACGGAAAGAAGATAATAGTGGAATTTCTCAAAAAAACCAGGGACGAGGTAAAATTCGACAGTGTAGAAGAGCTTTCCGAGCAGATAGTGAGAGACTGTCTGGAGGCACGTAAATTCCACGAGGAAAACAGCCGTATGGAACAGGAGTAAAATATGGCGCTTAAAGTGAAAGATCTGCTGGAACTTGACAGTTTCAGGGGAATAGAACTGGTGTCCGGAAAAGAAGGGCTTGATAATATTGTCTGTTCTGCCGGAATAGCGGATTACGAATTCGTTCCCGACATAGACTACAGGAATGAGAACGCATTTGAAAAGGACAGCTTTGTAATATCCAGTCTTCTGTTTGCAAAGAACGATGAGACCAGGATTCTGGAGGCGGTTAAAAAACTATATGAGTTTGGAACGGCGGCTTTTGCGTTTAAAAGAATAATCTTTGACAGTATTCCTCAGGAGGTTATAGAATTCTCGGAAGAAAAAAAGTATCCGATTTTTTCCTTCGGAGAGGAACTGTATTTTGAAAATATCATATACGAGATAACCGACGCGGTTCAGCAGGACGACACGCAGATTCTGTCCGAGGACAGCATCAAGAGGATGATAGACGGTCAGCTTTCCAGAGAGGAGGTATACCGCATAGCGAAGAGCGTTTCTCTTCTGTTCAGCCGTTACGTCGTTTCCACATATGTACGGCCGGAGTCTGATGGGACAGACATCGATATGACGAGAATTTTCCGCAACTACTATATCAGCAAGAAAATGAAGCAGAAGTGCATAGTCTGCGGATTTGACAGAGGGCTGTTCATAATAATAACCAGTCCTTACGATGAAGAAGAGAAGTTCAGGCTTATATTTGATGAGGTGGCGGACAGTCTGTCTCTGGATCTTACTGGAATGTCGGTTTCAAGGAGCGGCGTTCACAGGCCTTACGAGGAGCTTGACCGCTGTCTGAGAGAGAGCTATTACACATACATAGCGTCGGAGACCGATGGAAGAAAATATGATTCCTACAGGGAAACAGGCATGTTCAGATATCTGATTCCGAACAAAGACGCCAGGGTCTTCAGACTGTTTTCGGACGATATAATGAAGCCGCTGGAGGGCAAGGAAGAGCTGTTCACCACATGTATGGCTTTTGTCAGAAGCGGCGGAGATATAGGTAAAACGGCAGCGGCATGCTGCTGTCATCAGAACACTATAAGGTACAGGCTGATGAAGATAAAGGAAACCGTAGGATACGCTGAAAAAAGCGATATGGAGTTTTATGCGGATCTGTCCGCAGCGGTAAGAATTTATCTACTGAGACATAAGCCTGTGACAGAAAAGTAAAAGCGGCAGATTACGCCGCTTATTTTATTGATTTAATTTTGGCGTCGCTGATGCTGTCGGCCGCTTTGCCGATTTTGTTGGCCAGACTGTTCAGATCTTTGGAGAACTCCCGCATTACGATAACATCCTTAAGGGTTTCCTTACATCTGTCCAGATCGCTGATATTTTCCCAGTACAGCCGTTTAACCTGATTCTCGTTCTTCTTTGCTCTGACAATATCGTCCCAGAAGTTTTCAATTCTGTCGTCGGCCCACTCGCTCATGGCGTCGGTAAGAGAATAGATGGACGAATCTATCAGTCTTATCATTTCAACGTTTTTCCGCGTAGGACTGTAGTGGAAAAACAGAATGAAATCCTTAAGGTCTTTAATCTTATCAGTGACGTCGTCTATGGACCGGGACAGAGAAAAGAGGTCGTGACGGTCCAGAGGCGTTATAAAGGAGTTTTCAACGTAGTCGATAAGATCTCTGCGGACTTTGTCGGCTTTTTTTTCACAGGCTTCAATTTCTTCTGCCAGATCCTCCTCGTTATTTTCAGCAAGACGAAGAAGAAGCAGACTGCTTCGCATCGTTATCTCACACTGCCGTTTCAGCATATGATAAAAATTGGGGCGCTCGCCCTTTTTAAAGAAACTCTTTTTCATATTTTCAGCTCCTGTCATATCAGAATAAGTATTTTAAACATGACGGCTCCAATCAGAGCCGATGCGGGAATTGTAATGAGCCATGCGGCTGCAATACGGCCGGTTATCGTCCAGTTGACGCCCTTTGGCGTCTTTTCGGTACCCACCCCCATTACCGATGACGTAACAACCTGAGTTGCGCTTATGGGGAGCCCTGTCACGTTCGCTGCAGATATGACGAAAATAGTCGCCATCTGGGATGCGAAAGAATTCTGGATATTGATTTTAGTTATGTCCATGCCGACGGTTTTAATCATGTTGTATCCGCCTGTAACCGTACCCAGAGCAAGAGCGGCCGAACAGGAAAGCATCAGCCAGAAGGGCACCGAGATTTCAGAACCGTAAAAGGATGCGAGTCCTATAGCGATAAGTCCCATCACCTTCTGGGCGTCGTTGCTTCCGTAGCTGAACGCCAGGAAAAAACTGCTGAGCTTGTGGAGAAACATGATTCTGCGGCTCCATACTATGGTGGCGTTTTTCAGCATACGGTTCTGAAGCATCAGGAAAATATATCCCATGAAAAAACCGGCGACAGGCGATATGAACATGGCCAGAATCACTTTCACAAAGATAGAATGCCACATTATGTATACTGTGCCGTAGCCTGCAATTCCGCTTCCGATCATGGAGCCTATCATGGAATGAGAAGCGCTGGATGGAAGTCTGACTATCCATGTGAATATGTTCCACACGAGACTTCCGGCAAAGGCTGCCGTTACAAAGGTGAAGCAGCCGTCACGATTGCCTGTAAGAAGCGGAACCGGATTCACGATGTTTTCCGATATGGTAAAAGCCACTGCAGTTCCAAGAAGGACGGAACCCAGAAAGTTGGCAATTCCGGCTGTGCCGACGGCTCGTCCTGCCGAGAGGAGGCGGGAAGATATAGAGGTGGCGACGACTGTGCCGCCGTCATGCATTCCGTTTATATATGCGAAAATCAGACCGATAAAAATCATAAAATAGAACATGTTATCACTCCTGAATTGTATACCATAAATTATATATGTGTAACAAATGCGTGCGCTTTTAAAACTTACAAAATTTTGCCGTCAAATTAGGAGTAATACCAAAACATCTGTTTATCGAATAGTTATAAAATTTATCCATAAGTAAAATGCTTCTGTACAAAGGAGAGTGTACGATGAAAGATAAGAAAGAAAAAAAGAAAGAGAAACCCGAAAGAGTAAAAAGAAAGCCTAACATGGTTGAAGCGCTGTCTGCGGTAGTAGTGCTTCTCGTAATCTTCTTTTTCGGTTCCCTGGGAGATCTGCCTGCGCCGGCCCTTATAGGAATCGCCCTTTGCTACATAGTGTTCCTCGGATGGAGATGCGGATACACGTGGAGCGAAATGGAAGACTACACGGCTGAAAAAATCAAGTCCGCCGCGCCGGCAATGTCCGTACTTATAGCGGTAGGATTTCTTCTCGGAGCATGGATGTACTCGGGAACGATCCCGATGTTCATATACTACGGGGTTCAGCTGGTATCTGAAAAGTGGATACTGGTTTCGGCCTTTGTACTGTGCGCAATATTTTCAACATGCACGGGAACCTCATGGGGTTCGGCAGCCACGGCCGGAGTTGCGATGATGGGAATAGCAACGGCAATGCCTAATGTGAACATTGCCGCAGTGGCTGGAGCATGCTATACAGGCGCTATATTCGGAGATAAACTGTCACCGCTGTCTGATACGACAATCTTAGCGTCATTATCAACGAAAAATGACATATTCGACCACATCAGACATATGTCGAAGACGGTAATACCCGGAGCAGTAATCGGACTTATCGTATATATCATAATGGGAATCAGGACTACTGCCAGCGGCGTAGGACTGCCGGAAAACACGCTGAGACTTCTCGACACCCTGGATACGGCGTATAACTGGAATGTAATTGTGCTCATACCTCTGGCAATCGTCGTATACGGTGCAATTACAAAGAAACCTTCTACAGTCGTAATGATGATTTCTGCAGTTGTGGCAATGCTTATCGGAGTTTTCTATCAGGGATTTACACTTTCTGACGGAGTAACTGCACTGTACAACGGATTCGACCTTGAGATGGTGGAACATGCAAAGGAAGGCTTTATCGCTGCAGATGCAGGCGATGATGCAATGGAGCTTCTGAACAGAGGCGGACTTGCATCCATGATGAAATCATTTATCCTGATTTATATATGCTTCTACTTTGCGGGAATCATGGAACAGATAGGTGCGATAGATGTGCTGCTCGGAAAAGTTCTCGCTTCCGTAAAGACGAGGTTCGGGCTCATATTTGCCACGTCCGTATCCTGTGTAATTCTCGTAGCCATAGGAGGAAGTTCATCTCTGGCTCTTCTGCTTACGGGTGAAATGTACAGTGAGAAGTATAAGAAGATGGGACTTTCAACACTTAATCTTTCCAGAACAATGGAGGACTTCTGTACAGGTATGGCCGGATTTATTCCGTGGTCGGGCTCCGGAGTATACTATCCTTCGGTTCTCGGCGTAGGAATAGCTCAGTACTTCCCTTACTGCTTTATGAGCTACAGTATCTGGATTATAGCGTACATCTATGCGGCAACAGGCATATGCATCAAGCCGCTTGAGAACAAGGAGGAAAAATAATGATTCCCGATATGCACGTCCACACCAGGTGGTCAAGCGATTCATCGGTACCTGTCAGAGAGCAGATTGAGAGGGCCGCTGCGCTGGGAATGAAGCAGATATGCATAACGGATCATCAGGATTTTGATGCGCCGAAGTTCCCGCCGGATTATTTCACATTCCTCATCGATGACAAGGGAGACGATGACACTGTTAAAAAGTATGTTGACGACATACTGGAGATTAAAGAAGAATATGCCGGCAGAATAGAAGTGCTGGCCGGAATCGAACTTGGAATACAGCCTCACCTGACGGAAAAGCTTAACGCATTTGCAGACAGATTTCCCTTCGATTTCATAATCGGATCGACTCATACGTTCTGCGGAATGGATGCGGAAGATAAAAGACATTACGAGAATATCGATGTGGAGGAAGCCGTAAGACAATATTTCATGGACGAACTTGTCAACGTGAAGGGATTTAAAAAATTCGACGTTGCAGGTCACATGGATTTTGTTCTAAGATACGGTCCGGGTGCGGCGGAAACATTCACATACGGAAAATATGCGGATGTTATAGACGAGATACTTAAAGAACTCATTCAGTCGGGCAGAGGAATAGAATGCAACACCTCCAAGTTCAAAGCGAAGAACATGATAAATCCCGACAGAGAAATTATCAGACGTTACGCAGAGCTGGGCGGTGAGATAATAACATTCGGCTCGGATTCTCACGTATCTGAAAGACTGGGTGAAGGATTTAAGGAAGCAGGAGAAATCGTCAGGGAATGTGGATTGAAATATTATGCTGTTTTCCGTCAGCATAAGCCGGAGTTCTATCCGATTTAGGCGAATGTTTCTCGCGGAAGTAAGAGGCGGTGTTAACTTTTAAGGTGATGCCGCCTCTTTTCCATAAAAGAATATTGTAGTAGAATTGTAAACGGGGAGGATATAATATGAAAATGAAAGTTCTGAGCAGAAACGACATAATATTTGCCATCGATATGAAGAAGATGATGGAGACGGTGGAAAATGTATATCGGGCTAAGGCGGAAGGAAAGACGGAAGTCTGGCCTACGGTATTCTATGATTTTAAAACCGGAGAGCAGGATATGGACATAAAGTCCGGATATCTGAAGAGCGAGGGAATTCACGGTCTCAAGGTCATCAACTGGACTGCTGCAAACGAGACAAAGGGACTTCCGTCTCTTGTGGGCATCATCACAGTGTTTGAGACGGAGACAGGCATGCCTCTGGGTGTTCTCGACGGAAGTGTTATAACCGGTCTGAGAACCGGGTGCGCCGGAGCCATAGGCGCCAAATACCTTGCGGGAAAGAAAAGAGATACGCTGTTCGTTCTGGGGGCCGGAAACCAGGCGCTGTACCAGACAGGCGCCTTTATCCTTCAGTTTCCGGAGCTCAGGAAAATATATGTTGCGGATCCTGTGGTTCCGGAGAAAGCTGCAGCCTTTGTCGGAACCGTTAAAGAAAGACTTATGTCAGAGCTTAAGATAGATGCAGGCAGAGTGGAATTTAAAAACGTAAGCTCGGAAGAGGATATGGCGGCAGGCGTCAGAGATACCCGCATGATAGTTACGGTTACACCTGCGAGGAATCCCGTTATTAAGAAGGACTGGATACGGCCTGGAACTCACCTCAGCTGTATAGGTTCGGACATGAGCGGAAAAGAAGAGATAGAAGCTGAGATTTTCAGGGGAGCAAGAGTTTACGCCGATGACCTGCAGCACTGCATAAAAGTGGGAGAGATGGAGATTCCGCTGAAGACCGGGGTCATTTCCGAAGCCGACATATGCGGCGAAATAGGAGAATTGATTCTTGGGAAGAAACAGGTCCGCAGGGACGATGATGAAATAACGATTTACGATGCTACAGGAATGGCGCTTCTGGATATTGCGGCGGCAAAGGCAGCTCTTGATATGGCAGAAAAGACAGGCGCAGGACAGACTGTAGAAATATAGTACAGATATTAAGGAGACGGTTATGGCAGGACAGTTCGGTATTAAAGATGTCAGAGAGGCTTACGAAAGAATAAAGCCTTATGTTTACAAAACACCTCTGGAAGAGTCACTTTATCTTGGAAAGGACGAAAGGAGATATTTCTTCAAGCTGGAGTGTGCGCAGACGGTCAAAAGCTTTAAAATCCGCGGCGCCATAAGCAAAATGTCGACTCTGACTGAAGAGGAGAGAAAGCGGGGCGCAGCCACTATTTCATCAGGCAATCACGGCGCATCGGTAAGCTACGGCGCAAAGCTTCTGGGAATAGAAAAGGCGGTTGTAATTGTTCCGGAGACTACGCCGAAGGCAAAGGTGGACAAGATACGCTTTTATGGAGCTGAAGCCCTGCTTATGGGAAAGGATTATGACGAAGCTCATAAACTGGGCATGGAATATATAGAAGAAAATAAAATGACGTATATTGACGCCTATTATGACGATCCTAAAATATACGGCGGTCAGGGTACGATAGGGCTTGAAATCCTGGAACAGCGTCCTGAAATCGATACTATAGTAGTTCCTATAGGCGGAGGAGGACTAATTACGGGAATTGCCGCAGCGGCTAAGAGCATAAAACCCGACATACGCATAATAGGCGTGCAGACTGAAGCGTGCCCTGCCATGATACGCGCTCTGGAGGATAAAGTTTTCTATGATGAATATCCTGTAACCGGCGACACAATCTGTGATGCGCTGGTAGGCGGAGTAGGAAAGCTGTCCTATGAAATTCTTGGAGATTACGTGGACGACATCATAATGGTCAGGGAAAAAACCATCAGGAAAGCAGTCAGATATATGATAAAAGAGGAGAAATACATCGCTGAGGGCGCCTCCGCATCGACGGTCGCCGCGGTTATGGATGAACCGGAAAGAGTTGGCGGAAAAAACATCGCACTGGTGATAAGCGGCGGAAATATTGACGGAGAACTCATGATGGAAATCCTGAACGAACGGGAGGTTTGACGGACATGATTCTGAAGGCAAACGACGAGCTTAAGGAAAAGATTGAAAAGACGGTTTCGGATAATATGAGCGAGCTCATAAAAATCAGAAACTACCTGTACGAAAATCCAGAGGTGGGCGGTGAGGAGGAAAAAGCCTGCGCTGTTCTTACTGAATCCCTTGAAAAGCATGGGTTCAGCCTGACAAGGGAGTTTCATGGAATTCCGCACTGCTTCAGAGCTGAAGCTGACAGCGGCCGGCCCGGACCATGTATAGGGCTTACGGCAGAGTTCGACGCTCTCCCCGGAATGGGACACGGCTGCGGACATAATATAATCGCGACGGCGGCTATGGGAGCGGCTTTCGCCATTCAGGCAATTATAGACAGAACGGGCGGCAGGGTAGTGCTCTTCGGTACGCCCGGGGAGGAATGTATCTGCAGCAAGGTACAGCTTACTGAAGAAGGCGCTTTCGATGAATGCGACGTGGTAATGACGGTTCATCCTAATCCCGTAAATCTCTCAAGCGGAAAGACTCTTGCAATAGACTCGTGGCAGGTGGATTTTTACGGAAAGTCGTCCCATGCCGGAGCAAATCCCGAGGGCGGTATAAATGCACTTGATGCGGCCGTTCATTTCTATACACTTGTAGGATTTGAGAAGCAGTATATCGCCGGTACGAATATCTATGGCGTTTTTGCAGACGGTGGTGAAAAATGTAGCGTTATTCCTGACCATGCGGCGGTAAAATATCTGGTCAGAGCGAAGAACACGGCTGAAATAAAGAAAATAAGAGCAATGTTCGAAAGGTGTGCGCAGGCTGCGTCGGCTGCTGTAGGCGCAACGTACAGGATATGGAGAAATGAGCCGGCAAACAGAGATATGGTTACCAATCAGGCGCTGTCCGATACTTTTAACAGGTATTATTCCGGCCTGGGCGGTGGAGATATGCCTCACATCGACAGTACGGGCTCTACAGATATGGGAGATGTCAGCTACTCGGTTCCTTCCATTCATCCGTGGATAGGACTTGACTGCCCGGAATTTCAGCTTCATTCAAAGGAATTTGCAGATATGACTGTAACTGAAGCCGGGGACAGAACTTTAAGACTCGGGGCGGAGGCTCTTGCACTTACAGGGATGGAGGTTTTAACTTCTCCTGACCTTCTCCGCAGGATAAAAGAGGAATTTGAAGAGACGAAAAAGAAGCTGGAGATACAGGCTGACTGAAAAGAAAGCGGCTGCCCGCATGATGCAGGCAGCCGCTCTTTCATCTGCTGATATATCGTTCAGCCGATTTTGAGAGACAGATTAAATTTCCTTTAAGAGCTCCGTTATTTTAGAAAGCCCGTCTTCAAGGGTCTTTGAATCAAAGGCATACCCGATGCGGAGGGCGCCTTCAATTTCGAATGCAGCTCCCGGTGTGACAAGGACGCCCTTTTCTTTTATGAGCCGGATTGCAAGGTCGTATGAAGGGATATCCTTATCGTAGTATACGAGTGCTGTGGTTCCCGCTACCGGTTTAAGGTAGCGTACGCCTTCGGTTTCGTTTACCCATTTATCGAGGATGGCTCTGTTTTTAAGGAGAATCTGACGGTTTCTGTCGAAAATCTTATCTTTATGTTTTAATGCAAGGGAAGCAAACATATCATCAAGGGTTCCGCAGCTGATGGTGTCATAATCCCTTCTGGTATGACAAGCTTTAAGAACTTCCTCGCTTCTCGTTGCAATCCAGCCTATTCTAAGACCTGCCATGGAGAATATCTTCGACATGCTTCCCACGGAAATCCCTTTGTCGTAGAGATCTACGATGGAATGCATGTAACTTCCGTCTTCTGATATTCCACGGTACACTTCGTCGCTGAGTATAAACGCACCGACTTCTTCGGCAATCCTGACAATTTCCATCATGGTGTCCTTAGGAATCCATGAGCCTGTAGGGTTGTCCGGATTGTTTATCGTAATCATCCGGGTGTTTTCGTCCACCTGACTTCTTAAAAGATCCAGGTCAGGCAGGAAATTGTTCTCCAGAGTGAGCTGATGTATGCGGACTTCGGCTCCTATGGATTCCGGGATGGAATAATGCTGCTGATAAGTAGGCATTACCGAAATCATATTGTCGGTCGGCCTTATCATAGACATTATTACCTGATGGTTTGCACCGATAGCGCCGTGGGTAGGTATAACCTGCTCGGGCGTTATGCTCTCATACATGGACGCAATTCCGCTGAGAAGATCAGGAGAACCGAAAATGTAGCCGTACGTAAGACGCTTGTCCTTAAGACCGATAAGGTATTTATCGGCGTCTTCACCGGCCATATCCAGAAGTTCTCCCACTGTTATGGAATCAATGCATGTTTCACCCAGGTTATATACTGCTTCATCTTCGTAGTCGTTCATCCAGCGCTCTACTTTAAAAGTCTTTATATCCATATTATCTGTCCTTTCTTTCGCGGCTGCAAAAGAACCGCACATCTTTACTGATATTATACTATCGGTATGACTGCAGAGCTTTATTTATTTTGAGAAAAATACAGGACTTTTTTGTAAAAAATAAAAAGAGCCGTCTTCGGTTAAGAAAATCTGTCCGTTCAAAGTTCCGGAGTAAAGAGTTCAATTCTTTTCTTGAAGTGGAAGTTTTCATAACGTATAATTAAACGAGGAAAGGAAGCTTTCGGGAGAAATCAGAAATGAGATATTCAAGGGACTTTGACGATTTAGGAGAAAACATAAGAAGAACCGTTCAGGAGGCGTGCGACACTATGGACTTTTCCAGCCTCAGCCGTAATATTTCCAACACAGTGAACGGAGCCATGAACTCCATATTCGGGGGAAGGGACAGTGAACCGGACCTGAAGGATATTCACCCGGAACCGTTTGCGGTAAAAGGAAGGCCCGGCGGCGGCTATACTTCGGAGCGGAAGTACATAAAGACATACGGAAAGAAAGTCCTGGGGATGATTCTGTCCATAGGAGGTTTTATCGTAGGAGGCGTGTTCACGGCCGGGGCGCTTATAGTTACGGCTGCGCTGCCTCTTATAGGAGCCGGTGTCACCGCTACGGCAGCCGGTACCCTGGGAGTTATGGCAATTCCATTTCTTGGAGCGGGTATTTACGGAACGAACCTTCTGGGAAAAATAAGGCGATATAACGGATATCTTTCTGTTTTAGGTGACCGGGATTACGGTAACATCAGGGATTTTGCCGAGAGAGTAAGAAAGCCGGAACAGAAAGTCCTGAAAGATGTGGAGTACATGCTTGAGAAGAGATGGTTCCTCCAGGGACATCTGGACAGCATGAACGCGTGCCTTATGACTACCGACAAAGCATATAGAGAATACATGTCCATTATGAGGCAGAAGGAAGAGGCCAGGGCTGCCGAGAAAGCCTCTGCCGAGGAAAAAGCGGCCCGATACGGTTCAGCCGCCCCAGAAGTCAGAGAAACGCTTGAAAAGGGTGAAGAGTTTATTTCTAAGATCAAGGCGTGCAACGATGCGATTCCGGGGGAGGAAGTGTCGGAGAAGATATTCCGAATGGAGGTTCTGACCCGGAGAATATTCGAGAGAGTTAAAGAGGAACCGGATACGGTAGATGACATTCGCAGGCTGATGGATTATTATCTGCCTACGGCGATAAAGCTTCTGGAGGCTTATGAAGAACTGGACAGACAGCCTGTGCAGGGTGAGAATATCGTTACATCAAAGAAAGAGATTGAGGACACCCTTGACACTCTCAACGAAGCATTTGAAAAGCTTCTGGACAATCTGTTCCAGGATACCGCATGGGACGTATCTTCAGACGTTTCGGTCCTCAAGACGATGCTTGCCCAGGAGGGACTGACAGGAAAAGATTTTAAATCACACAACACGGAGGTAGACAGATGACGCAGGATATTAAAGATATGAGCACATCACCGGAACTTACTCTCGACCCGTTTAAAAACGAAGCGCCTCCGGAAGCTCCGGCACCGGCAGTGAAGGAGGAGACAGCCATGGACGAAACCGTTCTTTCTGAGGAGGAAAGAAAGATGGCCGACAGCTTCGCACAGCAGATAGACCTGACAGACTCGGCTGTTATTCTGCAGTACGGCGCGGGGACACAGAAGAAGATGGCCGATTTTTCCGAGTCAGCTCTTGAAAACGTGAGAACCAAGGATCTGGGTGAAGTGGGCAACCTGCTCAGCGGTGTGGTTACAGAGCTTAAGAGCTTTGACGAAGAGGAGGAAAAAGGTTTCCTCGGATTTTTCAAAAAGCAGGGAAATAAAATCCAGGCGCTTAAGGCAAAGTACGCAAAAACTGAAGCGAATATAAACACAATCTGCAAAGCGTTAGAGAGCCATCAGATTCAGCTTCTGAAAGATATTGCCCTTCTCGATAAAATGTATGAACTTAACCTGACATACTTTAAAGAGCTGACCATGTACATAGTCGCAGGAAAGAAGAAGCTGGAGGAGGTACGCGCGGGACAGCTCAGAGAGCTTACGGAGAAGGCTCAGAGAACGGGACTTGCTGAGGATGCTCAGGCGGCAAAGGATCTCGGTTCCATGTGTGAAAGGTTCGAGAAAAAGATACACGATCTGGAACTCACAAGGATGATTTCAATTCAGACGGCTCCGCAGATCCGTCTCGTTCAGAACAACGATACTGTGATGACGGAAAAAATTCAGTCAACTCTGGTGAATACCATTCCTCTCTGGAAGAGCCAGATGGTACTCGCTCTGGGTGTGGAACATTCGGCTCAGGCGGCTAAAGCCCAGCGTGAAGTGTCTGACATGACCAATGAGCTTCTCCGGAAAAACGCTGAAAAGCTTAAGATGGCAACTACGGAGACAGCAAAGGAATCCGAGCGCGGAATAGTGGATATTGAAACTCTCAGGGCTACCAATGAAACCCTTATATCCACTCTCGATGAAATGATTGTCATTCAGGAGGAAGGCCGCAGGAAGAGGCAGGAAGCCGAGACTGAAATCGCACGTATGGAGCAGGAGCTGAAGAGTAAGATGCTGGAAATTACTCAGAGATAGATAAAAAAATCTTGCATACCTGAGATTTGCATGTTATACTAATACCTGTTCTGCAGTGAAGCTGCGGGGCAGGAATATGCGGTCATGGCGGAATTGGCAGACGCGCACGGTTCAGGTCCGTGTGGGAGACCATGGGGGTTCGAATCCCTTTGACCGCACCATTTTCTTTGAAGCCGAGACTATCGGCTTCTTTTGCTATGTTATAATATTATCAATACAAGTTTTCGGGTGAATTTTATGAAAACCAGAGAATTTCTCTTTGACAATTACAGAGCGTTTCTCATAGTCCTCGTTGTACTTGGACACTTCATAGAACCGTCCTATACGGAAACGGCATATCTGACGAATCTTAAATATTTCATCTTCGCATTTCACATGCCGGCATTTATCTTTATTTCGGGCTATTTTGCCGTAAAAAAATCAAGTCCGGGTAAACTGGTGCAGAAACTGCTGGTGCCGTATCTCATCTTCGAAGTTATTTACTATTTCACCTATGAGAATATAATCCACAAGGAAACAGAACTGGATCTTCTTTACCCTAAGTTTTCACTGTGGTTCCTCCTTGCAATTTTCTGCTATAAGCTGGTGATACACTATGCCGTAAGGATTCCGTACCACCTGCCCTTAGCCGTACTGGGGGGGCTGGCCATCGGGTTTTCCGGAATGGCAAGCAACTTCATCAGTATACCGAGAATAGTGTATTTCTTCCCGTTCTTAATTCTCGGCTATCACTTCAGAGAAAAGGACATTCTCGGCAGGGTGAGGAGAAGCAGGTATGCCAAGGGGTTTACGGCTGCGGCCGTGCTGGTAATTGCAGCCTTTATCATGTATCTGGCGCTGGATACGGTACACCTTGACGTTACACCTAAAATTTTCTACGGAAGATACAACTACGACTTTCTGGAGCAGACTCCTCTGACGGGAATTGCGGTTCGCATGGCCGCATATTTTGTCGGCGCACTGCTGACTCTGGCCTTCCTTTTCGTTATGCCAAAGGGTGAAACGCCGTTTTCAAAGCTGGGAAGGGACACAATGAGCGTCTATCTCTTCCACGGACTCGTCTATAATTACCTGAAGGACGCTACGGAGCTTCTGGACGACGTGACAACGGCCGGAAACTTTGTCCTTCTGTTTATGGGAGTACTGGCAACGGTGTACCTTTTCAGCAGGAAGCCTTTCGTGGAGTTTACGAACAAAATTTCATCCCTGGATCCGGCGCCGGCGCTTCGAAGAGATACGTCGGCGTAGAATAGGCCTCGCGATATTTGTTCTTGCAACGGTGCTGGATATCGCAGAAATAATTTTGAAAAATCCTTCCATGGCCGGAGCTGTTTGCCTTAAGAGTGCGTTACAGGTTTTTTTGGCAAAAAAGTTTGCCGTATACATTACGTTCAGGCTCTTCGTAGTAAATTATTTTCCTCCAGAAGCGGTTTATAGAGCAGATATGGCGTCGTGGCAGGCGAATTATATAGCTTGCAATCCCAATATTTGACAATAAGATTAAATAATGCATAAAAAATGCTGCCCTACAGACTGAAAGTTTGCCGTGAGAATCCCAGGATGCAGTATAAGGGCAAACCCTGTTTGCCGGAACAGCACTCTAACAGACATATATGGCAAACATCTGTGGCGGGAGTCATTTGAAAACGTCAGTATTCTCAGCTAAAAGCTTTGCGGGAGCCACGAAAATCAGCGCTTACACAAAAAGAACCGTTCAATCCGAACGGTTCTTTCAACGTGTGGTACCGCCTAGGGGAGTCGAACCCCTGATTCAGCCGTGAGAGGGCTGCGTCTTGACCACTTGACCAAGGCGGCATATTCTGTTTTCCGGTGAGAATAAAAAAGTGATATTGAAATCTCACCTGTATTATTATATACTTAAGGGCAACGATTGTCCAGTAAAATTTTTATTTTTGATGAAAAAAAGGAGAGTTCCACATTATGAAGTACAGAAGCACCAGAGGAGGAGGCGCCGAACTTACGGGCGCTAAGGCGATAATTAAAGGTATAGCGGACGATAAAGGGCTTTTTGTGCCTGCATGTATTCCGGAGCTTCCTTTCAAGATAGAAGATATGACAGACGCCGGCTACAGAGATGTGGCAAAGGCCGTAATCGGTGCATTCTTTGACGACTACACCAAAGAAGAGATGGCGGACTGCGTGAACGGGGCCTATGACGGAAAATTCACCGCATCAGACATCGTGGAGATAAGCGAGGCGGGAGGAGCGTATTTTCTGGAGCTGTTCCACGGGAAGACGGCGGCATTTAAGGATATGGCCCTTTCCATTCTTCCGTATCTTCTGACCACCGCGGTCAAGAAGGAGAAGGAGGAGGCGAAGATCTGCATACTCACGGCAACTTCTGGAGATACGGGTAAGGCGGCTCTTGAAGGCTTTGCGGACGTTCCCGGAACGGAGATAATAGTATTCTTCCCGGACAGCGGAGTGAGCCAGGTTCAGGAAAGACAGATGATAACACAGGAGGGAGCCAACACTCACGTCTTTGCCATAAGAGGAAACTTCGACGACGCACAGACGGGAGTGAAGAAGATATTCGGCGATGACGACTTTGCGAAGGAGCTTGCGGCAAAGGGTGTAAGACTGTCTTCGGCAAATTCCATCAACATAGGAAGGCTGGTTCCTCAGGTCGCATACTACGTCTATAGCTACATAAAGCTGGTGAAATCGGGAGCGGTAAAGAACGGAGAGCCGATGAACGTGGTGGTTCCTACGGGCAACTTCGGAAATATTCTGGCCGCATACTACGCGGGGCTCATGGGCGTGCCTGTGGGCAGACTTATATGCGCGTCCAACGAGAACAAAGTCCTCACGGATTTCATAAACACAGGAGTGTACGATACGAGAAGAGAGTTCCATCTGACCAATTCCCCGTCCATGGACATTCTGGTGTCCAGCAATCTTGAGAGACTTCTCTGGCACCTTTCGGGCGGAGACGGAGCCGAGATAGGAAGGCTCATGGAAAAGCTGGAAAAGGACAAGGTGTACGAGGTAAACGATACGATCAGAGCCGGCATGAAGAAGTTTTACGGCGGTTTTGCGACGGTGGAGGAGACGGAGGAGACCATAGGAAGAATGTACTCCGAAAACGGATATCTTCTCGACACTCACACGGCGGTCGCGTATAAGGTATACGAGAACTATGTAAAGGAGACGGGGGACAGAACTCCGACTGTTATAGCCGCAACGGCCAGCGCGTATAAATTTGCGGAAAGCGTGGCGGAGGCCATCGGAATCAAGGACGGAAAGGATGGCTTTGATTACCTTGAGAAGGTATACGAGAAGACGGGAGTAGAGGTGCCTTACGGCCTTAAAGATCTGGATAAGAAGGAGATTCGCCACAGGGGAGTCATAGATACGGCGGAAATGAAGGATGCGGTAAGAAAATCCTTGCAGTAGAGTCGCCTTTGTGGTATCATAAATTGTCAATGTGTTTACTTTCACTTAGTTCGTCGAAACTCCGACGCGGACCCGGTGAAAGCGTATTAAGAAAACAGGAGGAAATTAGAAATGATTACTAAAGAACAGAAAGCGGCTATCATTAAGGACTATGCAACCAGGGAAGGAGACACCGGATCCCCTGAGGTTCAGGTTGCCGTGCTTACTGCGAGAATCAACGACCTTAACGAGCACCTTAAGGTTCATAAGAAGGACCATCACTCCAGAAGAGGTCTTCTGAAGATGGTTGGTAAGAGAAGAAACCTTCTTAACTACCTGAAGGAAGTTGATATCGAAAGATACAGAACTCTTATCGCTCGTTTAGGATTAAGAAAGTAGTTCATACTGCAAAATTTTGGCGGGGTCTTTCAGGAACCTCCGCCTTTTGTTTTTATAAAACGGTAGTGAATAAACAGGAAGGAGTTGTTTATTAGAAGATGGGAAGATTTACAGATTACAGAACGTTTAAGACGGCCGTTGGAGGAAGACTTCTCCAGCTGGAAATCGGCAAGGTCTGCGAGCAGGCTAACGGACAGGTTATGGTAAGATACGGTGAATCCGTGGTAAACGTAACGGCCTGCGCGTCCAAGGAGCCGAGACCAGACATCGACTTTTTTCCTCTCAGCTGTGACTATGAGGAGAGAATGTATGCGGCAGGAAAGATTCCGGGCGGCTTTATAAAGAGAGAGGGAAGACCGAGCGAAGGCGCAATTTTAAAGTCCAGACTTATGGACAGGCCTTTAAGACCGCTTTTCCCGAAGGGATATTTTAACGACGTTGTTGTGGTTGCAACGGTTATGTCCGTGGACCCTGACTGCGAGACGGACATCATGGCAATGATAGGATCGTCGGTAGCCCTCGCCACGTCCGACATTCCGTGGGAGGGACCTACGGGTTCAGTCCGCGTGGGAATGGTTGACGGCCAGTTCATCATAAACCCTACTCTGGAGCAGAGAGAGCGTTCTGAGATGAACCTTACCGTAGCCGGAACCAAGGACGCCATAATGATGGTAGAAGCCGGAGCTAACGAAGTTCCGGAAAGCGTAATGCTGGACGCTATCCTCTTTGCTCACGAAGAGATAAAGAAGATAGTCGAGTTCATAGACGAAATAGTTGCGGAGGTAGGAAAGCCTAAGCAGGAGACCAACCTCTACAAGATTCCTGAGGATATCGACGCTGCGGTAAGAGCATACGCGGTAGATAAGATGAAGGCGGCAATAAAGACCGTTGAGAAACAGGAAAGACTGGATAATATGGACGCCGTTGAAGTAGAAACCAAGGAACACTTTGCGGAAATCTATCCGGATAACGAAAAGGACATCGCCAACGTGCTCTACAACATCACCAAAGAGTGCGTAAGATCCATGATACTTGACGACGGCATCAGACCTGACAACAGAAAGCTTGAGGAGATAAGACCTATCTGGTGCGAGACCGGACTTCTTCCGAGAGTACACGGAAGCGGACTTTTCAAGCGCGGACAGACTCAGGTTCTCTCCGCCTGCACCCTCGCTCCTTACAGCGAGGCTCAGGTCATAGACGGAATCACCGAGCAGACCGAAAAGAGATACATGCACCACTATAACTTCCCGGGATATTCCGTAGGCGAAGCTAAATCGCCGAGATCGCCGGGAAGAAGAGAAATCGGACACGGGGCTCTTGCCGAGCGCGCCCTTCTTCCGGTGCTTCCTTCCGTTGAAGAGTTCCCTTACGCCATCAGAGTGGTATCGGAAGTTCTCTCATCCAACGGCTCCACCTCCATGGGCTCCACCTGCGGTTCCTGCATGGCTCTCATGGACGCCGGAGTTCCTATCAAAAGACCTGTAGCCGGCATAGCCATGGGTCTCATAGAGAGAGTTGAGGAGGACGGCTCCAGCAAAATGGCAATCCTCTCCGACATTCAGGGAATGGAGGACTTCCTGGGAGACATGGACTTCAAGGTAACGGGAACGGAAGTCGGCGTTACAGCTATCCAGATGGATATAAAGGTTCACGGACTTTCCAGAGAAATCCTCGAGAAGGCTCTGGAGCAGGCGAGAAAGGGACGTATGTACATAATGGAACAGATGCTCGAGGAGATTCCTGAACCGAGAGCAGAGCTTTCCAAGTACGCTCCGAGAAGCCTCACTATGATGATCGACCCTGACAAGATAAGAATCGTCATCGGACCGGGAGGAAAGACAATAAACAGAATCATAGACGAGACCGGCGTAAAGATCGACATCGCAGAGGATCAGTCGGGACTTATCAGCATATACAGCTCGGATATGGAAGGAGCGGAGGCTGCGAAGAAGGAAATCGAGCTTCTGACAAAGGATGTAGAGGTAGGCGAGATCTACGAAGGAACCGTAATGCGCATTATGCCGTTCGGAGCTTTCATAGAGATTCTGCCGGGCAAGGAAGGACTTCTGCACATATCCAAGATGGCTAAACACAGAGTCGAAAAGGTAGAGGATGAGATGAACATCGGCGACAAGGTTACCGTAAAAGTTACGGAAATCGACAGCCAGAACAGGATCAACCTCTCCAGAAAAGAGCTTCTGTAAGACGAAGCGGACATTATAAAAGATTAAAAAAGCGCCTGCCCTTCGCGTATCGGGACCCATTGATACGCAAAGGGACGGGCGCTTTTCTGTTATCTGAAGTGGGCTTCCGCCAGCAGATTTAAATACTTCATATCGAGCCTGCCGTCCGCTTCCTCAAATGTAAAGAAAACGTCTCTGAAGGGAACAAAGCCTGCCTTCATATATTTTTCGATTTTCCACAAAAACGTGCTCACACATCCGGCGCTTTCCGGGCTTCCGCAGTGCTCTAAAAGTCTGAAACACTTATCGCTCTTTACCGCTATGCAGAAGGTCGGGTAAAGAATCGTGCTGCAGGTTTCTATCTGCTCCCGGTAGTGATAAGAGATCTTCTTCTCATACAGAAGATCCGCAATCAAAGCCTCTGCCTCGGATCTCACAAGTTCGCCTTTAACTGTTTCAAAGGCAAGGAGATTTTCGAACCGTTCGTCCCTTACATACGGAGAATACTCCCATCCGCGGTAATCCACGAAATACGGTTCGTCGAAATTCTCCTCTCCTTCCGGTCTGTACGCCCGGGGCAGCGAAGTTACGATTGTCTCCGGATCCGGTGAAAGAAATCCATCGCACAGGTCTGTGATAAGCTTCTTATTATTTTCTATGGCTGAAATGGATACCTCGAGAAATTTTCTCAGCTTCAGGCTCCTGACCATTTCGGAGGCCTCGCTGCCGATGTATTCGTAACTGCCGTTATACATGCGCTTGTAATAATATCTTCCGTTCTTAAGATTGGCTGTAAGTCCCCCTGACGGCAGACCTGACAGCATGGCTTTATATCTGTTCTCCAGGAGAACTTCGTCGTTCAGTTCCATCATTGCCAGATGTTTGATATTCATGACTTTCCTTTCTGCAGGTCTTTGCCGCGGGGGACTTTAGAAGAGATATGTTCCAAGATTACCACGCCAAAGGTTGAATGAAAAGCAAGAACCGCCCGGCATGTCGGAAAAAAGTCATTTTATGTAAGGAATCAGTTATTTTTTGTAAAAGGGGATTTCGGACAAAAGAAAAAGACCGCTTCCCTTACGGTCTTTTCCTGTGACGCTTTTTTTCTCTTTCCAGATCATCTGAAAGAAAGATTACGTTATCTCCGGCGGCAGAGTCCGGACCGCCGCCGCTCTTTTCTGCAGCCTTTTTCCGTCTTTCGCTTTCTATTCTCTTATCTTCTTCGGCTATGGCCCTGGAGGCGAAAAACGCATAAATCCCGAGGGCCACCGCAAAGATTACACCTAATATTATCAGCGGCATACAATACCTCCTTCTACTTAAATCTATTCTACCACGAAATCGTTTCATGTCAAAGGAAAACGCCGGGGAGGCGGGAATTATCTGAATTGAATAATTGTTACCGCGTACAAAAAACGTGCAATTTAATTATTGACAAAAACAAAAGTAGTGCTATATTTTTATTTGGCAGTATTAAAAAGCGAGGAAAAGATATGACAGAAGGAACATTATTGAAGACGGCTTTGAACAATTCGGCCGAAGTTACGGAAATAAGAAGAACGATTCACAGACATCCTGAAATAGGGAGAAACGAATTTAAAACTTCCGAGCTTATAAGAAACAAGCTGACCGAGTACGGAGTGGACGAGATAAAGTCCTACACGCCTACATCGGTAGTTGCCATCATAAAGGGCGGCATGGGCGAGGGCAGATGCCTTGCCATCAGAGCCGACATCGACGCGCTTCCGGTTACGGAGGATACGGGACTTCCTTTTGCAAGTGAAGTCGAAGGCATGATGCACGCCTGCGGTCACGACATGCATGCGGCCATGCTTTTGGGAGTTGCCAAGATGCTCTGCGGTATGAGAGATGAGTTTAAGGGAACCGTAAAGCTCATATTTCAGCACAGCGAGGACACCCTTCCCGGCGGAGCCAAGGAGCTGACGGAAAAGGGCGTAATGGAAGACCCTAAGGTTGATGCCATCTTCGGAATGCATATTATGCCTGACGAGAAGGAATGCGGAAAGCTCGCCTTCATCAAGGGGCCTATAACCACGTCGGTGGACTTATACGATTTTACGGTGAAGGGAAAGAGCGGTCACGGCTCTGCGCCTCACACCACCAACGACCCGATTCTTGCGGCATGCCAGACGGTGGTTCTCCTTCAGCAGATTCCGTCAAGGTACGTGGATCCCATGGAGACCGTGGTATTTCCGGTATGCAGCATACACTCAGGAGACGCACCTAACGTAATTCCTGAAGAGGCCAGGTTCAGCGGAATCGCAAGAGGCTACAGCGAGGAAGTGAGAAAGGTCGTAGACGAGCAGGTATATAAGATAGCAAAGGGAGTAGAGGAGATTTCGGGCTGTAAGATAGACATCGATCACTATGAAGGATATCCTGCATGTGTCAACGATGCAGCGCTTACGGAAGATGCCATGAAGGCTGTGGAAAGAGAGCTGGGCGAGGGAAGCACAGTGCTTTTGGACAAGCCTATGAGCTTCAGCGAGGACTTCAGCTATTACACCAATATGACGGGCACGCCGGGAATGTACATGTTCCTCTATGCGGGCCACGAAGGTGAACTGGTTCCTCTCCACAACCCTAAGATGCATGTGAAGGAGGAGGCGATGCCTTACGGCTGCGCCGCCATGACGGCAGCGGCTTTTGACTACCTGAACAGGTAGACTTGAGGCAGGGCTCACTCTTTGACATAAAAAATAAAAAGAAAGGACTTATAAAAGAAAATGTACAATTTCGCACTAGCATTTCTCATCTGTGCCATAGCTTACATCATAGGCGAATATGTATCGACTATCACCAAGGCATGGATACCATCCGTATTCGTTACGGCAGTAGTGCTCCTCTTAGGATACTGGACAGTAATTCCTAAGGAAGTGGTTACCGACGCAGGACTTATTCCTTTTGCCAACACAATCGGTATTTATCTCCTGATTACCCACATGGGTACCGTAATAAGTGTAAAACAGCTCATCGAGCAGTGGAGAACCGTAGTTATATGCCTTTCGGGACTTGCGGGTATGTGTCTCATAGGATACTTCGTAGGCTCCATATTTATCGAAAAGGAACTTATCATCGCAGGACTTCCTCCTCTGACCGGAGGTATCGTAGCAGCTACCACCATGCAGGATGCGGCTACCAAGGCAGGACTTCCTGTAGCAGCCGTATTCGCAATCGCCATGTACTGCGTGCAGGGTTTTGCAGGATATCCTCTCACCGCTGTATGCCTTCAGAAGTACGGACGCACTCTTCTTAAGGATCTCCGTTCCGGAAAGACCGTTCTCACCGAGAAGCAGAAGGAAGAGATGTATAAAGTCGGTATGACCGTAGTAGTTGACGACAGCAAGACCAAGAGACTTCTTCCGAGAATTCCTGACAAGTGGAACACGCCTGTAGTAATGCTGGGTAAGCTGGGACTTATCGCATACTTCGCATCTCTGCTGGGAAGCGTTGTTCCTGTTGCAAACCATCTGAACGGAGCAATCTGGGCTCTGCTCCTTGGTATCCTGTTCACTTACATCGGATTCCTGGATACCAACCTTCTGAACAGAGCAAACTCCTATCAGATAACCATGTTCGCTCTGATGATGTACGTGTTCGACGGACTGAAGGACTGCACTCCGGATATGCTGAAGTCAATAATCGGACCGATGGTTCTTCTCATCATAATAGGCGTAGTCGGCATGGCTGTATTTGCTTTCATAATCGCTAAGATTCTGAAGATGAACTTCTTCCTTGCATTTGCAAACGGCCTGACAGCTCTCTACGGATTCCCGTGCGACGCTATCATCACCGAGTCCACCTGCAAGGCGCTGGGCGCTAACGACGAGGAGAGAGCATACCTGATGAGCAAGATGTTCCCTTCCATGATTACGGGAGGATTTATCACAGTAACCATCACATCCGTAATCATCGCAGGTGTATTTGCAGACATTCTTATGGGAATGTAAGCTGAGCTTATACAAAATATGAAATACAGGCGGGCACGGCGTAAGACGCGCAGTGTCCGCCAAAAATTTGACTTTACGAGGTGAAAACCATGAACTACGAAGAAGTAGCCAAGAATTACAACGAGTATCAGGTAACCATGAGAAGATATTTTCATGAAAATCCTGAAATCAGCACCAGGGAATACAACACCAGCAAGGTTGTAAAGGACGAGCTTACAAAGATGGGCGTAGAGTGGGTTCCGTGCGGACTTGAGACTGGAGTTCTGGCAACGGTCAAGGGCGCAAAGCCGGGAAAGACCATTCTGCTGAGAGGCGATATGGACGCTCTTTCCGTAACGGAGGAGTCCGGCGTTGAGTACGCCAGCAAGAACGAAGGCGTTATGCACGCCTGCGGCCACGACTGCCACACTTCCATGATGCTCACCGCGGCAAAGATTTTAAACGACCATAAAGACGAGCTCTGCGGAACCGTAAAGCTCGCTTTCCAGCCTGCCGAGGAAGTTGCCATGGGAGCGAAATCCATGGTTGAAAACGGAGCCATGGAAGGGGTTGACGGATGCTTTGCCATTCACGTATGGTCCGACGTCGAGACGGGACATATTTCCTGTGATGCAGGTCCGAGAATGGGCGCAGCCTACCAGTACGCCATCAACGTAAAGGGTAAGGGCGGCCACGGCGCGGCTCCTCATCAGTGCGTGGACGCCGCCGTTGTAACCTCTGCCATAGTAAGCGACCTTCAGACCATAGTAAGCCGTGAAATCGACCCGATGGATCCTGCAGTAGTTACAGTAGGCGTTATAAACGTAGGTGAAAGATGGAATGTCGTTCCAGAAAAGGGCAGAATCGAGGGAACCATGAGGTGCTTCAGCGACTACCTCTGGGAAAACCTTCCTAAGATGGTGGACCGCATTGCGGAAAACGCCGCAAAAGCGTTCAGAGCCGAGGTTACGACGGAGTATGTCCGCCTGGTTCCTCCTACCAATAACAACCCTGTCATGGCCGATATCGCAAAGAGCGCGGCAAAGAAGATAATGGGCGAAGACGCTCCTGTAGCGCTTCCTGCAACCATGGGCGGCGAGGACTTTGCCTTCTTCATGGAGAAGGCTCCCGGCGCAGTTGCGCTCCTCGGCGTAAGAAACGAAGAGTGCGGAGCAATCTGGCCTCAGCATTCCAGCCACTACAGAGTGGACGAGAACGCTCTCGTAAAGGGCGCGATGCTCTACGTTCAGACGGCAATGGATTTCAATGCCTCTAAATAAATGAAAAGCAACCTGAAAAACCGGGCGTTAAGCCCAAAGAAAACCCGCATGAGCGTCAAACCGTGCGGGTTTTACAATTTCGGAGATATTTTTCTTGAAAATCCCCCGCCGAAGTGATAGACTAACAGGGTACATGAAAAAACAATAGCGCTTCGGATTTTGACGGAAGACAAAGTAGCCCCGGACTAATACCCTTACAGAGAGGTAATCGCCTGCTGAGAGATTACCGGTGAACCCGGACGTGAATATCACTTCCCGAGTCCGACACTTTAATGAGAGGCACCTTGACAGAGGTAAGCAACTAGGGTGGTACCGCGGTTCCTGAGAATCGTCCCTAATCACGGCGAAAGCCGGCAGATGAGGGATTTTTTTATACCTGAAAATCTGCGGCCGCCGCTTTGACATAACCGATAAAATATAATGAAAGGGAGAGACTAAATGTTCGAAAAGCTTTCGGAAAAGCCTGTTGCAGAGGTACAGAACGAACAGGTTAAAAAATGGAAGGAAGAAGACCTTCTTCACAAGTGCGTTACGGCGAGAGAGGGAAGCCCCGAGTTCGTATTTTACGAGGGACCGCCTACGGCCAACGGAAAGCCGGGAATTCACCACGTAATGGCGAGAACCCTTAAGGATTCCGTATGCCGCTACAAGACCATGAAGGGATACCAGGTAAACAGAAAGGCCGGCTGGGACACCCACGGACTTCCTGTTGAAATTGAAGTGGAAAAGCAGCTCGGCATGAGCGGCAAGCAGGATATAGAAAAGTACGGCATCAGGGAGTTTAACGAAAAGTGCCGCGAGTCCGTATTCAAGTACACCGGAATGTGGCGCGAGATGAGTGAGAGAATGGGATATCTCGTTGACCTTGATAACCCGTACATCACTTTAGATAATAACTACATAGAGACCGGCTGGTGGATTCTCAAGGAATTCTTCAAAGCCGGAAAAATCTACGAAGGACACAAGATTCTTCCTTACTGCCCTCGCTGCGGAACGGGACTCGCCTCCCACGAAGTGGCTCAGGGGTATAAGGAAGTAAAGGTAAACACCCTCGTAGCCAAGTTCAAGAGAAAGGACGCGGAAAACGAGTACTTCCTGGCATGGACCACTACGCCTTGGACTCTCGCTTCCAACACCGTTCTTACAGTAGGCCCTGACATCGACTACATAAAGGCGAGAATGAACGAAGGCGACGAGGAAGGAAATGTGTTCTACGTTGCAAAGGCTCTCGCGGACAAAGTCCTGGGCGAGGGTAAGTACACTGTTCTCGATGAGATGAAGGGCGCAGACCTTGAGTACATCGAGTACGAGCAGCTGATGCCTTTTGTAAAGACAGACAAGAAGGCGTTCTTTGTAACCTGCATGGACTACGTTTCCGTTGAAGACGGTACGGGAATCGTACACACTGCTCCGGCTTTCGGTGAGGACGACTACCAGTGCGGAAGAAAGTATGATCTTCCTATGCTCCAGCCTGTAGACGAGAGAGGCTGCTACACGGAGACTCCGTGGAAGGGTCACTTCGTAATGGAGGAAGGCCTCGACGTAGAGATTATAAAGTGGCTCGCTTCCGAGGACAAAATCTTCTCCAAGGAAAAGATGGAGCATAACTACCCTCACTGCTGGAGATGCGGAACTCCTCTCGTGTACTACGCAAAGCCGAGCTGGTACATAAAGATGAGCGACTTCAAGGATCAGCTTGTTGCAAACAACAACACCGTAAACTGGTTCCCTGAATTCGTCGGAGAAAAGCGCTTCGGAAACTGGCTTGCAGAGGTCAAGGACTGGGCTATTTCCAGAACCCGTTACTGGGGAACTCCTATTCCTATCTGGCGCTGCGAGTGCGGACACCTTGAGTGCATAGGAAGCAGAGCCGAGCTTGTGGAAAAGGCTATAGAGGATATAGACGAAAACGTGGAGCTTCACAGACCTTACGTTGACGACATACATATAAAGTGTCCTCACTGCGGAAAGCCTATGACAAGGGTTCCGGAGGTTATGGACTGCTGGTTCGACTCGGGAGCCATGCCTTTCGCCCAGTGGCACTATCCGTTTGAGAATAAGGAGCACTTCGACGACAAGCTCTTCCCGGCAGACTTTATCTGCGAGGGTATCGACCAGACAAGAGGATGGTTCTACTCCCTCATGGCCATATCCACCTTCATAAAGGGAAAGGCTCCGTATAAGAACGTTCTGGTAAACGACCTGATTCTTGACAAAGACGGCAAGAAGATGAGTAAATCGAGGGGCAACACCGTTTCACCTTTTGACCTCTTTGACAAATACGGCGCAGACGCCACCAGATGGTATCTCCTTTCCGTATCCCCTGCATGGTCGCCGACGAAGTTCGACGAGGACGGCCTTAAGGACGTTGTGAGCAAGTTCCTGGGAACGCTGAGGAACGTATACAACTTCTTCGTGCTCTACTCCAACCAGGACGACGTAAACATGTCTGAGATGAATGTTGACTACGACAAGAGACCTGAACTTGACAGATGGATTCTCTCCAAGTATAACCGCCTCATAAGAGACGTTACGGAGTACATGGACAGCTACGATCACATGAAGACCGTAAGAGCCATTACCGAATTCGTATCGGAGGATCTCTCCAACTGGTACATCAGAAGAGCGAGAAGAAGATTCTACTCCGAAGAGATGACCGAGGACAAGAGAAGCGTATATGCGACCACCTACGAGGTTCTTGTTGGAACCGCCAAGCTGATAGCTCCTGTCGCTCCGTTCATTTCAGACGAAATCTACACCAAGCTTACGGGTGAGGAAACCGTCCACACCGCATACTTCCCTGAGTGCAACGAATCACTTCTCGACGAAAAGGTAGAGGAGAGAATGGATCTGGTAAGATCCCTTGTGGCTCTGGGACGCGGAACGAGAGAAAAGGAGAGAATCAAGGTAAGACAGCCGCTCTCCGAAATCATGGTAGACGGCAAGTACAGACCTGTGATAGAAGATCTTGCAGACCTTATCAAGGAGGAGCTTAACGTTCGGGAAGTGGTATTCGCGGATAAGCTCGACGAGTTCATGAACTTCAGCCTGAAGCCTGACTTCAAGGTTGCGGGACCTGTTCTGGGCTCCAAGATAAAGCTTCTTGCCGGAGCTCTTGCAAAGGCTGATGCTGCGGCGCTCACCGCAGAGCTTGAGGCAAAGGGCAGCGTAGAAATGGACCTTGACGGCGAGAAGTTCGACATAAAGAGAGAGTACGTTGACGTGAGAATCAGCGCAAAGGAAGGCTTTGCCGTTGCCATGGAAAATAACGTATTCACCATTTTAGACACAACCATCACTCCTGAGCTTGCAAGAGAGGGTCTGGCAAGAGAGCTCATCTCCAAGGTTCAGCAGATGCGTAAGCAGGAAGACTTTGAGATGATGGACAACATCAGAATCTTTGTCGATGCCGACGAGGATGTAAAGGCCGCCATAGACGTCTACGGCGACTACATCAGAAAGGAGACCCTTGCGGTTTCAATAGAGGAGAGAGACGGTCTTGAGAAGTACGACCTCAACGGCCACAAGACCGGTATCGGCGTAGAAAGGATTTAACATGGTAGATCTGAGAAGCCTGACTCTGCCCGAGATGACGGAATTCGTAAAGAGTCTGGGAGAGCCCGCCTTCAGGGCGAAACAGGTTTTCGGCTGGATTTACAAGGGAATAACCGACTTCCGGGGGATGAAAAATCTCCCGGAAGTTTTTCGCCTGAAGCTTTCAGAGGTTTCCTGCATAGGGAGGCTTGAGGTTCTGGACGAGCAGGTATCAAAATCCGACGGAACGAGAAAGTTCCTCTTCGGGCTTTCCGATGGAAACGCCGTCGAGAGCGTGTTCATGAAGTACAGGTACGGCAATTCCATATGCCTTTCGTCCCAGGCTGGATGCAGAATGGGCTGCCGCTTCTGCGCGTCTACCCGAGCGGGTCTTGTGAGAAATCTGACCGCGGGAGAGATAGTGTCGCAGCTTCTGGAGGCCGAGGCCGCAACGGGGGAGAAGATAAATCACATAGTGGTGATGGGAACCGGTGAACCCTTTGACAACTACGAAAATCTTGCCGGGTTTATCCGCATAGTGACGGACCCTGCCGGCCGCGGAATGAGCATGAGAAATATCACCGTATCCACCTGCGGCATAGCGCCCGTAATAGAGAGGTTCGGAGATGACTTCCCTCAGGTGAATCTGGCAGTGTCCCTTCACGGCGCCACGGACGAGGTTAGAGGTTCCATGATGCCCGTAAACGGGAAATGGCCCGTAGCTGAGCTTATATCGGCGTGCAGGGACTATACGGAAAAGACACGCAGGCGCATAACCTTCGAATATACTCTGGTAAACGGGGTCAACGATTCCGACGGGGACGCGGAAAACCTCTGCCGCCTTCTTCGGGGAATGCTCTGCCACGTGAACCTTATTCCCCTTAACAGGGTGGACGGCACTGGCTTTGACACGGTGAGCAGAAAGCGGGCAGCAGAGTTTAAGGAAATCCTTGAAAACGCAGGAGTTCCCGCCACGGTCAGAAGGGAGCTGGGCGCCGACATAGACGGAGCCTGCGGACAGTTGAGACTTAACAATATTAAGAGGAGCGGGGCCAATAACTAACATAAAACTCATTGAAAACAGTTGAATATGAAAAATTCATAGTGTATAATACCTATAAACCAAAAGAACGGAGGAAATCATCATGGTCAAAATATTAGTCGGACATAAGGGTACCGGTAAAACTAAACAGATGATAGATCTTGCTAACCAGGAGGTGGAAACCAGCAAGGGAAGCGTAATCTTCATCAATAAGAACTCCAGGCTGATGTATGATTTGAAATATAGAATCAGAGTAGTATGCATGGAAGAGTACGAGCACATCACCAACTGCGACGAGTACATCGGATTTATTTACGGAATCATCAGCTCCGATCACGACATCGAAACTATTTACATCGACAGCATTCTTAAGCATGCGGATTTCTCACTGGGAGACATTCCTGAGTTCCTTTCCCGTCTTAAGAAGATTTCCAAGAACTACGGCATGGACTTCGTAGTAAGCCTGTCCGCAGAGAAGGAAGAGATGATCGGAGTAGACTTCAGCGAGTACGAAGTGCTGAACTAAATTTATATGAGAACTGGACGTCCTTTCGGAGCATATCCGTCAGGGCGTCTTTCATTATTATTTCTGTAATCCGGAAGAATGGAGAAAAGTAAAATGATAATAGGGGTGTATCAGTTTGCCAGTACCGGCGATATTACTTCAAACCTGAAAAAAATAACATACGCCATTAAATCCGCATCCGAAAAAGGAATTGACTTAATTGCTTTTCATGAATGCGCACTTTGCGGTTATCCTCCGATAGAATCAGAAATTGAAAAAATAAATAAGCAAGATATTGACAATGCATTGAAAATAATTTCGGAAATTGCTGGAAGACTTTCAATAAATGTTGCGGTTGGTACCATCAGGTTTGAATCTAAGAAAAAATACAATTCAGTGATTCTATTCGGCAGAGATGGAAGCATCAGAGGAATATACGACAAAAAAGCTTTATGGGGATGGGACGTGGATAATTTCGAACGTGGATCCAGTAGAGGAATATTTGATATAGAAGGTGTAAGGATTGGCTTTAGAATTTGTTTTGACGTGCGTTTTCCTGAACTTTTCAGAGAACTCTACTCAGAGAAGGCGGATCTGTGCATTGTCTGTCTTTCTGATACATCAAAAGAGGAGAAGACGGAGAGGTATAACATAATAAAATCCCATCTTATATCGAGAGCGGTGGAGAACGTTATGACCGTAATATCTGTAAATAGCACTACGGA
Source organism: Candidatus Avanaerovorax faecigallinarum (assembly GCA_019113145.1). Classification (GTDB taxonomy): domain Bacteria; phylum Bacillota; class Clostridia; order Peptostreptococcales; family Anaerovoracaceae; genus Avanaerovorax; species Avanaerovorax faecigallinarum. The sequence continues at coordinate 44,126 of DXHZ01000044.1, forward strand.
TATTCAAACAGCACCGACTGCTGTATTCGACTGCAATGGCGAAACGATTATGGAAGCTGAAGTTGGTAAAGAAATGATGCTGGTTTATGATTTTGAGAAACCGGAGGTCACCTTCGGGATGAGGGGCAGAATAGAGAACAACAAAAGATTTATAAAATGATTGAAAAAGTATTCTTTACAGCGACAAACAG
>DXHZ01000045.1 GCA_019113145.1 Candidatus Avanaerovorax faecigallinarum
CCTGTATTCTGGCTCCGTGTAGGGCTTTGCGCCCTTTGTGGTAGCGAGAAACATTCTGGCTCCGGCGTATTCTCTCATAAAATCGTCAAGGCTTTCGTGAACCGTAAGCTTTACGTATGGCCAGTAGTCGAGGCCCGCCCGCTTAAGGGCCTTATCGTCTATGGAAAAGCCAAGGGGCTTCACCAGATGAAGGCATGTGTCCGTGGCCGCGCACGTCCTCGCTATGTTTCCCGTATTAGGTGGGATTTCAGGATTTACAAGTACTATGTGAAGGGGCATGATCTTTCTCCTTTCGCGGCCAGGGCCGCTCCTCTTATAATATATGTTTTAAGACTTTCGGGCAACCGCTTTACGAAAAAATCCCGGACGAATCCGGGATTAAAAAAGTTCTATGGTTTTATTAAGGTTTATGCGTTCTTTCCGCAGCACTTCTTGTACTTAAGGCCGCTTCCGCAAGGACACGGGTCGTTTCTGCCCGGCTTCTTCTCTACGTGAACAGTCTTTGATTTCTTGTACTCCTTATAGATTTCCTCGCGTCTCTCTACGGTGAGAACCTTGTCCCACTCAGGGATAGACCAGAGGTAATCTGCGTCTGCCTTATGCATGTTAAAGTAGAGCTTCTCAAAGTCGATGTCAAGGCTTATTTCGCTGTCCTCGGTAACCTTCTTAAGATCCAGCTCCTTCTTAAGGCTGGAATTGATACCGTCGAGGAATCCCATGAAAATGATCTTATTGCAGTCAAATTTCTCAACGAGATCAGAGAACTTTCCTTCCAGCTTCTTTTCGTGGTCCGAAAGGATGTAAGTGTAGATTTTGGTTTCCGTCTCAGAATACTCCTTCCAGAATTCGTCGATGGTCGCCTTCGTCTGACCTTCCATAAGGTCAAGCCACTGGTTCAGTAAACTCATTTATATATCCTCCTGAAATATAATCAAAATCTGTATGGCCTGCCGGGCAAATCCTGCAGCCCGCAGCAGTTAAAGGGTCTTTGCAATAGCAATGATATCGCCTACTATGGCGCTTCCCGTAGGAAGAGCCCCTGCGCCCTTGCCGTAGAACATAACTTCGTCAACGGCATTTCCCGTAACGTAGATAGCGTTAAACTCGTTGGACACTCCCGCAAGCGGATGGGAATTTTCAATCTCCATCGGCGCAACGCTGTACTCCAGCTTTCCGTCCTTTACGGCAGCCTTTGCTATGAGCTTTATCCTGCAGCCCTTCGCCTTTGCAGCCTCGATGTCGTCCATGGTTATGTGACTTATGCCCTTTGTCGGAATGTCCGCAGGCTTTACGTATTTGTCGAAGCAAAGCGCCATGAGTATGGAGAGCTTGTTGGCAACGTCGATACCCTCGACGTCTGCTGTCGGGTCGGCCTCGGCAAAGCCTTTAGCCTGCGCGTCTTTCAAAACCTCGCCGTAGTCAAGACCCAGGTCGGTCATCTTCGTCAGAATGTAGTTGGTGGTTCCGTTGAGGATTCCCATAACCTCGGTGAACTCGTTTCCGGAAAGAGCCTCCATTATAGCCGTAAGCGCCGGGATTCCGCCGCCTACGCTGGCCTCGAATCTGAATCCTACGCCCTTTTCCTCAGCGGTTTTCTTCAGCTCGTCGAAATTGGCCGCAACAGCAGCCTTGTTCGGAGTCACGACGGACTTGCCTGCCTTCATGGCTCTCAGCATAAAGTCGGTGGAAGGCTGGATTCCCCCAAGAGCCTCAACTACGATGTCAATCTCCGGGTCCGCAAAAATCTTCTCGGGATTGTCGACGATCATATCCTCCGTCAGTCCCTTGGCAAGGCACTTGTCCACGGCCTTGTCCAGAACCTTCGTGACTCTGATCTGTCTTCCCGTTCTCTTTTCTATCAGTTCGGCATTCATCTTCAGAATGTCGTAAGTACCTCCGCCTACGGTTCCAAGGCCGAGGATAGCAACATTTACCGGTCTCATTAAAATTCCTCCTGCTACGCGCACCCTGCCGGTGCGCCGGGTTATAAAGCTCACACGCGCATCGGCGCGGCGATAGGTCTGTAAAATACGTCAGACTTGATTATATACCAAAAAAGCGGTTTTGTCTTTAGGAAATTACACTAAGCTATTTGCTTTACTGTGTATCGCCAGGCAACGAAACATTGCAACGCTTACATGACGCGCCATAATACGTTTCAAATCAAGCCCTCACGATGCAATTTTCCTCTTTTCTTAAAGCTATCAATGATTCGCTTTGCGAAACGTAGCGATATATCTGACATTCGAGACTCATATACCGCAATACTAAGTTATACGCATCATCAATATGTTCATGCATTGACTCAGTGAACTCAATAATCTGATAATAATATCATAATCATCCCACTATAATTCTCATGTTAAAATTCCATTCTAATTAATTTTTATCACCGTCCATTACGCTCTTTCCAAAATGGCTGCTATTGAAACACGATTTCTTCGTTGATCTTTTCGTGTATATCAATTCTAGTCTTGATATCAATGGTATTGACAAGCCATCCACTTAAGTTACAATTTTTAATGAATTCATCTATTCGATTAACACCATTAATCTCTTTCAGGGTAACAACAACACCAAAACGAATTCCAACACCATCTTTAGGGTCTAGTCTATTGTTTGTTTTAATTTCCATACCCCAATTCTTGTTTTTATAAGATTTCTTCGATTTGTTAGTACCTGTAGGAACTTCTGAAACATATTTAACATTGTCCCACTTTCTAAACCTCTCTCTTGCTTCACCTTCTAATAAATAACTCTTTTCAGTATTTAATGCATCATCTTGGTTTTGTTTATCATTATTAATTTCATTCAATTTACCATTATCTTTAATTCTACCAAAATGAAGGTTCAACTCAGTATTTGTGTAATCTACGCCTTGGGTTCTATCGCATATTGGAAAATAACACATAGTAGCTCTTGCAACATAAGGATATTTATCGTCTTTAAGAGGAACAGGAAAGCTGTAATTATATGTATTCCATTTCTCACTTATATCTGACACCAGAAATTTAATTTCGTCATCTTGAGTTTGAACAATATCCTCTATTCTAATAGGAACTACGCCATGTCCATAAAGAGCAACTTCTTCAGGGGTTGGACTTTCATTCCAGCTGCGTGCAGCGTCAATTATCAAGGCTTTTGCGACTTCTCTGCTTAATCCCAAAACATCAATTAAATAGGATAATTTACGAGCTATCCAAGGAGCCGCAAATGAAGTACCAGCAACATAAGCTGCTCCAAGCGGTTCACATACTTGGATATACTGTTCTTCGCTTCCCCCATAATAACTAACATCTGGTTTAGCAAAGAAGGAGAGTGCAAGTCCCTTCCTTGCGTATTTAGTTGAAAGCCCGCTCTTGGTAACTGCATTGACTACCATACTGTTTATTGAATCCGCAGGTGAACCGATTTTCATAACATTTTCATTTGGCTTGTTTGTCCCTGCTACAACAAAGATTACATCATTCTCATATTGAATTTGGTCTAATGTAGCAGCTTCAGCTGAAATGAAATTGTCGTTAATTTCTTGATTGCTACCGAGTGAAATGTTCCAGACTTTTATATCCTTATTACTAGCGATAATACTTTTAATTTGTTTTACAATAGTAAAGGATGAAAATCGCGATCCTACTGCAACTCCAAAATGACGAACTTTAAATCTTCCGCAACCATCATTCAACCACGGATTCAATCTGGCGCCATCCACAATAATTGATGAAACAGCAGTACCGTGTTGATAATCACTTGGACTCTTTAGAATGCTATTATCTACCATATCATGATAGTCTACCCACTCACTAAAATATACATTCTTATCAAATAAAGTATCAATAACACCTATTGTTGGTTCAATACTCGGGGAGGGAATAGTAATCATGCCTTGCTGATACTCTTGAATAAAATCTTCTGGCGACAATTCAGCTAAATCGACAGTTGCCATAGAAACTAAGTAAGGAGCTTTTTCGAACAACAGTTTCAATTGATTTTCGTCCAAAAATACAGTTTGATTATCCAAAATCCTACTTGACAAAATATCAATCCCTATATTTTTAAACAAACTTTTAGTATCCATACCAGTATCAAATAAAGTAATGATACTTTGCTTTATTTGAGGCGTAGCCATCTCTACCTCAAAATCATCAATATAAGAAACATCTGCAATCACTTGCTTGAAAGTTGTTTTTGACAATCCGAATTCCTCAAATTTTATTTTATTGAAAAATAGTTCATCATTTTTAAATATGGTCTGTGTTATACCATCTTTAAATTTAGCTTTCATCACATCGCAAGATTTTGAGAGGAGATTAATACTGTTATCCAAATCTGATATACCCACAAAATATGTTATAATATGCTTATTTTTTTCAGCATTAAACTTCGCTCCTACAATTGCGAAATTAGAGTCTTTTCCTTTTAACAGTCCTGCTATACGATTGCTTTTTGCAACGATTTTATTATAATAAACACTGATTAAAACGCCTTGAAAAGGTTTTTTTTCGTGTTCCCAAAAACTTTTGATTTGGTGCAATTTATTTATCAATCTAATCAGTTGTTCGATGGTGACTAATTTCTTACTATTCATAGATATGCCATTTCGGATTCCTTGTTTGGAAGCTTGTACAAATCTTTTTCCTTTTAACTCAAGAACATTATTCATTTAATTAATCCTCCTTGCTCAATTTTCTTGATACAGCACTTTTAGATTCCCCAGTAAGTTTTTCTATTTCCCTTACTGTAAAGCCCATATCATATAATTGACTAATATCAGTCTTATTTAAATTTCCAATCAAGCTATTATATAGCCTTTTCAAATAGTCATGTTCATAATTTACATCACTAAACGCTAAGGATGTCTTAATTATATTTTTCAATTCGCCTGGGTATGGAAGATGAGGAGCCAGATTTAATATTTTTCTAAACAATCGAGTGTCTTTTGCAACACCCTTAAAATTTTTTATATAAGAAGAAAAATAAAACTCACCTACTTCAATTAAATCCTCTTTGCTATAACGGTCAAAATTTATTATTGCATCAAATCTCCTTGTAAGAGCCTTATCAAATTTTGAAAAAAGATTTGTTGTTGCAATAATCACAATCTCTTTATTTAAATCAGTTAATCTATCGAGTTCCCTCAAAATTGTAGAGGTTACTCTTCCCATTTCACGCACATCATTGGAACTTACTCTATCCAAAGCAATTACATCTATTTCATCAAACAAAATAACTACTTTGTTTGAATTGGGAATTGAGTTTATTTCATTAAACACACTTGTTATGTTCTTGTTTGTTTGACCAAGTTTACTATCAATTAAATTGTCAAAATCAACATAAAACAATGTCCTATCTAACAACCGTGTAACTTGCTTGGCAGCCTCAGTTTTTCCGCTACCTGGAGAACCTTCAAACAAAAATTTATTAATACCTATATTATGGTTTATTGCATTTATGATACCTTTTATATCCTCAGCAATTACTATTGGAAGGTTCAAAGGCTCAATACCTCTTATATCTACCTGCTTTAGAAATTCACTTTCAAAGTCACTACTTTGAGGTGTGTATAAATTAGATTCTGCAATTAAGCCCATTATATATTCAGCAAGCTGATTATCTCCGATACTATCAAAATATCTCGCAATACCTATTGCTTCACTCCTGAAAGCATTTTCATTTCTTTCAACATGGTATTTTATTAAGTTCAAAACATTTTGTTTTTTCATGATGTCATACCTCCCAATGTAGTATATATTATAGCGCATTTCGGGACAAGAGTCTATATATATGGGACACTTTTGCATTATATTCTTTGGCTAATCCCAGTTAATGTGAAATTATAGACTTAAATTAAAATCATATACAATTGTCGCTATACATTATAAATCATATAAGCTCCTATTTCAGGCAAACCGTAAACAAACCCCGGATATATCAATTTTATCATCCGGGGTTTATCTATAGTTTAACTATCTACAGCATTTCAATCGAGAGATAGTTTTTAATATATATTAATATCCGAGCTTAGTACAAAAGCTTGTATAATCATCTATCGCAACATAAAATTAGCTTCAATTTCTACATATAGTCATCCAAAACATGCGTACTAAGTACTTGACTCCCTGAATACATAAGATACTTAATTCCACTCGCCACAGCCATCTCCTCGGCGGCTGCCTGTTTTGCCTTAACCACGGTGTCATCAATCTTGTTGTCGCCCTTAACCTCGATAAGCTGATAGGAACCGTCCATCATCTTTGCGAGGAAGTCAGGGTAGTACTGACGGATTCTGCCTGATTCTGGATCGTAGTAGTGTACGGAGAGATCGCCCTGGTTGGAAGTAAACATTCCTGTGAAGTAGACTTCTGCGACCTTGCCGCTTGTGATGTACTGCATAAAGCATTCCTTCTCCGGAATGGAGTCAAAGCAGTAAGTATCGGCGTGGAAACTTTTCTTAAGCTGCTCCGGCGTAAAGCCCGGATAGCGATTGGTAAGCACGAGGTCATCCTTTGCGGAGAATTCATAGTAACCGGCATCTTTTGGTTCACGAAGCAATACCAGTTCCTTGTCCTCGGTCTTCAGTTCAGAGGTGATGTCAAAGAGCGCATGGAACACAGCCGGGATGATGTAGTCATCCAGGACTGCGTTATAGCGATTGACCGCCTCAAGAACCGTGTCGATTCCGTCCACTGATTCTCGGAGAATTCTCGCGGCGAGGATACACGAAATGTTCAGATAACGAGCCACCTCTCCGGCGAGTGAGAATTCACTGAACTTCATATTATCCTGGAGATAGTCAATATTCTTTTCTTTGACAGTGGTATCACGGGCAAGGCTGTCACGTTCGTACATGATGCTGGCATACTTGGAGAGGTCAGCGTCTACCAACTTGAAGTCCACGGGATCGGAGTATTCCTTTTCGTGGAGGGCATACTCGTGCCACACACGCTTGAGTGTAATTGTCCTTGGCGGTGGCAGAACACGAACCTGATATTTGTGGCGGTCAGCATTGGACGGATTCTTGATGTCCTTGATCTCCATGTTGAAGTTCTTATGAAGCTCATCGTCCAAGGTGTCGTAATTCTCTTTGGAGAGAAATACTGTAGCCGTCAAACGCTCTTCCGTTATAGCACGGAGGCAGCGCATTGTTGCTTGGAGAACGAATATCTTTGACTTCGGGCTGCGGAAAAGAGCCACAGCAAGCAGAGAGCGGCAGTTCCATCCTTCCTTGCCTTTTTCAACGAGGATAATGAACTGCTTCTCGTTTCCTTCCGTTCCAGGAACATCAAGGTTATTGAAGTCTCTGACGTCATCGTTCTTTGTGTACTTTGCATCGCCGACATTCAGGAGAATCTTCGATGTCGGAATATCGAGGTTAGCAAGTATCCTCTCAAGCGCAGGCTTGACCTCTGTGGCCGCCTCCTCAACACCTGCCGCATAGATAGCAAGTTTCGGATTCAGGCCTTCATAGGTCTTACCGCCGTAGCGCTCCCAAAACGTGCCTACCACAGCTTTGAGGAATTCATCACTCTTAACGTTCTCAAAACCAAGCGGATCGGCATCTTTCAAGAAACCATTCCAGATTGATTCACGCAGACCGTAAGCATATACCACCTCAGGCAGAAGCTGATTCTTTACATATGGCGTACCTGTGTAGTTGTAGCAAGCCACGATAGAAGTATTTGCTGCGAGCAGATTGATGGTATCACGAAGGCTTGTCTTATTCGCTCCGCTCGACCGGATCTGCTTTTCGAGGTCTGCACCGAAGAGGTGATGCGCCTCATCGACATAGACGCCGAGTTGCGGAAGCCGACAAAGTTTCTTAAAACGCTGGTTATCCATCAGCGTGGTGTCATCCCATGCATCGTCCTCGTCATCATCTCCACCGTAGACTGCTGAAAGAAGAGATCCAGAGCCGCTGAATAAAGTCTCAGCAGCAGATGTTTCCTTCCGCTTTTTCTTAACAATAATTTTCTGCGTATTAGAGATGATGATATTGAAATCGGAATCATCTATTGTATGCAGGATAGTACCCGTCTCATCCAAGAAGTGAAACTTGATATTTGAATCAAGCACACGGGCATACTCCGGCGGCACAACCTTTGTCTTATCAAAGGTCATAATCTCACGGAGCGACTGCAGGACGGTCTTGTCCGGCGCAAACACAAGGGCATTATGGCAGAAACGCTTGTCCCTCGGATACTTTTTCGCAAGCAGAAACTCGTAGAAGATACAGGTCGCCATAAGAATGGTTTTACCAAGTCCCATCGTGAGGGCATAGATGTAGTTCGGATAGACCTCGCGGTACTTCTTCATCTGCTTGAATAGCGTGTCAGTCTGCTTCTCAGTCGGCGCATCAAAGAGACGAATCTGGCCGTTCTTCTCCAAGGCGTAGTAGGACGCATTAGAGAAACGGTCTCTCTTATGGCGCCAGTCATCGAACATCTCGTAGACTTGCTTGTTGTTCATGAATTCCTTCACAAAGACATACATCTCCAGAGCTTCGAACTGCGGCTTGCGCAGAAAGGCATGAGGATTCTCCTCGCTGTCGTTGTAGGCGAGGAACTTCCTTGTGAGGCCATTGTAACGAGAACGAATCTTTCCACGGTTTGTGCTGTAGTAGTACCACAGCTGTTGACTAAATGAAAAATTCGGGTCAAACTTATCTGCCATTTAACGCACCTCCACTTCCAGAGACTCTGAGAGCAGGTCGGTAATCTTGACTTTAATCGTGCCGGAACCCTCCGGGATGTCGTAGATGCCCCTTACCATTTCGTTCTTTCCGGGCACATCTGTCACGGCCGGCTGCATGACTACACCATCGTAGTTCCAGTCAATCATGATGGAGTCAACCAGCTGACGCCAATCCTCCACGTACTCCTTCTGGAGGGAGAGTTTCTGCATCAAGTTCATCGGATAGAAGGCGCGGATGACTAACTTATCGCCTTCACGGACAATTTCCGCTTCGGAGTCACGCTTGAGCTGTAGGTCTTTCTTGTCACGCAGAATATCTACTATCTGGACATCTACCTTGTAGTCGGAAAGCTCCTGCTCCAGCGCGCCCTTCAGGTCAGGCTCGTGTCCCATGCAGACAATAGTAACCCGCTCGACAGGTTGGTTCGGATTCTCCTCCTTGCGCTTTTCGTATGTCTTGTACGGAAGATTTGCAAGGAGTTCCTTCAAGTCAGCTTTGGTAGCAATGCGATTGACCGGCATGATTTTTACCATTCTGCCGTCCAGTTCGCCGTCCCAGACATCACCCTGCGGAAACGGCTGTATTTCCAAAGCGGAAATCAGGAGATCGCGGGCTTCTACAGGATTGCGGAAGAAGTCATAATTATTTACATTATAAACCTCAAAGCCCGTGTACTTCACGTCCTCCTCTAAAGCCGAAGTATCCATTCCCTTTTCCTTAAAAAAGCAGATGACCTTGCTGCGTTCTTCGGCGCTCAGTTCAGTATTACCGCCTGTACTTGCTGCGGCGAGATAAGGCACAGGTTCCTCCGCAACCATTGAGAGCTGAGGCTCGACTTCATATGTGACAGGCTTATGTTCTGGCTCCAGTTCCTTTGCGACGGCAAGCAAACGTTTCGTAGTAGTTTGAATAGCACCGAGATTAATGTCCGCTCCAATAAAGCGTCTACCGAGTTTCATAGCTACAGCCTGTGTTGTGCCACTTCCCATGAAACAATCGAAGACAATATCTCCGGGATTAGAGGATGCTAATATTATCCTTCCTATCAATTGCTCAGGTTTTTGAGTGGGGTAACCTAATATTTCTGTCGATGTCGCTGCTTGTTGAAAAGACATAATATCATCCCACACATCACCAACCGGAATTCCTTTTAACTCATCCAAATACTGTTTGATACCACTGCCTCTATCATCACGGTAACGCCTTCCATCAGCATCAACCTTTTTGAAACGAGCTTTATATTCTGCACTGTAGTCAGTATATTGTTTGTTAAACTTATCTGTTCCACCCATGCTATAATACAAAATACAATCGTGCGTTCTAACCCAATTGTTGGCAGCAGATTTGAATCCTGATGATGTTTTGGTAGACCAAATTATTTCTCTTCTAAAATTATCTAATCCAAATACTTCATCTAAGACGATTTTAACATAATGACTCCTTTTTTCATCTAAGTGTACATATATACTGCCATTTTTTGATACTAGTTCTCTCATTAACGTCAATCTTTCATACATAAATTGAAGATATTCATCATTTGTCCATATGTCTCCGTACTGCTTTTCCTCAAAAGAGGAGCTGTCACCCATAGCTTTGCCGATGCCCTTAAGTTCAATTCTTTTTTTATAATCAGCCTTGCTGTCAAATGGCGGGTCAATATAGATAAGGTCAATTTTCCCGCGATAATCTTTAAGCATATGGCTCATGACCTGGAGATTGTCTCCCCAGAAGATCTTATTGATCCAGCCGTTCTGCTCCTGACCATAGGTCTCCCGCAGCTGCGCAGGGTAATACTGCGTGGAACGGTAAGGACGCTTGCCCGTCCAGCGAAGTTCAGGAAATCCCTTGATTGTGGGTCTCTGTTCAAATTCAAACGTAAGCTGCTCATCCATTGTGGTTATCCTCCATTTTATCGTTTCTTGGGTCATATCCGTATTTCTCGGCTAATGCTGTTATTTCGGCAGCTCTGATGGAGAGGAGCTGCTGTTCCTCGTATAAATCCCTTCCAAGCAAACCGTGAAGCACGATGTACTTATCCGTTTCAAGCAGATTCGGATTCTCGCTCAGAAAGCCGTTTACACGTTTCAGCATTGCCGGGTCTGTCAGCTGTGTCAAAATCGAATCAATGTCCATCTCCCCGGCATCATGCAATTTCTTAAGGCTGCTCAACATTCCCAGCCAGTAATATAGGACTTTTTGTTTTTCCGCGTCAGCCTCTTCCTGCGTCATCTTCGTACCGGCTTTCTGCTGTTTTATGGCAATGTCCGTACTGGCCTTTGATTTCGCAAGGACTGCTTCCGCTTTCAGTTCCTTTGAGGTCATAACCTCTTTCGTCCGGTGGAAAAATGGGACTATATATTCATGCCATAGGCGAGGGATTCCGACATCAAAAGTCCAGTCCACAGCTCTATGAACATAATCATATGCCACATCAGCTGCGGCCTGTTTAGCGGCATCTCGAATCGGATGTTCTTCAGGTGGTTGTACCATAACAACCTTTCTCTGGATAACAGGTCTCTGATCACCTTTTTGTTCTAATTCTTTGATGACCTTTTTGGATTTAAAATCAATAAGCCTTCCATACTTGTCTATAAATACTTCGCTATTTTTATATTTTTGGTATAGCTCATCGTTAGGAATAATGTAAATGATGCCATTATACGGAACATTATGTTCAGCCATGTGATTCCTCCTCTACCTGTTTCTGCAATAGTATCGGAAATCACATTCCTTGCAGACCTTTGGGTCATCGGCACAGCGGCGAAAATCTTTCTTCATAATCTTATGTACCGTATCGTCGAATACAGCCATTGTGCCTTCCACGGCTGACTTCGTATACGGATAAGTGATCGTCGGCACACCGCCGTCCTCGCCAGTATAGTAGATGTGCATCTTACTGACCTTCTGTCCGGTGCGTTCCTCTACGAGGTGAGCGTAGATATGAAGTTGCCGTCGATATTGTTCAAGCTGTTCCCGATCTTTCACCATGTCAGGTTTTCGCTGAGATTTAAAATCCACAATCTCAACGGTATCTCCCTCGCCGCGAATTAAGTCAACCTTTCCCTCGATAATGTAGTCAGGCTTGACCAGCGAAACATCGACTTCTGCTTGCTGTATCTGCGACCAGTCACCGTGCTGTCTGTCCACATAGCGCAGCACCTGTTTCAGAGCCGCCTCACGCTGGGGACCGGCGAGGTAAGTATGTTCGGTTTTTGTCAGCGACACATAGTTGAAGTTGAACCATCGGCTCACATTCTCCTCAGTGATTGTCTGTTCCTCATGCCGCAGGGCGGCGCGGTGTATGTCCTCTATCGTCTCATGCACGAGCGTACCAAAGAGCATAGCGTTCGCACGAACGGGCATGAATTCCAGTTCCTTGTAGAACTTATATTGAAGGGCGCAGGTCTCGTAAACCGTTATATGCGATGTGAACGAGTAGGTGTTCTTTATGTTCACACCCTTTATCGGCTTGAAATCAAACTCCCTTATATCAAAACCGGGGCTTTCTACAGATTGCAGTTCCCCGTAGATGTCTTTGAAGTAGTTGCTGGGCGTTCGCTTGTCCTCATTGCAGGTCAGGATCAATAAATCCTGCGCGCGAGAGAAAGCCGTGTAGTAGAGCCGCCAGAAGTCAAAGTACTTCGTGACACCGTAAGGTTCAAACGCCGGACGCTTGAAATATCTCTCCTCAATCTGCATCATGAGGTCGTTCGTGTTTTTCCTCGGCACATTCGCAAGGGAATCCACAAGGACAATAGGAAACTCCATACCCTTGGACTGGTGGATAGTGAGGAACGAAACACAGCCGCTCGGTGCATACTCTGAATCATCCTCGTATTCCGTAATGCCGCCGTCAAAAAGAAGCCTAAGATACATATTAAAAAGCAATTCTGTATTCTGATCAATACGGCGTTTGCCTCGATATTCTCCAGCATCCAAAACATCAACTCGGTGGAGGTACTCGAATTTACCTACAATCTGAGTCAGTTTTGCAAGATTTCGAGCCGGACGGATATCGACCACGCCAACATCCATTTCCGTATCAAGAATCCCTGCAAACGGCTGGAATTCAAAGAGCTGGTACATCAGACCGCAATAGGCGTAGTCCGTTGCTCCCTTCAAGCCAACGTGGTCTTTACCTCTGCCCCGTATCCACTTCAAAAGATCGGAATTCTCCGGCTGTGTGAGGTACTCATTTGCTGCCATGATGCAATTGCGGTAGTAGGTCAGATGCTCCGGTTGCAGGAATGTATAATCACCGTTCTCCAAGCCCTGGATATAGCGTGGAAACATGAGCATGAGACAACCGAGGGCAAGCCTTATCTCATCACGCTGGAAGAACATATCCGAACGCGGCGAATATACATTTATATGGTTCTCCTCAAGGAAGCGGGCAAGTGCTGTTACTCGCGGATGCTTCACAGAATTGAATAGGAACGCAATCTGATTATAGTCCGTAAGTTTGCCGGAGGCTTTCAGGTCCTTGATAAACTGCAGTATCTTCTCGTGCCACTCATCCGTATCGTCCACGCCTGCGAGTTTCACGACCGCGGGACTGTGGAGAGTGGTTTTCTCGTGCGGTTCAATCCTTTTATCGTAACGGAAGTTATCCCAGCGAAACTTGAACTTCGCACCGTCTGTGGTAGCCATCCACTCATTGTAGAAGTCAACGATGCCACTGTTGGAACGGTAGTTAATGACCAGCGGAATCACTCGGCATTCGCCTTCTGCAAACTTATGCGGAAACTCCAGGATATTACGGATGGTAGCACCTCGAAACCGATACAAGCCCTGGTCATCGTCACCGACCACGCAGATGTTCTTACAGTCTCCGGCGAGAAGGAACACAAGCTGCTCCTGAATGAAGTTCGTGTCCTGGTACTCGTCCACCATGATGTGCGTAACCTTGGAGCGAAGCTCCTTCAAAATCTCGACATTATCCTGCAGCAGATGATAGGCTTCAATCTGGATAGACGAGAAGTCCATCATATTTCCCTCAGTGAGGACATCGCGGTACTCCTTCAGCATCCGTCCAAGAGCCGCAATCGACAGGTCAGTATCAGACATCAGTTCCTCTGGCGTCACTAATTCTTCGGAGAGGTTATTCACATAGTTGCAGATGGCTTCCGACTGCTTCCATGCGCCGCCGTTTGGCAGAGCAACCTCTATCTCCGGGATATTCCGGAAACGGTGGATATTCTGGAACACCATGTACTGTTGGTCGAACGCATCCAGGAGGCGGTAGTTTCTGCGAAGTCTTGTAAATTCAAGATACTCCTTAATGATACGAAGACAGAGTGAATGGAATGTGCCGATATACATCTCATTGATGTTCGCCACGATGCCTCGATCCGACAGTTCGTTCGTGATTCTTGTAATCAGTTCCTTTGCCGCCTTCTCCGTAAAAGTGGCAATGAAGATGCTTTCCGGCTTTACGCCGCATTCCTCTATAAGATAAATCGAGCGCTGGACAAGCGTGTAAGTCTTGCCGGTTCCCGGTCCCGCAGTAATGAGGACAGGACCTTCGGAAGCAGCTATCGCCTGCCTCTGTTGTTCATTTGCGTTTCCAAAATCGAACATATTGTAACTTCACACCCTTCCATATATCGAATAAAGCTATCTTATCTTTTTCAACAATATCATGTCTTGAAACTTCTCTATCCTATTATATCCCTCATAAATCTTACCATAATGTATCCGTGTCGTCAAAGTTATCAGAAAATCCCCTTACACTTAGGCGATGAATGTCAACCGTCTCAAAACCGATTTATATGTCGCATGCCTTTCGCTTTATGATATATGCGATATTATCCCAGATTCATTTCCTCCGGATAATTCACCCGTCTCCCGGTCGCCTCTGCATACTCAATTTCAGACCTGGTGCTTTCTCCGATATACCCGCCGACATTTATTACATAAATCTCGTCGGCCATATCAATTTTCCTTTTGTGCATATCATAAAGCGTTTCCTTTGTCTTGGATAATGCGCCTTCGTCCATACCGTCCCAGACCTCTTTGTCCCCAGAATGTCCTAACAGCCCTACGCTGATTACAATATTACCTTCAAGAGGCAGTATCTTCTGCGCCTCCATGAATGCATCCTATAATCTGATGCTGCCGCAAAAGGTTATAGCTTTATCTTTTCCTACCACAGTCGTTCCTCTCCTCGAAATAACAATTATAAACCACTTCTTCGTAGGGCATATTTTGTAGCTCTGCTCCATTTTGAACGCTTCTTTCTTTCTCGCTGACTGCGCGAAATGCCAGCTGCTCGATAAGCCCAAACCTTTTCTCTGTCTATACGGGAAGGTTCGTCGGTTCGTCACCCCATCGAGCCTACCTTCATGTAAAACGTCCTGACAGTCTCTTTAGTAACTATATGCGTGACCTATGCTCTATTTTTAAACGTCTACTCCATTCTCCTTACATTTATTAAAGAATTTTGTCCGTTTCTGAAAAAATCCATGTTTAGTATAGTCTTTTTATGATATAATATGCATATATAGAGGAGGTGTTTTAATGTACTCATTACAGGAAGCTATCAGACCTTCCGCAGATTTGCGGAATCATTACAGTGAAATTTCCAGGCTCTGTCGGGAAAATAAAGAGGCAGTCATCATAACCGTAAATGGACGGGGAGATACTGTTTCTCTAAGCTATGAGGAATATCAGCGAATGAAATCCCGCATTGAACTCCTTGAAATTCTTGCTGAGGCAGAAGAGGACGTAAACGCGGGAAGAATCGCACCAGTCAAGGATACCTTTGACGATCTTCGAATAATTCTCAAAGGCGGCACGATATGAGAAAATATAAGATTTTACGAACTGACACAGCCGACATCGGACTTAGAAAAATCATTTTGTCCATTGCTGAAAACTTTGGCGCTGAAACTGCACTCGAGAAGTTGGATTTAATTGAAAAGCAGATTTCAATGCTGGAATGCAATCCCCTTCTCGGTGCAGTACCTCGTTATATGGTCCTGAAAAGGCAAGGCTATAGGGTTCTTATTCTTGAAAAAGACCTCGTTTTCTATAAGATAAATGAAGCTGAGCAGGCTGTAATCATCTATGCCATTGTAGACCAGCGTCAGGACTATATAGCCATACTTCAGGGCTTATAGGCTGCATCTGATACGACTAATTCAACACAAAATCTTTATCACTTTTTAACTGTCTTTTGCCTCTGTACGAACTGACAAGTATTTCTTGTCAGCTCGCCCTATGTCCATATATCAAATCACAGCCACCTCATACTCCGATTTATATCTTCTATGCCTCTTTCCGGTTCCCTCTGTTCTTCGGTCCACTCTATCGTGTCCTCATATTCCGGGTGCGAAGGCTTTGATATAACGTGCATGTAATGCTCGAATCCGCCTTCTCCGCCCACATCTTCCGGCGGTCGCTCACCCTTTCTCTCCGTCAGAACCGGCGCATTGACGTTGTCTGTAACTGTCTTTTCCTTGATGATTTCGTGTTCCCAAAAATCCCCGAAGTCGTACACATATGTACACCTGTCTGCCTTTTCGAAAACGTCCTCAATGGTAATCTCGGAATCGGATACGGCCCTGATTCCTTCGCTTTTAAGAAAACCGGCATAGTCCGCAAAATCCGCATCCTCAGTATTAACTATCCTTAGCTCAGATTCCACCGAAAACTCGTATCCGTGATAATTGAACCAGCCGAAGACTTCCTGAATCACCTCGTGAAGCTGTCCGAATGAAAAGTAATTCGGCACCTGTACCCTTCTCCATATATTGTATTTGTCGAGACAAAGTCTGATTTTCAGCTGGTACTTCTTTACGCTGATTATCTCGTTCCACGCTTCAGCTGGTATTCCCCTCATCTCGCAAAGACTTTTAAAGAACATCTCGTTTGAAATATCCAAATAATTGGTCGCGTTTTTCATCCTGTAGACCCTGTTCGCTAACCTTTTGCTCAGCACAGGCTGATAGAGGGATTTCTCATCGATTTTGTCTATGAAAAAAGGAAGCTCCTCGCATATTTTGTTCATATATGAAACGGTGCTGCGGTCAGATGTCTTTGCGAATAACGCCTCTCCGCCATTATCGAGATACTCGTCGATTATATCCTCTTTGATGCATTCACGTTCGAGAGTCACCCGGATTGCTTCCCTAACCCTGTCTCCAAGTCTGGAAAAATCCTTGGCCTTTACGCCGTACAGGATTACGGGGTAAAGTGTCTTTCTGTTCATGCATACCAGAGCTTTCTTCCTTCCCAGGTCTACTAAATTGACGTACCATGTGTAAAAGCCGTTCTCAAAGTCTTCGCACCCGGCTGCATCCGCGTAATCCGCCTTATCTATGCTGAGTCTGTCCAGCACTTTTTTCGTACACTGAAGATACATTTTTTCCTCCTTTAAACAATAAATATCGTTGCTCGCCCCTAATCCATCCCGCGACCGCATCAGCTGAAAACGCCCGAGAACTGCTTCCCGGGCTTGTATTGAACTGTCATTCTGTTTTCAATTTCTGTTCCGGCTCTCATAAACCACTTTTCCGCCGACCATCGTCATAACCGGTCTGATGTCTTTTATCTCCGCAGGATCAACGGTGAATATGTCTCTGTCTAAGAGGACCATATCCGCATAATAGCCCGGCTTTATTCTACCTTTGACATCCTCCATGAATTCGGCATATGCGCTCTCATAGGTGTATGCGTCCACTGCCGTTTCAACGTCTACGCACTCTTTGGCGTAAAAGCCTCCTTCGGGACGGCCGTCTCTGCCCTTTCTCGTAACCGCCATGTAGATATTCTCGAACGGATTGTAGTATTCTACAGGGCAGTCCGTTCCGTAGGAAAGATGTGCGCCCCTCTTTATGAGAGTTCCGAAGGCGTATGAAGTGGATGCCAGCTCCCTGCCGCAGAGTTCCTCTACTATGTTCATGTCGTAGTCAATAAATACGGGCTGTGCAAATACCAGAATATCGTCTCTGACTATGCGCTCTAAAATTTCTTCGTCGGTTATCTGGCAGTGTATGAGGCCGTGACGAAGGCTGTTCCTGCCGTCGATAAACGCCTTCTCGTAGCTTTCAATGGTCTTTTCTACAGCCATATCGCCTATGCAGTGGGTAACGACCTGTATTCCGTTTTCCTTTGCCAGTCTGCAGAATTCATCCATATCCTCGTCTTTCAACCATACGAGTCCGTGATTATCGGGGTCGCCTGCGTACCCGTTCTTCATGAGCGCAGTCCTCGCTCCCAGACTTCCGTCCTTGAAAAGCTTCAGAGGCCCCAGGGTCAGCCATGCCGTTCCGTCTGCAGAGACGCCGCTGCCGCCCATGTTTCCTCCGTACCCGTACTTTGCGTACGCGCCTGATCTGAGATCTTCTCTGAATGCATCTATATCGTTAAAGCACACCTGATGCCTGTACCTGATGATAGCTTCACCGCTTTCATATACGTCCTCGAACATTTTGAACGCAGCGGGACCGTCCATAAACGAAGTTCCCACATCGTTGCTCTGTACCGACGTTATTCCCCGGGAAACCGCATCCTTCATGGTGTCTGTAAGCATGCTGCGCCTCTCCTCCATGGAGAAGTCAGGAATGACATCCTTTGCTACATTACATGCATTTCCGGTGAAAATGCCGTTAGGATATCCGTCCTCCCCTATGAGAAAGCTGCCGTCCGGATACTGAGGGGAACTGCCGTCTATTCCCAGCATTTCGATGAGTTTCGTATTGGTGGACACTATATGTCCGCATACCCGCTCAAGGCAGATTGGAAAATCGGTGCTGATTTTATCAAGGTCGTGCCTGTCCGGCATCCTGTCTCCGTCAGTAAAGAAATCCTGATTCCAGCCCGTCGCATGAAGTCCGTTCTTCACCCGTTCAGGATGCTCTTCCGCAAACCTTCTGCATATTTCCACCATCTCGTCTATGGATTTTACTCCGTCAATCTGAGCCTGATTCATGGCCTCTCCGGTCTGCATGAAGTGAAGATGGCTGTCGTTTATGCCGGGTATCAGCGTCCTTCCCTCACAATCAATCCTTTCTGTATCCGCACCTGCTTCTGTCAGAATCTCCTCATCGGTTCCGACCGCTTTTATAAGGCCGTCTTCTACCAGTACCGCCCAGGCATAGACGCCCTTC
Source organism: Candidatus Avanaerovorax faecigallinarum (assembly GCA_019113145.1). Classification (GTDB taxonomy): domain Bacteria; phylum Bacillota; class Clostridia; order Peptostreptococcales; family Anaerovoracaceae; genus Avanaerovorax; species Avanaerovorax faecigallinarum. Next base: position 18,802 of record DXHZ01000045.1, read on the forward strand.
TCCACGTAAACCTTCGCGTTATATAATGCTTTTTTCATGTCAGACCTCCTCGTTTTCCTGATTACAGCCCTATTTTACAACTTTATTACTCCCGTCGCAACAGCATCTCTGAACGCTCCGTCGTGCTCCACTAAAAGCATGGTGGGCGAAAAATCTCTTATGAGCTGTTCTATCTGCATCCTCGAATATATGTCGATGTAGTTTAGGGGTTCGTCCCATATGTAAAGGTGTGCCTTCTCGCAAAGACTTTTTGCAATAAGAACTTTTTTCTTCTGCCCCGCCGAATAGTCATCCATTCTCTTTTCAAACTGCACCCGTTCAAAATCCATCTTTCTCAGGATGGTCATGAACAGGCTGACATCGATTCCCCGTTCTCTTGCAAAATCCGGCAGATACCCCTTAAGTTCTCCGGCGTTCTGGGGAACGTATGAAATCACAAGCCCGGAGGCTCTGTCCACCTTCCCCCTGTGCTCTATATCATCTCCGGCAAGAAGCTTAAGCAGGCTGCTCTTTCCGCTTCCGTTCCTTCCGTCAAGGAACAGTCTGTCTCCGCGATGCATTTCAAAGTTAACGGGGCTGCAGACCTCGGTGCCGCCGTAGACGGGCGCAACGTCCGAGAATACGGCAAGGGTATCCGAGCGATGGATCAAAGGGTGTATTTTCAGTTCTTCAGCTTTCTCCACATTTTTCAGCAGGGTAGACTTTTCTTCTGCAGCTTTTGTGCGGCGCGCCTCTATGGATTTAGAACGCTTCATCATCTTTGCCGACTTGTGGCCTACATATCCCTTATCGGCTGCTCCTCTCTTAGAAGCCTCCACTCTGTCCGAC
>DXHZ01000046.1 GCA_019113145.1 Candidatus Avanaerovorax faecigallinarum
GTTCTTTCAAATTTCTGCTTTGCCATTGGTCTTTACCTCCTAATTCATAACGTTACTTTTTAGAAGTATGGATTCGGGCGTCCCCAAATCCCGTTGGGTTTTGCTCAAACCTATAGGCTATTTTATCACAGGTTTTCAGAGTTTACAAGCAGAATAACATTTACAGCAGTGCCGGTCCTGTCTGTTGCCATAAAAAAACCGCCAAACCCACATAAAAACGGGTTTAGCGGTTTTAACTGGAGCTGTTGAGCAGATTCGAACTGCCGAACCTCTTCCTTACCAAGGAAGTGCTCTACCTACTGAGCTACAACAGCAAACATCGTCAACGTGTTAATTGTACTAAATCACGGTTTTGATGTCAACAACTTTTTTATATCTCCAGGTATGCCATGACTTTTTTCTTCACCCTCTGCAGAGCGTTATCCACGGCTTTCGGGGTCTTGCCGTATTCTCTGGCGATTTCCATGTACGTCTTTCCTTTAAGGGTCTCGTTCCACACCAGATTTTCCATGGGGCTGAAGATGTTCTCACCGTTTGCCTTAAGGTAGGAGACCACCTCGCGCATCAGCGTCATGGATTCCGGGTTGGTGTCCTCCCCGGATTTCATCGACTCCGAAAGGCTTCCCGCATCGTCGCCGTCAGAACCGGGCTCCCGGTAATCTATTGAGACCGATTCGTTGAGAATTTTGTACTTCTGGCGGTTGGCGGCTTTGATGGCCGTAACTATCTGCCTGTTTATGCAGAGCTCGGCGAATGTGCGAAAGCCTGCGTCTCTGCCCGGGTCAAAGTCCCTTATGGCCTTGAATATCCCTATCATACCCTCCTGAATCACATCGTCGGGATCTCCTCCCGCAATGAAGTATATGTGGGATTTCGTCTTGGCCAGAGTTCTGTATTTGCTTATTATGTATTCCGACGCGGCCTCGTCGCCTTCCTGGGCCATGAGCACCACGTCCTCCTCGGCAAAAGCTGTATAGTCCGTAAGTCTACTTTCCTTCATCTCTCTGTCTTCTTACCTCGTACATAAGAATTGCCGCCGCGTTGGAGGCGTTGAGGGAGTTTATGCTTCCGCAGAGTCTCATGGACACCGTGAAATCGCATTTCTCCTTTACCAGTCTGCTGACTCCGGAGCCTTCGCCGCCTATTACGACGGCAAGCTTTCCCGTCAGATCCTGCTTATAGTAATCCGTTCCTCCCATATCGCAGGCGCACACCCAGAAACCTTCCTCCTTCAGCATGTCTATGGTCTGAGCGATGTTTGTCACCTTGACGCAGGGCATGTATTCTATAGCGCCGGCGGAAGCCTTTGCCACCGTCTCCGTGAGTCCGCAGGAATGGCGTTTCGGGATTACGACCCCGTGGGCTCCGGCGCACTCGGCAGTCCTCATTACGGCCCCAAGATTATGAGGATCCTCTATACCGTCGAGAATTATGATGAACGGGTCCTCTCCTGCATCTGCCGCCTTCTTCATGACGTCGTCAAAATCCGCATAGCTGTAAGGGGTAACCGCAGCCGCGACGCCCTGATGGGGAAGTCCCGCGGCCATTTTGTCGAGAGCCGCCTTCCCGGCCTCCATCACCGGCACGCCCTTTTCCTTCGCAAGCTGAATAACCCTGCCAAGGGACCCTCCGGCGTTCTGCTGCACGTAGAGCTTTTCCACGGTACGTCCGCTTTTAAGAGCCTCCGTTACGGGATTTCTTCCGACTATTACGTTTTCGTCCCTCTCGATTCTCTCGGTCCGCTCGGGCCTTTCGGGCCTCGGCCGCCGTCTCTGTCCGGTTTTCTGTCCTGTTCTGTTTTTAACCATTTTTCCTCGTATATTTAAAAAACTGATACTTTATGCCGTTTTCTTCCTTCACGCCGCTTACGGCCTCGCAGGTAAAGTCCGCGTCGTCGTCCAGATTGACGAAGAACCTGTCGGCATCGAACTTTTCGTATATCTTCGTAATGTAGCAGACGCTGCAGAGCGGGAGAAACTCCTTATATACCCTTTCGCCGCCCATGATCATAATCTCATCCGGGTCCGTGCCTGAAACTGCCTCCATAAGCTCCGCCCTGTCGTGAACGACCCGGGCGTTTTCCGCTTCGTAAGCGCGGTCTGAGGTGAGCACGTAATTTGTCCTTCCTGGCAGACCTTTCTTTCCGGGAAGGCTCTCCAGAGTGGCCCGGCCCATAACCATGATTTTACCCATGGTGCGCTCTTTGAAGTATTTTAAATCGCCGGGAAGGTGGCAGAGAAGGTCTCCGCCTTTACCTATGCCCCAGTTTTCGTCCGCCGCAAGTATAAGCTGCATATCTCCTCCTAAACCGCGATAGGGATACCCGTAATCTGCGGTCCGCATTCGTAGTTTTCTATGGTGATGTCGTCTGTCGTAAAGTCGTAGAAATCTTTAACGTCCGGATTCAGCGTGAACTTCGGAGCAGGGTGTTCCTCTCTGGTCAGAAGCTCTTTTATGGCAGGAATGTGCCTGTCGTAGATGTGAGCGTCGGCAATTACGTGAACCAGCTCTCCCGGCTCGTATCCGCACACCTGCGCCAGCATGTGAACGAGGACCGAATACTGCACCACGTTCCAGTTGTTGGCCGCCAGCACGTCCTGAGATCTCTGGTTTAATATGGCGTTGAGCCTGTTTCCCGTCACGTTGAATGTCATGCTGTACGCGCACGGCTCCAGGTGCATTTCCGAAAGGTCGTCGAAATTATATATGTTCGTCATTATCCTTCTGGAGTACGGAGTGTTCTTAAGCTGCCAGATTACGTTGTCTACCTGATCCATTACTCCCTGATGGAATTTGTATTTCTTTGACATCTGATAGCCGTAGGCCTTTCCGATGGAACCGGTCTCGTCGGCCCACTCGTCCCAGATGTGTCCTTTCAGATCGTGAATGTTGTTGGACTTTCTCTGCCATATCCACAGAAGCTCGTCTACGGCCGTCTTTATGGCCGTCTTTCTCAGAGTCAGAGCCGGAAATTCCTCCGAAAGGTCGTATCTGTTCACAACTCCGAAGAGCTTTATGGTGTGCGCCGGCGTTCCGTCCTCCCACCTTGCCCTTACGGTCTGACCTTCGCTGGAATAACCGTGATCGAGAATAGCCTTACACATATCCTTAAAGATTACGTCAGCCTTGCTCATTTTTTCGTCCTTTCCCGGGGAGTCTCTATGATCTCCGCCGCTTTTTCCATAACTTCCTCCGCTCTTTCGTATCTTCCGGAAAGGTGGAGGTGGCCTATGAGCGCTTCAAAGGCTGTGGCAAGCTTATAGTCCATTGGGCTTGCGCCTCTCGCCTTTGACTTTATCCTGCGGTTTCTCGCTCTCCTGACCAGGTTCTCCTCTTCCTCGGTGAGAAAGCCCTCCTCTGTGAGCCGCCTTACGACCTCGGCCTGAGCGTCCGCCTTTACATATCTTACGGCTTCCCTGTGAAGCCTGTCGGCATTCTGACCGTACTTGCAAAGAACGCGGTTTCTTATGAAAACCTCATAAACCGCGTCCCCTATGAAAGCCAATGCCGTAGTGTTTATACTGTTTACACCGGTCTCAGTCATACTATTCTCTTACGATCTGTACTCCCTGAGGAGTATCCTTAAGTGTTATTCCCTGAGCCTTGAGAAGATCTCTTATCTCGTCGGCTCTGGCAAAGTTTCTGGCCTTTCTCGCTTCCTGTCTCTCGTCTATTAGCTTCTGAATCTCAGGGTCAATCTCTTCCTTTACTTCCTTCTGAAGAAGTCCCAGAACGTCGGCAAGCTCCTGAAGTCTTTCGAGAGCGGCCTCCGCAAAGGCTCTGCTTCCGTGACCGTCCTTTACCGCCGTGTTTGCCAGGGTCACAAGCTCAAAGATTGCGCTTATGGCGTCAGCCGTGTTAAGGTCGTCATCCATAGCTTCTATGAACTTCTCCCTGCAGCCCGTCATATCGTCAAGAGCCGCCTTTTCGGCTTCGGTCATATCGCCTTCCGCTCCCGCTTCCTTTATGTGAAGCAGGTTCTCCTTGCAGTTTTCCATTCTCGCAAGGCTGCTTCTGGCCTGCTCCATGAGAGTGTCGCTGAAGTTTATCGGACCTCTGTACTGGCCGGAAAGGAGGAAGAACCTTATAACCTCTCCGTCGTACTCCTTCCTTATATCCCTTACGGTAAAGAAGTTGCCCTTGGACTTCGACATCTTCTCGTTATCCACTGTGATGTAGCCGTTGTGCATCCAGTACCTGGCAAACGGAACGCCGTTGCAGCACTCGGACTGGGCTATTTCGTTTTCGTGGTGCGGGAACTGAAGATCCTCGCCGCCTGCGTGAATGTCTATGGTGTTTCCCAGATGTTTTTTCGCCATGGCGGAACACTCGATGTGCCAGCCCGGACGGCCCATTCCCCAAGGGGATTCCCATGCGATTTCGTCGTCCGATTTTCTCGCCTTCCAGAGAGCGAAGTCCAGCGGATCCTCCTTGACCTCGCCTATGGCAATTCTGGCTCCCGCCTCCAGGTCGTCTATGTTCTGACCGGAAAGCTTTCCGTATTCGGGGAACTTTCTGGTGGAGAAGTACACGTCTCCGTCGGCTTCGTATGCGTAGCCTTTATCTATCAAAGTCTGCACAAAGTCGATTATCTCGGGAATGTGCTCCGACACTTTAGGATGCACGTCTGCCCGCTTTACGTTGAGAGCGTCCGCATCGTCAAAGTATTCCTTAATGAATCTCTCCGAAATTTCGGGAGCCGTCTTTCCCTCTTCTCTCGCCTTGTTTATGATCTTATCGTCCACATCGGTGAAGTTCTGAACGAATTTCACGTCGTAGCCCCTGTACTTCAGGTAGCTTCTCAAAGTATCGAATACCACCATAGGGCGGGCGTTTCCGATGTGGATGAAGTTGTATACCGTAGGACCGCAGGCGTAGATAAGCGCCTTCCCTTCATTCAGAGGAACGAACTCCTCCTTCTTTCTCGTCAGTGTGTTATATATTTTCATCGTTACCTGCCTCCTTGTCCTTCATCGCTTCGGGCTTTGCCTGAGCTGCGCCCTTTGTCTGCTCATCAAGCTTTCTCTCCAGCATCTTTATCCGTCTTCTCAGGGACTCAAGCTCCACCGCAACAGGGTCCGGAAGATTGACCTGATTCAGATCGCTGGTGCTCTCTCCGTATCTTCTCACTATTCTGCCCGGAATTCCCACCACGGTGCATCCCGGAGGAATCTCCTTAAGCACTATGGAACCTGCTCCGATTTTTACGTCGTCGCCTACCTTGAAAGGTCCTAAAACCTTGGCTCCCGAGCTTACGATGACTCTGTTTCCGATGGTCGGATGACGTTTTCCCGTATCCTTTCCCGTACCGCCTAAGGTCACGCCCTGATAGAGGGTCACGTCGTCGCCGATTTCCGTGGTTTCACCTATTACGACGCCCATGCCGTGGTCTATGAAAAGTCTCCTTCCGATGGTCGCACCGGGATGAATTTCTATTCCGGTGACCCACCTGGAAAACTGGGATATCATCCTGGCTATGAGCTTAAGCTTATGTCTGTAAAGCCAGTGAGCGGGTTTATGAAATATCAAAGCCCATACGCCCGGGTAACACAGGAGGATCTCCAGTCCGTTTCTTGCCGCCGGGTCCTTCTCTTTTGCCGCATTGATATCCTCGCGTATGTCTCTGAAAAATGCCATATTCTGTTACCTTTTCTCGCTGCGCATAACAGCGCGCGCCTTTCTATTCAACCCTTATGCTCTTTATCACCACAGGGTACAAAGGGTTATCCATCCTGCCCGTAGGGACGGAAACTATCTCCTGTGCAACGTCCATTCCCTCGGTTATCTTTCCGAACGCGGCATACTGTCCGTCAAGGTGTGGGGCGTCTGCTACCATGATGAAGAACTGGGAACCTGCCGAGTTTGGATCCATGGCTCTTGCCATAGAAATAACGCCGGTCGTATGCCTGAGGTCGTTCTTCACTCCGTTGGCGGCAAATTCGCCCTTGATACAGTATCCCGGGCCGCCCATTCCGGTGCCCTCAGGACAGCCGCCCTGAATCATAAATCCCGGAATCACTCTGTGGAATGTAAGTCCGTCGTAAAATCCCTCGTTGGCAAGCTTCTCAAAGTTTTCTACGCTTATAGGAGCGATGTCCTCGTAGAGCTCTCCTCTCATAACGCCGCCGTCATCCATTTCGATTACTACTTTTTTCATTACAGGTTCTCCTTTTGCTTTATTACAATAAATTATTACACTTTTTTACACAGGTTAAACAGGAAACGGTCTACGAACAGAGAACCGCTCCTATAAGTCCCGATCCCAGTACTATCAAAACAGGGCTGACCCTGAATTTCCCCACGAGAACCACTGACAGAACCAGTATTCCCGCCGTTACCGGGGTCAGGTTTTCAAAGGTGCTTTCTCCCATGAAAATTACAGCCGAGGCTATGAGACCCGCCGTCACCGGTCTTATTCCGGTGAACGCTCCTTCCATAAGGGTGCTTTCTCTGAACTTTGCCATGAAGTGGCACACGAGAATCACCAGCACGAAGGACGGTACCGCAACTCCTACCGTTGCAACCAGCGCTCCGGAAAATCCCGCCGCATTATATCCCACGTAGGTGGCCGCATTGACCGCTATAGGTCCCGGCGTCACCTGGGATATGGCCACCAGGTTGGAAAACTCGTCTGCCGACATGAGACTGAAAGTGGCCGCACTCTGGTATATCATCGGAAGCATGGCCATGCCTCCCCCGAATCCGAACAGGCCTATTTTCGCAAACACCAGAAAGAGTTTAAGGTAAATCATCTTTCTTACCTCCTCTTCCGGCATCAGCCTTTGTCTTTTTGATTCCGGCCGCCATTCCCGCAAGTATGGCAAATACCGCGTTGACTCCTCCGAAGGTTATGACTCCGAAAGCGGCGGCGGCAAGAATCCAGCCGAAGGCGCTCTTCAGCACCTGTCTTCCTATTCTGTAGGCGGAAAACGCTATGAGTCCGGTGGCGGCCGCCTTGATCCCCACGAGAGCCCCCAGCACGTACGGGTTATCTCCTATGCCGTGGAGAATCTCCACAACTATGATTATGATGATGTAGCTGGGAAGATTGACTCCTATGGTGGCGACTATGGAGCCCGGCAGCTTCTTCAGATGGTATCCGATGTATGTGGCCATATTTATGGCTATTACCCCGGGCAGGCTCTGGCTGACGGCGATGCAGTCCACGCACTCCTCGTCCGTCATCCACCTTCTTTTATTGACTGCGATGTCCTGGATCAGCGGTATCATTGCCATTCCGCCGCCGATGGTGAAAAGCCCCAGCTTGAAAAACGACCAGAACATCTGAAAATATATTTTCAATCCGGTTTACCTTTCCGCCTCGACGAGGGCTGCGGCGGCTTTTACGGCCTCTTCCGCCGTCATCTCAACCTTTTCAGCGTCTCTTCTCAGCTTGTATTCAACCTTTCCTTCAGGCGCCATGCGTCCTACGGTGATTCTCACAGGAATACCCAAAAGATCGGCGTCCTTGAACTTCACTCCCGGTCTTTCGTCTCTGTCGTCCAGCATGACCTCTACGCCCTTTGCGGAAAGCTCGTCGTGAATCTTCTCCGCCAGAGCCATCTGAACCTCGTCGTCAGGCTTCATAAGGGTGATTATAACGTGGTAAGGCGCAACGGCCACAGGCCAGATTATTCCGTCCTTATCGTGGTGCTGCTCTACGACGGCGGCGAGAGTTCTGGTAACGCCTATACCGTAGCAGCCCATGACTACAGGCTTCTCCTGCTGGTTCTCGTCCTTGTACATAGCGCCCATGGACTCAGAATACTTTGTTCCAAGCTTGAAAACCTGACCCACTTCAATGCCTCTTGCATGCTTTACAGGCTCGCCGCAGACAGGGCAAGGGTCGCCCTCTTTCAGAACCTTAATATCCTTTACAATGTCGCCTTTATAGTCTCTTCCGTAGTTTACGTTCTTAAGGTGGTAGTCCCTTCTGCATGCGCCGGCGACGAGATTCTTAAGTCCCTGAAGCTCGCTGTCCACAACTATGGTGCAGTCGTGAAGGCCCACAGGCCCCGTGAATCCTCCAACTGCGCCGGTCTTTGCTCCCATGGCCTCTTCGTCGGCAAAGGCGATGGCGTGCTCAGGAATTCCCAGAGCGTTTACCAGCTTTATCATGTTCAGCTCTCTGTCTCCTCTGACAAAGGCTGCAACGTATCCGTCCTCATTTCCCATCTCGTCGTACTTAACGAAGAGAAGGGCCTTAATCGTCTCCTCAGTCTTTACTCCGAGGAAAGCTGCCAGATCTTCGATGGTCTTGGTGTCCGGAGTGTGGACCTCTTCCAGAGGCAGCATTTCCACTGAATCCGGAGTCGGCTCGGCGTCCCTGCAGTCGGCTCTTTCAACGTTAGCCGCCATGGAACACTTAGGGCAGTATGCGATTTCGCTTTCTCCCACCTCGGAAATGGCAGTAAACTCGTGGGAGTTGCTTCCTCCGATGGCTCCCGTATCAGCCTCCACCGGTCTGAACGTAAGGCCGCAGCGGGTGAATATTCTGTCGTAAGCGTCGTACATGGTCTTATAGCTTACGTCCAGGCCTTCGTAATCCCTGTCAAAGGAGTATGCGTCTTTCATTATGAACTCTCTGCTTCTCATGAGGCCGAAGCGCGGTCTGGCTTCGTCTCTGTATTTCGTCTGAATCTGATAGAGGTTCATCGGAAGCTGTCTGTAGGAGGACACGTCGTTTCTCACTATGTCAGTGAATATCTCCTCGTGAGTAGGTCCGAGGCAGAAGTCTCTGCCGTTTCTGTCCTTAAGTCTCCAGAGTTCAGGTCCGTATGCGAACCATCTTCCAGATTCCTGCCACAGCTCCGCAGGCTGCACCGCCGACATGAGAATCTCCTGGGCTCCGGTGGCGTCCATTTCCTCTCTCACTATGTTCTCGATCTTTCTGAGGGATCTCCAGCCTAAAGGCATAAAACCGTACACTCCCGAGACCAGCTTTCTAATCATGCCCGTTCTCAGGAGCAGAATATGACTCGGGATTTCCGCCTCGTTAGGTACCTCCCTCAAAGTTCTGATGTGCATTTTTGACATTTTCATGATGTATGTTCTCCTTAAGTTAAATTGTCATATTGTCGTCTCAAGCAGGCACACGGCCTCTGCCGCGATGCCCTCGCCCCGGCCCGTAAATCCCAGCTTCTCCGTGGTGGTGGCCTTGACGCTTATTCTGCCGGGTTCCACGCCCAGCACGCCGGCGATGTTTTTTCTCATTTCCTCTATGTAAGGAGCAAGCTTCGGCCTCTGGCATATTACCGTCATATCCGCGTTTACAAGCCTGTATCCGGCTTTGCCTATCATATCCCTTACCTCTTCGAGGAGCTTCAGGCTCGAAATATCCTTAAAGCTGTCGTCGCTGTCGGGAAAGGCCTTTCCTATGTCTCCCAGAGCCGCCGCTCCCAGCATGGCGTCCATCAGGGCGTGAACCAGTACGTCGGCATCTGAATGGCCCGCAAGGCCTTTGTCAAAGGGGACGTGAACTCCCCCCAGGATAAGCCTTCTCCCTTCGCTGAACGCGTGTACGTCAAAACCCGTACCTATGCGGTTTTCCATGTCAAGATCCTCTTTTACGGTTATTTTTATGTTCTTCTCTTCTCCGAGAAACATGACGACGCGATAGCCGGCTCTTTCAGCAAGACCTCCGTCATCGGTTCCGTAATATCCGTCCGCATCCGCCTTTTCGTATGCGTCCAGAACAGCTCCGAATCTGAAAGCCTGAGGCGTCTGCACTCTTCTCAGCCTGTTTCTGTCAAGGGTTGCTCCGTCTGTATCCCTTATGGTATCCGTTACAGCGATGGCAGGAACGGCCGCATCCTCTCCCGATTCGATTATTTTCACCGCTTCCGAAACGAGATTGGCGGATACATACGGCCTTACGCCGTCGTGAATCAGTACCGTATCGTCTCTTCCGGCTCCCTCAGCCTTCAGAAACTCCAGCGCACGGAATATGGAGTCCTGTCTTTCTCTTCCTCCTGTTACGATACTGATTTTCTTTTCTTCACCGGAAAACATGGCCCGGCAGGCGTCTTCGTATTCGGCCGCAGTTACGATTACAACCTCATCCACGACCGGACTGCACGCAAAAACCTCCGCTGCAGTCTCAAGTATGGTTCTGCTGCCGAGCTTCAGAAACTGTTTCGGCACGGATGCACCCATGCGGGTGCCTTTTCCCGCCGCACATATTATAGCATAAACCCGCCTGTCATCGGCCATTAATTTCTATCCTTTCTTCAGTCTTCCGAAAATCATTCTTCCTGCCGACGTCTGAAGGACGGAGGTCACGGTTATATCCGCAGTCTTTCCTATCATTCTGCGCCCGTCCTCCACGACTATCATGGTTCCGTCGTCCAGGTATGCAACAGCCTGGCTGCTGTCTTTGCCCTGCTTCACCAGGTTTACCGTCATTTCCTCTCCCGGTATGACCACAGGTTTCAGGGTATTGGCCAGCTCGTTTATATTCAGGACACTCACGCCGTTTATGGCGGCCACCTTGTTCAGGTTGAAATCGTTAGTCACGACTTTGCCGTTTATGAGCTGCGCAAGCTTTAACAGTTTAACGTCGACCTCGGGAATTTCCTTAAGGGATTTTTCGTTTTCCGTATTGTAGATTTCAATGCCGTAATCTTCCTGCATTTTGTTAAGGATATCAAGCCCCCTGCGTCCGCGGGTTCGCTTAAGAGAATCCGCAGAATCAGCTATATGGCGAAGCTCCACCAGAACGAACTCGGGAATAACTATAGGTCCTTCCAGAAAGCCGGTTTTCATTATGCCGGAAATTCTTCCGTCTATTATCACGCTCGTGTCAAGAATTTTAGGCACGTTGCCGGTTTTGCTCTTCTTCCCCGGGCGATAGTTCACGTCGGCAATTGCCTGCGTCTGATTCTGAACCTTGGCTCTGTTTCCCGCAATGATAAGGGCAATCATTCCTTTGCCTTTTTTCGTGGCTATGACGACTCCCAGATATCCCAGCACCAGATAAGTTATTACCGTTATGATTGTGTAGAGATAATTGTTGGTTATAGCCGTGTAAATCTGGGTTATGAGCAGCGCTATAACGAGACCCGTTATGAGTCCGATGACCCCCGCGAGAATGTCATTGCCCGAAACGCCCTGAAGATCGTGCTCGATATTATCGGCAACCTTTACACTCTGCTTCCTTATTATAGGAGTCAAAATCAAAAAAATAAGTCCGAAAAAAATCGCAAAGCCGGCTCCCGTTATAGACTGCTGCATAGGCGACAGGTCTTCTATGAGAGTAATCCCCAGCTTCATGAAAACAAAACGAGTGAGCAGGTAAACTCCGTATCCGAACATTAATCCCAAAACGGTGACGATGATTCTGATAAGTTTTCTGAGCATCTCTTCCTCCTTTCTTTTAAATCTGGCAGTATCTCCGGTCCGCAGATAGATATATCTACTCATATTACAGTATATTCCAATGGACACCGGCCGTCAAGAAGTGATGGAGTGAAGGATTTGTGTGCACTTTTTGAGCCGGACGGTGTCCGTCTTTTCTCCGAAATGAAAATATGATAAAATGATGTGGGTAAATTCATTGAATATACACCGTTCAGTCGCGTTTTTCGGGTATATTACACTTATATTAATGCAGATAATTCTTTAGAGAGGAGTTTTCGTATGTATAAACTTTTAGTTGTAGACGACGAGCCTAAGATTCGCGAGGTTATAAGAGAATATGCGGAATTTAACGGTTACGAGGTGACCGAAGCCGGCGACGGAATGAGCGCCGTCGGTCTCTGCAAGCTGAATAAATACGATCTCGTTATTCTGGACATAATGATGCCTAAACTGGATGGATTTTCGGCCTGCAAAGAGATAAAGAAAATTCAGGACGTGCCTATTATCATGCTTTCGGCAAGGGGCGAAGAGTACGACAAGCTTTTCGGATTCGAGCTGGGCATAGACGATTACATAGTTAAACCTTTCAGCCCCAAGGAGCTGATGGCAAGAATCAACGTGGTCCTGGACAGACGACATGCGGCAGGCCCTGCAAAGACAGACGTTCTCAAATTCGGAGGTCTGGAAGTGAACGTCGCAGCCAGAACCGTCACCGTGGACGGGAAGAGAGTCGAACTCACTCCGAAGGAATACGAACTGCTCTTCTATCTCATAGAGAACCGCAACATCGCTCTTTCCAGAGACAAGCTCCTGTCCGACATATGGGGCTACGACTTCTTTGGAGACGACAGAACCATAGACACCCATATCAAAAACCTCAGAAACAACCTGGGTCCCTACAGGGATTACAT
>DXHZ01000047.1 GCA_019113145.1 Candidatus Avanaerovorax faecigallinarum
ACCATTAAGTTCTACAAGGGAAATCCTTTCCTTGTAGAGGCTCCTAACTTCGTAGACCTGGTTGTAACCGAAACAGAGCCGGGAGTTAAGGGAAATACAGCTACCAACGTTACTAAATCAGCTACCGTTGAGACCGGCGCAGTTATTCAGGTTCCTATCTTCATCGAAGAAGGGGAAAAGATTCAGATTGATACCAGAACAGGCGAGTATCTGGGAAGATCTAAAGAATAGTCAGTTAAAGACTTTTGTCTTAGAGAAAGGGACGTGTTTCTACGTCCCTTTATATGTACTTTTTGAAAAAGAGGACGGGAAAATGGATTCTACATCTAAAAAATCAAAGAAGAAGCTTGTAATACTTCTGGCCGTAGTCGCGGTTATCGTAATAGCGGCAGCAGCAGCCGTGTTCATGTACAATGACGGAATCGGCGCCGTCGACAGTAAGAGCGATGAGGCCGTAACCGTTGACATTCCGTCGGGAAGCGGAGCAATGCAGATAATCGATATTCTCGACGAGAACGGCCTTATAAAAAACAAGACCATGGCAAAGATTCACGTCAAGCTTTCCGGCTACGACAGCCTTCAGGCAAATACATACATATTCACAAAGGATATGGACCTGAAGGAAATTATGACCGCCATAAATACGGGAGATTTCAACTACCTTTCCAAAAATCTGCTGACGATAGTGGAAGGTTCAACGGTTCCCCAGGCAGCGACGGCCATATCAGAAAAGCTTAACATATCATCTGATGAGCTTATCGCGCTTTGGAACGACAGGGATTACCTGGACAGCCTCATAGAGAAATACTGGTTCCTCACCGACGAGATTCTTCAGGACGGAATAATGTATCCTCTGGAAGGATACCTGTATCCGGAGACTTATACGGTAACGGATCAGAATATCACGGCCGAGGGAATAACGGAACAGATTCTGGACTATACGGACTCCATTCTGTCAGAGAGAAAGGACGACATAGAGGCCTTCGGAATGACGGTTCACGAATTCCTCTCATTGACGTCCGTAGTGGAAAGCGAGTCGCTGTTCGAAGAGGACAGACCTAAGATAGCCGGCGTGTTTATGAACCGTCTGGAAGAAGGCATGCCTCTTCAGAGCGACATTACCGTCTTATATGCCCTTCAGGAAAAGCGCGTAAACGTGACCTACGACGACCTTGAGGTGGATTCGCCTTACAACACGTATAAATATACCGGCCTTCCTGTCGGACCGGTCTGCTCTGTATCGGCGCCTGTAATGGACGATACCCTGGCCTATGAGAAGTCCGACTACCTCTACTTCTTCGCAAAGGAAGACGGAACGGTAATATACTCGAAGACCCTTGAAGAGCACGATAAGGCCGTTTCGGAAAATCTGTGGTACTGATATGGAAAGACACATTATCAATCCGGTGGTAACGGAATACCTTAACCGGTGCTACAGGCCCTTAAACGGGAAATTAGAGGCTTTGAGAGCCATAGGAGAGGACGGACACGTTCCCATCATACTTCTCGAAACGGAAATGCTCCTTAAAAGTCTTCTTCTGATTAAGAAGCCGGAAAGGATACTGGAAATAGGCACGGCCATCGGATATTCCGCAATCTTTTTCGCAGAACTTCTCCCGGAGGCGGAAATATACACTGTCGAAAAGGACGAGTATGCCGTTAACGCCGCGAGACGGAATGTGGATGCCGCCGGACTTTCGGACAGGATCACCGTTTTATCCGGTGACGGTCAGGAGCAGGTGGAAAAGCTTCGCGACAGGGGAGTAAAGGATTTTGATTTCGTGTTTATAGACGCGGCCAAAAGCCACTACAGAAGATTTCTCGACGCCGCCCTCACCGTATGCAGGCCGGAAGCCCTCGTCGTCAGCGACAACATTCTTCAGAGAGGCATGACTGCCTCAGACCAATACGACGAGAAGGGAAAGCATAAGACGAACATACGGAAGATGAGAGAGTACGTTCAGTTCATTACGACCTGTCCGTACCTTTCCACTTCCGTTCTGAGCACGGGAGACGGAACGGCCGTTTCCATATACAGGGGATAGAAATGGACAGAAATAAATTTGAACTTCTGGCACCTGCGGGAGATCTGGAAAAGCTGAAGGCTGCCGTCGTATACGGCGCAGACGCCGTATATTTCGGCGGAGAGATGTTCAGCCTGAGAGCGGGGGCCGGAAACCTGACAATAGAAGAGATGCGCGAGGGTACGGCCTTCGCCCATGAGAGAGGCGCAAAGTGCTACCTCACGGTTAACATATTCGCTCACAACGAGGACGTAGACGAGCTGAAGGACTACCTTAAAAGGCTTAAGACCGTTGATATAGACGCGTTTATAGTGTCGGATCCGGGAGTGATGGAACTCATATGGGAAGCGATGCCAGATGCGGAGATTCATCTATCCACACAGGCCAATATGACCAGCTATACAACCGCCAACTTCTGGAGAAAGATGGGCGTAAAGAGGCTTGTTCTCGCAAGAGAGCTTACTTTTAATGAGATACGTGAGATAAGGGAAAAGCTTCCTGAAGATACGGAGCTTGAAGCCTTTGTCCACGGAGCCATGTGCATATCATACTCGGGAAGGTGTCTCTTAAGCAACTTCATGATAGAGAGGGACGCCAACCGGGGCCAGTGCGCGCACCCTTGCAGGTGGAAGTACTCACTGGTGGAGGAAAAGCGACCGGGAGAATACTATCCCGTGGAGGAGGACGAGAGAGGAACGTATATCCTCAACTCCAGAGACCTCTGCATGATAGAACACATTCCGGATATCGTAAACGCCGGCATCATGTCTGCGAAAATCGAAGGCAGAATGAAGAGCGTGTTCTATGTGGCAACCATCGTTCACGCCTACAGAAGAGCAATAGACGCGTACTTTGACGATCCGGAAAACTACAGGTTCGACCCGAAGTGGCTGGAAGAGGTAAAGAAGGTGAGCCACAGGGAGTTCACCACCGGCTTCTTCTACAATCAGCCTACGAACAAGGACCAGAACTATCAGACCAGCGCGTACACGAGAGAGTATTCCTTCGTGGGAGTAGTAAGGGAATACGACGAGAAAACGGGATATGCAACCGTCGAGCAGCGGAACAAGATGGTTCTCGGCGATGAAATAGAGGTTTTCGGACCGGACATCGATTTCTTCGTACAGAACATTACGGAGATGTACGACCTGGAGTCGGGAGAGGCCGTTGAAAGCGCTCCTCACCCGCAGCAGATGCTTAAGATGAAAATGCTGCATCCCGTAAAACCCGATTATATTCTTCGAAAGAAAAAAAGGAGTGAGATTTAATGGATATTCCTCTAAGTATTACGTTAATAATTGTCTGCATCATATTAAATGCGGTGGTCGTTATGTGCAACACCGCTTTCAGCACCGTAAACTCCAACAGGATAAAGCAGTTTGCGGCAGGCGAGGACTGCGATAAGGCAAAGAGCGAAAAGGCTAAAAGGGTCATGGCGCTTCTGGAAAAGCCTTTAAAGCTTAAGCTTACCAACAGAACCTTAAGCTACATACTTCTCATAATCGGAATAACGCTGACCATAGAGCTTCCGTACTCGGATACTCTGTCTGCGGTCGTATTTCTCGTGGTTGTCGCATCCTTAAGCGAGATTTTCCCGAGGAAGCTTGCCCAGCAGCACAGCGAGACCTTCGTCATTAGGTTTGTGAATATCCAGAAGTTCTTGGCGGTTATTCTGACACCAATCGTAGTTATACTGAACCTTATCGCCGATGTATTTCTCATCATCTTCAGGCAGAAGACCAACGTGGAAGGAAGCAGATACTCTGAAGAAGAGGTAATGTCCATACTGGAAGAGGGAGAAAAGAGCGGAGAGTTTAAAGAGGAAGGCAGAAGAATGATCAACAGCATATTCCAGTTCGACGATGAGCTGGCGTATGAGATCATGACGCCGAGAACGGACGTATTCCTGATTGACTTAAACGACCCGGTTGACGAATATATAGACGACCTTATGGAGCTGAGGTATTCCAGAATCCCGGTATGCGAAGATGAATCGGACAACATTATAGGAATACTTCACATAAAGGACTATCTGATAAAAGCCAGAGAGCAGGGCTTTGACAACGTGGATATACGCTCGATACTGAGAAAACCGTACTTCGTTCCGGAGACGAAGAACATCGACTCTCTGTTCTTCGAGCTTCAGAAGGCAAAGCAGCACATCGCGATTCTCATAGACGAATACGGCGGATTCTCCGGAATCGTAACCATGGAGGACATTATAGAAGAGGTAATGGGTGACATCGAGGACGAATACGACCCTGAGGAGGAAGCCATCGAAAAGGTTGACGAAAATACGTATCTGGTTGACGGTAACGTATATCTTTCCGACTTTAACGAAGAGGCAGGTTCCCATCTGGAGTCCGAAAGCAGCGAGACCATCGGAGGATTTATCATCGATCTCCTCGGCGAAATTCCTGCGGAAAACGATAAGGACAGAAAGGTCGAGTTTGAAAACTACGTGTTCACTATTCTCTCCATCAAAGAGCGCCGCATAGAAAAGGTGAAGGTGGAAATAATCCGCGAAGTAGAGGAAACGGATGAGGAGGAAGAGTAGAAAGGATGGAGCTCAGGGTTTTACGGTACTATCTGACCGTTGCGCGGGAGGAGAATATCACCCGTGCCGCGGAAATTCTACATATTACGCAGCCGACCCTCAGCCGGCAGATGGCTGAACTTGAGGACGAATTAAATACGAAACTGTTCGAGCGGACAAACCGGAAAATTGCCTTGACAGAGGCCGGTATGCTGCTTCGCCGCCGGGCCGAAGAACTGGTATCGCTGGCAGAAAAGACGGAGCTTGAATTCAAAAATTCCGGCGAGGAACTGAAAGGAGTAATCTCAATCGGAAGCGGCGTATCTACTGTGGTCTCTGAAAACCTGCCCGATCTTATACAGACGTATTTGAGCAGATACCCGGGTGTCCGTTTTGAGCTGCATACGGGCACGGCGGCAGTAATCAAAGAACAGCTGGATAAGGGGCTTCTCGATATCGGAATCCTGATGGAGCCGGTGGAAGTGGAGAAGTATGACTTTATCCGTTTACCAAAAAAAGATGTCTGGGGAATTCTTATGCCTGAAGATGATCCTCTGGCTCATAAAACCAGTATTACGCCCGCTGATTTAGAGACGCTTCCTCTGATTGTAAGCTGGCGTATTGCGGAGCGGGAAGCCAAGGCGTGGTTTGGCGGCAGTACGGATAATCTTAACGTAATCTGTACATATGACCTGATCGATAACGTCGTGCCGCTGGTAGAGCGACGCCTGGGATATGCCTTTGTGATCGAGGGAGCGCTGAAGCATCTTACTGGTCTCGTTTTCCGTCCGCTTTCTCCGGAGGTCAGCAACACCTCAGTGTTTGTATGGAAAAAATATCAGCCTTCCGGCGCGGCAGTTCAGAAATTCATCGAGCTGACCAGAAATGCCTTTAAAGCATAATTACAAGTCGAACTAAGCATTTTACACATTTCAAAACGGTATCTATAATGTGAGTGTAAGGGAAATTCAAAAGATTTTCCGGACACTCACTTTTTTTATCGGGAGGAATGTGTATGACCATAGAACAGGCCAGCGAACACTTTGGTGTTCCCCTTGAAAAACTGCAGACGTATGAAAATCAGGGATTATTCGACTGCAACAGACAGCCGGACGGAACCATCGATTACTCAGAAGAACTGATGGAATACGTGGGAATCATCAATATACTGACGGACGCCGGCGCCGAGGCGGATGCCCTCCGGGACTTTATGGGGCAGCTTATGGAAAGCACGATCACGAAAGGAGAAAAACTGCGCTATCTGCGCAGACAGCGGCAAAAGCTTCTGGAAAGCATTCATCTGAAACAGAAATCGCTGGATCAGCTGGACTACATTATTCATCGGGTTACTAAAACCTCAGATTCCGTGTAGTAAGAAAGAAAGGATGATACGAAATGAAAAAAGATTTAGGTTCTGTACTGGCTTTATACCCTACACCGCTGGTTGTAGTTGGCACGATGGTGAATCGGAAACCCAACTGGGTGCTGGTTGGTCATGTGGGAATTATGGGGCATGACCATATGATGGTCAGTCTGGCGAAGCCACACTACACCAATCAGGGCATTAAAGAAACTAAGGAACTCTCTATCAATATTGTAGACGAAGCCATGTTGGAGGAAGCAGATTATGTGGGATGCGTAAGCGGAGGGAAAACGGATAAATCCGAAGTGTTTGACTACAGCATCGGACACAGCAGCGCCCCGTTGATTAACAAGGCAAAGATTTCCATGGAATGCGCGGTGGAGGATATCTACGAAACCAAGGGGTTTGACAATTTCATTCTTACCATTGACCACACTTATGTGGAGAAAAGTATTCTGAACGAAGCAGGCAAGATTGACTACGACGTTTTCAAACCCATCCTTTTCGAGATGCCCGGCTATACCTATCTAAAAACCGGCGAAACTGTTGCAAAGTGCATGACGCTGGGCAGAGAAAAAGAATAAAAAAGGCAGGTGCGTGGGGAAATTCTTCGCCCCACAACGGCCAGCCAAACGAAAGGAGATTTCCAATATGAAAAAAATACTTTCCCTTGTGTTGACACTCGCACTGGCATTTTCCCTTGCCGCCTGCGGAAACAGCGGTACTACAGAGAACAGCGATTCAGTATCATCTCCTGCCTCTGAGAGTGCCGCTCCCGCCGAGAATGAATCATTGGCAGGGGAAGCATCCCAGCCGGAAACGGAAGCAGGCTCTACTTCCCTGGTGGTGTACTTCTCCTGGTCCGGCAACACCGAGTCTGTGGCAAACGAAATTCAGGCCCAGACAGGAGCGGATATTTTTGAGATCGTTCCTGCGGAGCCATATATCGATGATTATGATACTTTGCTGGACATTGCCCAGGAGGAACAGGCGAACGGCACCCGCCCGGCGATTACGGAAACCGTGGAGAATTTTGAGCGGTACGACACCGTCTATTTCGGCTTCCCCAACTGGTGGGGCGATATGCCGATGATCCTGTACACCTTCCTTGACGAGTATGATTTTGCAGGAAAGACGATTGCCCCCCTTTGTCACCTCCGGCGGCAGCGGCTTTTCAGGAACAATCGGAACGATTGAAAGTATGGAGCCGGATGCTGCCGTGACCGAAGGACTTTCTATTGGAAGCTCCGAGGCGGATGACCCTGCGGATGCAGTATCGGAGTGGCTTGGCAGCATCGGTTAAGTTAAAATGCGAGTAGGAGGATGATAACAGTGAAAATCGCAATACTGGAAGGAAGCCCTAACAGAAACGGATCGTCAAATACGCTTGCTGAAAGCTTCATACGCGGAGCGGAAGAGGCCGGACATACGGTAGAAATCATAGATACGGCTCACGCGGACATTCACCCGTGTACCGGGTGCGTTAACTGCGGATATGAAGGCCCTTGCGTGCAGCGGGATGACGTTGAGAACATAAGAAGAATCATACTTGATTCGGATATGATTGTTTTCGTCACACCTCTTTATTATTACGGCATGTCGGCGCAGCTCAAGATGATGATTGACAGGTTCTGCGCATTTAACACTTCTATCAACAGAAAGCATATGAAATCGGCTCTTATTTCAGCCGCGTGGAACAGCGATGACTGGACATTTGACGCACTTGAAGCTCATTATGACACCCTCGTGAAGTACCTGAATCTTGAGGATATGGGAAGAGTTCTCGGAAGAGGCTGCGTAACACCGTCCATGACAAAATCGTCAGCATATGTAAGAAAGGCGTATGAGCTTGGTAAGAGTTTAAAGTAGGAGGAAAGCAATGAAAAAGATTATATCCGTAATCCTTGCAGCAGCCATGATATTTTCTTTTGGAGCCTGCAGCAGTACTGAGCCTGAAAACACGTCCGGCGCAGAGGAAAGCGCTCTGGTTCAGGATAATTCCGGCAAAAATGTACTGGTAGCATATTTTTCGTGGGCGGAAAACGCCACTGATACGGAAGGTGTGGATGCAACCGCATCTCCAAGCGTCATAGCGCCGGGAAATGTACAGCAGCTTGCCGGCTGGGTGAGCGATGAAACGGGCGGAGATCTGTTTTCTATTCAGGTTACCGATCCGTATCCTGCAGACTGGGATGAATGCCTCGACAGGGCCAATGACGAAAGAGGAGACAATGCGAGACCTGAACTTAAGTCAGCAGTTCAGGATATCGGGCAGTACGATACCGTATTCCTGGGTTATCCTAACTGGTGGTACGGGGTACCGATGGCCCTTCTATCTTTCCTCGAGGAAAACGATCTTTCCGGAAAGGAAGTATATCTGTTCTGCAGCCACGGTACCGGAGGCCTTGCAAACAGTGTTGAAATATTAACGGAAGCCCTGCCTGATGCGACCATTTCGGATAACATCTTCGACTGCTATGAAGAAGACGCTTCGGCATCGGAAAGCGACATCAGGGAATGGGTAAACAGCCTGGGATATTCGGTATCGGCGCAGTAAATTACAGTTATGATATGATTTCACATGAGGTGACGAAAACTATGAAATACACGAAATTAGGAAACTCCGACCTTAACGTTTCGAGAATATGCATGGGCTGTATGGGATTCGGGGATAATAAAAACGGGCAGCATTCATGGACCGTGGATGAAACGGATAGCAGAAGGATAATCAGGCGAGGCCTGGAGCTTGGAGTGAATTTCTTCGACACGGCTATCGGCTATCAAAGCGGTACGAGCGAACAGTATCTCGGCAGAGCGATCCGGGATTTCGCAAAGCGTGATGATGTGGTTATAGCGACGAAGTTTCTGCCGCGCACCGGGGAAGAAATCGAAGCGGGAATAACAGGACAGAAGCATATCGAGCGAATGATTGATAAGAGCCTTGAAAATCTCGGAACAGATTACGTGGATCTGTATATCTACCATATGTGGGATTACAATACTCCGCTTTACGACATTATGGAAGGGCTTAACAACGCGGTTAAAGCCGGCAAAGTTCGTTACATAGGCATTTCCAACTGTTTTGCGTACCAGCTTGCTAAGGCAAACGCCATTGCAGAAAGAGAAGGCTTTGCCCGTTTCATATCGGTACAGGGACATTACAACCTCATTTTCCGCGAAGAGGAGAGGGAAATGGCAAAGCTCTGCCGTGAGGATAACATAAGCATGACGCCGTACAGTTCTCTTGCAGGCGGGCGGCTGGCAAGACGTCCGGGAGAGCGCACGAAGCGTCTTGATGAGGACAGCTATGCAAGGCTAAAATACGACTCCACGGCTGAACAGGATAACATCATTATCGACAGGGTCTGCGAGCTTGCGGACAGACATGGAGTGTCGATGACGGAAATATCTCTCGGATGGCTTCTGACAAAGGTTGCAGCACCCGTTGCAGGGGCGACAAAAATGCATCATGTAGAAGGGGCTGTCAAAGCCACAGAGCTCACATTAAGCAGTGAAGAAATCGCTTATCTTGAGGAGCCGTACGTACCCCATCGTCTGGTGGGCGTTATGGCTCAGAATACCCCTGAAGCAGCCGGAGATAAGCACGTGTGGTCGACGGGGAATCAGAGAATATAAAAGGAGCGGTAAAAATGGATTTACATAAGACAGATCCGGAATTTATGGAACGGTTTGAGCATTTTGCGTTGGAAGAGGTACCGGGTGAAGAGAATCAGCAGCTTCCGGAAAAAACACGGTATATGGCAATTCTTGCTACCCTTATCGGATGCGGAGCAGCCGACGCATATATGGAAGTTCTTCCAGAGGCTTTTGAAAATGACGTTACACCTGTAATGGCTAAGGAAATCGTATATCAGGCCGTAGATTATCTTGGATACGGCAGAATACTGCCGTTTCTCATCTGTACCAACGAAGCGCTGAAAGACGCCGGAATATCCCTTCCTTTGGAAGGACAGGCGACGACAGATTATGAAAACAGACTGGAAAAAGGTGTGGAGGCGCAGGTCGAAATTTTCGGAGAGCATATGAGAGAAGCCTGGAAAACGGGACATATAAACCGGTGGCTTGCCGACAACTGTTTCGGAGATTACTATACGCGAAAGGGTCTTAACCTCGCCGAGCGTGAGCTTATCACATTTTGTTTTCTCATGGCCCAGGGAGGATGCGAACCTCAGCTGACCGCTCACTCAAAGGGAAACATGAACCTTGGTAACGACAGAGATTTTCTCATCAGAGTCGTATCTCAGTGCCTTCCGTACATCGGATATCCGCGGAGTTTGAACGCCATAACCTGCATAAATAAGGCGGCAGAAGAATGAATCTGAAATTGTTTGTAAAGCTTATCGTTGACGCGCTGATGAGCCTGTGCCTTTTTCTTCTCATGGGATACCAGCTGTGGGGCGATTCTGCTCACGAGTGGATCGGAACAGGAATGTTCATTCTCTTTATTGCCCATCATCTGCTTAACGTGAAGTGGTATAAGGGCATCTTTTCGGGAAAACTGACGAAGAGAAGAGTCTGCACCTTTGCATTAAATATTTTGCTGATTTCAGATATGGTTCTTCTTGCATTCAGCGGAATTACAATGTCAAACCACGTGTTCGCCTTTCTCGACATAAGGGGACATACGGGGGCTGCGAGGCTCATACACATCATCGCAAGCTACTGGGGCTTTATTATCATGTCCGTTCACATAGGAATGCACTGGGAAATGATTTCCGGAATCATAAAGAAACGTACGGGATTAATCTGCGAGAGTGATACGACAAAGGCAGCATTGAAGATTGTTTCAGCGCTGATTGCGGCGTACGGAGTCTACGCATTCTGCAAAAGAGATTTTCTTACGTATATGCTTGGCCGGACCCATTTTGTATTTTTCGATTTCAGTGAACCGGCGGCCCTTTTCTATGCGGATTATATTGCGATAACGGCAACCTGCATATATCTGACACACTACATCTTAAAGAGACAGAAATAGGAGGGAAAGAAAAGTGAAAATCAAAGACAGAAAAGAGTTTGAAAGTCAGGATTCCTTCGGAATAGGCGCGCCTAACGACGGTTTTGCAGAATATTTTACAGGCCGGTCGTATCTGAAGCCTTTGACTGAACCGGAAAAGACGCCGGTATTCCTTGCCAATGTAACCTTTGAGCCGGGGTGCAGAAACAACTGGCATATACACCATGCGACAAAAGGCGGCGGACAGATTCTCATATGTACGGCAGGAGAGGGCTGGTATCGGGAAGAGGGGAAAGAGGCCGTAAGCCTGACGCCTGGCACGGTGATAACGATTCCGCCTGAAGTTAAGCACTGGCACGGCGCAAAATCCGACAGCTGGTTTTCCCATATAGCCGTTGAAGTGCCGGGCGAGAACACGAAAAATGAGTGGTGCGAACCGGTGGGCGACGAGGAGTACGATAATCTTAAATAATGACCTGTTTAAAACAGCCGGCAGATTCTTTACGGGAAAGAGTCTGCCGGCTTGAACGCTTTTGCTGACATGCAGCAGTACCACTACGCTGATTCAGACAGGCGCGCTTGTATTTATTTATTTGATGAGTCCGCTTTCCTTCAGCAGAATCTCGATGTCGGTGCCTTTTACCTTTTTCCGGAGCAGCTTAAGCATTTCCTTCTCCTTGAAGGACAGAGGCGCTTCGTTAATGGTCTTCTTGTCAATTGCGTAGTAGCAGGCGCGCAGCAGCTCCCGCACGTCATATTTGCTGCCCCAGACCTCCGGTACGCCGCGGTCGATGTCCAGCAGGGTGTAGACTGATTCCATACCGGTACGCATGGAATATTCGGTGGTGAAGATTGTATCACGGGGAGTCTCGGCGAACTGGCCGATGAAGGCGAAGTTCACTGCGCCATCTGGCACTACCTTAGGACGGTCAGACTCCTTACGGGGCTGGAAGAATGCGTTGATATACGGCATAAAGCAGGTGGTGGTGTTGCAGGCACTGTGGGCCAGTGCGTCAATCTTTTCAGTCGGTACGCCGATGTGGTACAGCCACTCGCGGCAGACCTCCTCGCCGGTACAGTCCCTCATGGCCTTCTTTACATAGTTGCCTTCTCTGTTGGTATTCAGGGAATACAGCCAAACAAGCACCATGTTCTTGTCCTGAGACTTGAACTGAGGCTGACGGTTTATGGTCCAGGAGAGATACCAGTTATCGGCGCTGTCCTTGACGGTGACGATGCCGCCGGTGGTCACCTTGCCGGAGCGGGGATCACGCTTGCAGATGTTCATAATGTGCCGGATAATCTCTTCGTTGGAGGTGGCTACGGTGGCGCTCATCCAGTTGGTTGCGTCCACATCGGAGCAGAATTTATCCGGATTGCCGAACTCGCCATGCTCCGCCTGCGCAGCAATAGCTTTCCACATATCCCACGACTCACCGGCGCCGTTCTTCACTTTGGAAAGGTCAGGAGCATGGGTCTGGTCTCCATAGCAGGAGGTATCGGTGCAGCATCCGTTAGTGATGAACACCAAATCGTCTTCGATCAGGTCAATGGTCTGCTCCTTTCCGTCCCTGACGTACACAATCTGCCGGGCAACTTTTTTGTCGCCTTCGGTTTCGATGATGACATTTTTGATATCCATGCCGTACTCGATGTGCACGCCGTGAGACTCCAGATATTTCACCAGCGGCAGGATCATGCTTTCATACTGGTTGTATCTGGTGAAGCGCAGGGCACTGAAATCGGGCAGTCCGTCGATGTGATGAACATAACGGCACAGATACCGTTTCATTTCCAGAGCGCTGGACCAGCGCTGGAATGCAAACATCGTCTGCCAGTAAAGCCAGAAGTTAGTGTTCCAGAAGGATTCAGGCAGTACATCGGAAATCTTCCTGTCCTCCAGATCCTTTTCCGGCGTGAGGAACAGTTTGGAAAGCGCCATGGCGGAATCCTTGTCAAGCTTGAATTGCCTGTCGGTGTGGGCGTCCTCGCCGCGGTTCACACTGGCGCGGCACAGAGAGTAGTTGGGATCGTGCTTGTTGAGCCAATAATATTCATCAAGAACAGAGACACCAGGTGTCTCGATGGAAGGGACATCGCGGAAGGTATCCCACATTACCTCGAAATGGTTGTCCATCTCACGGCCGCCCCGCATAAAGAAGCCCTTTGTGATATCCTTGCGGCCATCGCAGCTGCCGCCAGCCAGATCCAGTTTTTCAAATACATGAATGTGCTCACCCTTCATCTGTCCGTCACGAACCAGATAAAAAGCCGCTGTCAGGCCGGCAAGGCCCGTGCCGATGATATAAGCCGATTTTTTGTCCACATCCCTGGGCTTTTCGGGATGGGCAAATGATTCGTAAGTGCCAGCAGAATAATACATAATAAAACCTCCTTTTGATTTCTGTTTTCCTTTCGACGGTTTTATTATAGCCTTTCACGTCAGGCTTACAATAAACAGAAAAAGCTCCGTGATAAAACTCTTATCACGGAGCCGCAAAGTGTATAAAATATAATCAGATTCGCAGAAATGATAAAATCAGTATTGGAAACGTGAAAGCGATGCTGACACGGAGCCTTTGATGAGCCTGGCAAGCCTGTCCACTATCTGCTGCGGGTCCTCCCGCATATCGTCTTTGATCCAGTCGAGCATCAGCCCGATAAAAATGTATGAATAGATTCGGGCGATAAATTGCTTGTCCTCATCCCGAACCTTCATTTCACCGACTTCCTCATTGATTACATCCAGCAAAAGCCGGTCTACAAGAGGCTGCAGATATTTTTCAACCTGTTCGCCGTGGACGCAGTGGTAAACATTCAAAATAAAGGGCTTGTTGTCCTGTACCGCCTCGAAGATCTGTAGAAATCCCTGCTGCCATGTTTCATAAGTCTTTTTCTCATCCAGCGCTCTCCTGGCGTCTTCAAGGCAAGACCATTCCACGAGATCGTAAATATCTTTGAAATGATAATAAAATGTCATGCGGTGTATACCGCAGTCCTCGGCAATGTCATTGATGGTGATTTTAGTCAGCGGCTTTTTCAGCAGCAAATTCTTCAACGACTGTTCCAGGGCTCGCTTCGTTACCTGTGACACGGCAGCCTGCTCCTTCCTAAGTGTGGGGTCAGTTCGTTTTAATTCTGTATTTTACAGGATTTGAAAGAAAAACGCAAGCTCCGTCAGAAGGGAAATACAGGCAGACAGGCAGGGTGAAGCCGGATTTTAATGCGAAAGAAGGGATTTCGTGGTATAATTGAGAAAACTAATTTGGAGATTAGCTATGAATAGCCGTTATATAACCTTAGGTCTTTTTGCCAACGTAGATGCGGGTAAGACGACTTTGTCGGAGAGCATTCTCCATCTCGCCGGAGTTATCAACAGAGCCGGCAGGGTGGACAAGCGGGACGCCTACCTGGATAACAATGAAATAGAGCGACAGCGGGGTATCACCGTGTTTTCAAAGCAGGCTGTTTTCGAAAGAGACGGTCTGTTTTTCACGCTTTTGGATACTCCGGGTCATGCCGACCTTTCTGCGGAAAGCGAAAGAACTCTCGACGTACTTGACTGCGCCGTTCTTATAGTTTCGGCTTCGGACGGCGTCGACGCGAGGACGCGTTTTTTCTTCAATCTGCTGGCGGAAAAGGAAATTCCGACTTTTATCTTTGTGAACAAGATGGATCAGCCGGGAGCGGACAGGGACGCTCTCATGGGTGAACTAAACGGTTCATTTGGTACGGGCGCCGTTGATTTCTCAAAAGGTCTGAGCCCGGAAACGGCGGAGATTGCGGCGGGCGAGGACGAAGGAGCGCTGGAGTATTTTCTTGAGCGAGGTAATCTTGAAAAGAACGACTACAGAAGGCTCATAACCGAAAGAAAGATTTTCCCCGTTTTCTTCGGGTCGGCCCTTAAGGAAGAGGGTGTTGAAGAGCTGCTGAAGGCTTTGTCGGAATTTACTCAGTCAAAGACTTATCACAGGGCTTTCGGCGCTCTCGCGTACAAAATCAGCAGGGACTCAAAGGGAACGAGGCTTACCCATCTCAAGATTACGGGAGGCAGCCTCAGGGTCAAAGACATGCTTGGCGCTGAAAAGGTAAACGAAATCAGACTTTATTCGGGAGAAAATTACAGGAACCTTGACGAAGGAAAAGCAGGGCAGGTCATAGCCGTCACAGGGCCCGTGAATACTTACTGCGGACAGGGCTTTGGAATAGAGGGAATCGGCGCGCTCTGCGCGGATACCGGTGAAAAGTCTCCCGTAACATATACCGTCGTGTACGACGATGACACCGATGATTTCACAGCTCTTGCCAGGATGCAGGAGCTTGACGAAGAGATACCCGAGCTTTCCGTAGAATGGAACGAAGAAAACGGAGAGATCAGAGCGGGAATCACGGGAACCGTTCAGATGGAAATTATCCAGAGGCTTGCCCAGGACAGGTGGGGCTGGAATATCAGCTTTGCGGACAGAAAGGTCGAATACCTTGAAACACTGACAAAACCCGTTATCGGGGCAGGGCACTTTGAGCCTTTAAGGCATTACGCAGAAGTCCACCTTCTGGTAGAGCCTGTGGAAAGAGGCAGAGGCGTAATTCTCGATTCCGCATGCCCCGCAGACGTTCTATCGGAAAACTATCAGAAGCAGATTCTGTCCGTTCTGGCCGGAGAAACCTTAAGAGGCGCGCTTACAGGTTCTCCGCTTACGGACGTAAAGATTACGCTTTTGGGCGGCAGATCACACCTTAAACACACGGAAGGCGGCGATTTCAGGCAGGCGACCCTAAGAGCCCTGAGACAGGCTTTGAGAAAGGGGGAATCAGTTCTCCTTGAGCCGACTTTTGAATTCAGAATAGAGGTTCCCGAAACCGCTTCGGGCAGGGTTATGGCTGACATTACCAAAATGGGAGGAACCTGCGAACCTGCGGAGGCCGGCGGCGGAAGATTCGCCGTTACTGGAAACGTATCCGCTTCCGAAATAGGGGGATACGATGTGGAGCTTGCAAGCTTTACATCGGGAGAGGGCAATATGGCGCTACGGGAAGGCCCTTACACCTTTTGTCACAACAGCGAAGAGGTAATAGCGAAGGCAGCATACGACCCGGACAGGGATATTACAAATACCGGAGATTCCGTGTTCTGCAGTCATGGCGCGGGAGTAAGCGTGCCGTGGAATGAGTCGGACGAAAAGATGCACATGCGCTTTTCTCTCGATGAAATCTTTGGAAACGCCGGCGGAGGAGAAGATGAGGACGTTTCCTTCAACTACACTTTCCGGGAGAGAGAAAAGCAGTACGATCCGGCCGAGCTTGAGAAGATTTTCGCCATGAACCAGCCGGCAAACAGAAATGTTAAAAAGGACAGGAAGCCGGCAGGATATAAGAGCAGAAAGATTATAAAATCGGATTCCGGATACAGAGGAAAGTCAACGGGAATCAACAACGCTTCTTCCGAGGAGATTCTCATTGTGGACGGGTATAACGCCATATTTGCCTGGGACGAGCTTAAGGAGCTGGCCGCAGAAGATCTTGGCGCCGCAAGGGAGAAGCTTCTCGAGGCTCTCGCAAATTACGGCACATATCTGGGAAGAAAAATACTGGTTATTTTTGACGCGTACAGAAGGCCGAGAGGCGTTGAAATCTCCGAAAGCAGGCCGGGCGTCACCGTCGTTTACACAAAGGAGGACGAGACGGCAGACCAGTTCATAGAGCGGACTGTTCTTGAAAACGCAGACAAAATACGCATAACCGTTGCGACTTCCGACCGACTGGAGCAGATGGCCGTGTTCGGTCAGGGCGCCATGAGAATGTCCTCAAGAGAGCTTATCGCGGACATCGAAAGCCGCAACCGTGAAATCAGAGCCGCCCTTGAGAGAATCCGGGGAATGAGCTAGTTGACCTTTTTCCCGATATAATGTACAGTAAGGGAGAATACTTTAATTGGAGCGAATAAAATGAATTATGAGGCCCTTTTAGAAAAAAAAGAAAAACTTTGCAGATTTGTAAACAGCATTCCTGCCGAAGCACTGGACAGCTTTGAAAAAAGCTTTAACGCAGAGTATGCGCACAATTCTACTGCCATAGAGGGGAATACTCTTACGCTCCTTCAGACAAAGGCTGTTATTGAAGACGGTATTTCTGTCGGAGGTAAATCTCTTCGTGAGATATATGAAGTTGCAAATCATGCAAAGGCTTTTGATTTTGTCAAAAAATGTATCAAAGACGGAAGGCCCCTTGATGAGCCTGTCGTTAAAGATATTCATTCCATCCTGATGGAAAATATTCTTATCGGCGGAATATATCGAGACGTGGAAGTACGTATTTCCGGAGCCGGATTTAAACCGCCTGCTCCCGGCGAAATGTATGTTCAGATAAAAAATTTCTATATCGATCTGAGCTGCAGGAAAGACCTGAATGCCGTTGAGCTGGCCGCATGGACTCATGCGGAGTTTGTTAGAATTCATCCTTTCGTTGACGGCAACGGAAGAACATCAAGGATGCTTATGAATTATCAGCTGATGTCGGCCGGTTTTCTTCCTGTATCAATCGCAAAAGAGGACAGGCTCGAGTATTACGACGCACTTGAAGCGTACGGTACGAAAGGTGATCTCAATCCGTTTGCCGATATGATCGGAACTCTTGAAGAAAAACGCCTTGATGAATATCTTTCAATAAAGGGAGATTAGCGTATGGACAGTAAAAACAGCGAAAAGTCATTTCACATAACCGCATCTGAAGATGAAATTGCCGCCTGCGCCGCAAACGCAGCGAGAAGCGTTTCGGGTGTTGCGGAAATATATACGGGCTTTTCCGGAAGCATTACCAACCTGCTGGGAATGGAACCTTCCGAAGGGCAGGGGATAAAGGTAGGTACAAAGGACGGAGAACTTACAATCGACGTGTCTATAATAGCAGAATACGGTGTCCGCATACCGCAGCTGGCATGGGAAATACAGAAGACCGTAATAGATGGGGTAAAGGAGTTTGCAGGGGTATCCCCTGCGGAAGTAAACATACATGTACAGGGCGTCGTTGCGCCCGGAGAGGATAAATGATGACGAGAAAAGAAGCGAGAGAATTTATGATGCAGGTGTTCTTCCAGATGGACGCCGGAGCCAGCTTTGATATTGATGACAGGGCAAAGTACTTCTCCGATTTTGACGACAAGGGTCAGGAGAAATACTGCTCTGAAATGTTTTCCGTTATGTGCAATAAGAAAGACGAGATTGACAGGCTTATCACCGAAAACATGCGTGGCTGGACTCTTTCCAGAATGCCGAAAACCGATCTTGCGGTGCTGAGAGTCGCAGTCTGCGAAATGGCATATATGAAGGGAATACCTGCTACCGTTTCCATAAACGAAGCCGTGGAGCTCTCCAAGAGATACGGCACCGAGGAATCACATTCCTACGTGAACGGAATCCTTGCAGGCGTGTACAAAGAGCTTGAAAAAAAGGGAGCCGATGAACAGTAAAAGGCGAGATACCTGTTTATCAGCCGGAAGTCTGTCATAAGACAGGTAACTTATTTAGTACCGAGAGCCTGCAAGAGAAGCGACGGACTTTTATATCAACCAAAAGCCCGTCGGAAAGCGATTAACTGATATGAAACAAAAATGCGCATTAGGCATAGATACGAGCAATTATAAAACGTCTGTAGCTGCGGTCACCGAATCGGGAAAGATCATCAGCGACAGACGAATTTTTCTTAACGTAAAGGAAGGAGCTTTAGGTCTCAGACAGTCGGAAGCTCTGTTTCAGCATACCGTAAATCTGCCCGGTTTACTGGAAGAAGTCATAGGTGATGTGAGGACAGCAGGCTGCCAGCTCGGCATCGTGGCAGCCTCTGCCGCGCCCCGCCCTCAGGCGGGGTCGTACATGCCGGCGTTTCTCGCCGGCATGGGCGCCGGCCGCGCAGCGGCCGCGGCGGCGGGCTGTCCGTACGTGGAATTTTCCCACCAGGAAGGCCACATTATGGCGGTAAAATTCTATTCATCCCTTTCGGGGGCTCCCTCATACATTTCAATGCACCTGTCAGGCGGCACCACCGAACTTCTATATGTGAAAGACAATATCTGTGCCTCGGAAGTGCCCGAAGATTTCGGATCTTCCGCGAGTACAGACTTTGTCCCTGCTATGGATATTGAAATCTGCGGCGGATCATTGGATATATCTTTCGGTCAGCTTCTTGACAGAGCAGGGCAGAGAATGGGCTTCGACTTTCCTGCAGGAGAAAAAATCGACAGGCTCGCTCTCGAATATGCAGATAGCAAACGCTTACGTACTTCAGGAAGAGAAGCCATCAGACTTCCAGTCATTAAGGTCATCGACGGCTGGATAAATCTTTCAGGGATTGAAACCGCCGTGAAAAAAGCCGTTGATACAGGCTGCGACCACAGGGAACTTTCATTTAAGCTTATGGAGGCTGTTTCAAAGGCCATAATCCGTATGTCGGAATACGGATGCAGAAAGTACGGTGTTAAAGACGCGCTCCTTGCAGGCGGAGTTGCGTCAAGCGTATATCTGAGGAAATCCGTAGAATCGTATATGAAAGCAGGGCGCACAGACGGTAACGGTGAAGTGATAAACATCGTCTTCGGAAAACCGGAACTTTCGTCTGATAATGCCGTAGGGACGGCTCTTCTTGGAGCTATGCGGCTTGACGGCAGAGTTTAGGTAAAACGCATTATCTGCCTTGCATTCCTAAATTTCTTTAGCTATTTCAGAGTTTACAGTTCAAAAACCTAAACTTTAGCAATAAATTATCGTTAAAACGGGTCAATTTCTGCATATTTATTCGCAAATAGGTGTAATAGGTGCATATTATTTAGGATTATTACTGCCATATCGCCGTTTACCTAAAGATTTTTAGGAATTACACCTTGAATCTGGAATTTAACTAAACCTTGAACTATTGACAGGAGAATGCCCATAGTGGAATGATGGGATACTTCTGATGAGAATTTAAATATTGTGTTATATGGATAGGTGCGGGAAATAAAATGAGGCAGGTGAGTTGTTTTTATATAAAGACAATGTACTCATAGAGGAGAACTGACTCCAGTGGATGCATAACTTAATTTGTATGTGGGGCGGTATAGCCATCTTATACTGCACCGTACACCTTTTAAAAAGTTTGTTGGAATTACAGAGTTGGTTATGATTTGTAAAATGGTGTTGACTTATGTCCGAAATCGGATATAATTAGAATGTACGAATTCGGACAAACGATGAGGCCAGATATGGTTGATTAGAATATTATCAGAGGTGAAACACCATGAACAGAGAAAATAAACGTAAAAAGTTTGAGAAAGGCTATTATAAAACCCACAGTTGCAATGACAGCTTTACATGCAAAGTATGCGGCCGCCCGGTTGTAGATACAGGAGCGGGAAGCAACCACCGCAATCACTGTCCAAACTGCCTTTCCAGTCTGCATCTTGACATTGAGCCGGGAGACAGAGAAGCGGACTGCGGCGGAATAATGGAACCCATAGGTGTCTGGGTTAGAAAAAGCGGAGAGTGGGCGGTTATTCATCGTTGCAAAAGGTGCGGACATATAAGTTCCAACAGAGTAGCCGCAGATGATAACCCGATGAAGTTGATGTCGATCGCGATGAAACCGTTATCGGTACCGCCGTTTCCTCTGGAACGGATTGAGGAAATGACGGCCCTTATGGGTGGAGACGGGCAGATGTACCGCAGGTAACCGGATAAGCTGAAACCAGGATATTAAGGAGATAAATATGCACTATTTAAAAGCAGGCCAATATACTTATCTGGCAGGAGAAATAAACGCGCTGTATCACGAGGCTGCCGTAAAGATGGGAATTTCGGACAGCGTTCAGAACATTATGTACGTGCTTTGTGAAAAGGACGGAAGGTGTATGCAGAGCGAGGTAAGCAGGCTGACCGGCATGAGCCGACAGACGATAAACTCCGCTATACGCAATCTTGAAAAAGAGGGAATCGTATATCTTGAGCAGGGCAAAGGACGAAACACCATCCTTTGCCTGACGGAAAAGGGAAAGGAATTTGCTGCTGAAAAAATCCTCCCTATTTATAAAGCCGAAAACAAAATCTGGAATGAATGGACGACCGAGGAGCAGGAGCAGTATCTGACTCTTACAGAAAAATACAGGGACGGCCTGAAGAAGTATTTAATTGATATCCTATAGTCGTTGATTTGTTTAGAGGTAAAGTATGTTATGGAAATTTGGGACGCTTATGACAAAGACCTCAATATAGTGGAAGATATTACGTTGATTAGAGGACAGACCATACCGGAAGGTCTCTTTCATTTAGTCTGTGATATTCTCGTTAAGCATATCGACGGAACTTATTTATTAATGCAACGTGATACGAAAAAAAGTTACGGTGGTATGTGGGAAGCGACCGCCGGCGGATCAGCTTTACGAGGAGAAACATCTTTAGACTGTGCCCTAAGAGAACTGTACGAAGAAACAGGCATTAAAACAGATAAATTAGAGGAAATCGGACGAGACTCTAATAGTAACACGATATACGTGGAATTTTTGTGTGTGACTGATTGTGAAAAGGACAGCATTAAATTACAGCCAGGTGAAACCATGGCATATAAATGGGTAAGCAGAAGCGAATTGCTGTCGTTAAATGCAGAGAACCTGATAACTGAACGTATACCGAAACAGGCGTTTAAATTATAGTGTAAATTAATGCAAAGAGATATGAGTAAACTGATTATTTTAAGAGGAAATTCCGGAAGCGGAAAGTCGACTATAGCCAAGCGTCTGCAAAAGAAACTGGGACATAATACTATGATTATTTCCCAGGACGAAATCAGGAGAAACATGCTACACGTCAATGATGGTGAAGATACACCCGCGATTCCGCTTATGAAAGAATTGCTGCAATACGGAAGTAACCACAGCAATATTGTCATATTGGAAGGCATTATGAGGTCTGATTGGTACAGCTCACTCTTTGAGTTTGCGAACTTTCTTTATGGCTCAGAAGTTTATTCCTACTATTTCGACATACCTTTTGAGGAAACTTTAAAACGCCATCTTACAAGAGAGAAATCCCGTGAATTTGGCGAAGAATCTATGCGAAGATGGTGGGTGGAAAAGGATTTTTCTGACAGACTCAAAGAAACCGTAATCACTGCCGACAAGGATATAGATACCATTGTCGATATAATCTATAAAGAAATAAATATCAAATGTAGGTGCAAGTGATGAAAACCCTATACATGATTGGCGGCCCCATGGGAGTTGGAAAAACGACTGTATGTCAGCAGCTGAAACGTGATTTGCAAAACAGTGTTTTTCTTGATGGCGACTGGTGCTGGGATTCAAGCCCATTCAGAGTAACCAGTGAAACCAAAAAAATGGTGATTGACAATATCTGTTATCTCTTGAATAACTTTCTGAGGTGTTCCGCATATGAAAATATTATTTTCTGCTGGGTTATGGACAAGCAGAGTATTATGGATTCCATTATTGAAAGATTAGATTTGAGCATCTGTACTGTGAAGTGCATATCCCTCGTTGCCAGTGAAGATACCTTGCGGCAAAGATTGTCATGTGACGTAAAGCGAGGTGTTCGCACCGCTGATGTTATCGAAAGAAGCGTCTCGAGAATACCCCTTTTTCAGGCTCTTGATACTGTTAAAATTGACACTGATAGAAAAACAATTGACAGGATTGTCGATGAAATTTTAATTCAAAGGAGCACACTTTGATAAGAATACGAAAATACACGCCGTCCGACCTTCCGGAAATTGCCCAGCTTTTTTATAACACGGTTCACACGGTAAACGCTGCGGACTATGGCGCCGAGCAGCTTGACGCATGGGCGGACGGTAATATCGATATGGAAAAATGGAACAAAAGTCTCGAATCCCATTGCAGTCTGGTGGCTACTGAAAACGGCGTGATTGCAGGCTTTGGCGATATAGATGAAACGGGATACCTTGACAGACTCTACGTTCACAGGGATTATCAGGGCAGGGGAATCGGGACGGCTATCTGCGACCGCCTTGAGAGCAGCACCGGGGGTAAAATCACGACCCACGCATCTGTTACCGCAAAGCCGTTTTTCCTGCAAAGAGGGTACCGGGTGATAAAGGAGCAGCAGGTGGAAAGGCGGGGAGTTTTGCTCACTAACTTCGTTATGGAAAAAGATTCATATGAAACTAAAATCCGCATTACAGAGGCGGAATGCAGAGATGCCGGGCTGACGGAAAAACTGGTTGATGTATGGGAAAGCTCCGTAAGAGCGACTCATCACTTTTTGTCCGATGACGAAATCCGGAAAATACGAAGAAGTGTTACGTGGAAAGACCCGTTTCCGGCGGTATTGTGACCATTATCTTTACGGCTATGGGAGTCGGAATTACGTAAAATATTAAAGATTAACGATTTTAACAACGAGGACAAGTAACCTTTTTCCTCTTTCTGTGCAGGATAATCAAGAGGAATAAAAGTAATATTGACATATTCATATAATTTTGTTATGATTTAGTTAGCTAAGACTAACAATAAAAGGAGGGAGTATATTTGAATAATAAATTGTTAGTTAAAATTGTCGTATTGATACTATTATGCTTGTTATCTTCCCCCATTGCGGAATTTGTTGCTCAAAATTTTGGCTCAATAACAACTGACACATATACTATAACTAGAATTTCGCAGTATGCATCAAGCATTAGAGTTGTGTGCCTAATATTGTTGGCATATTTTATTTTTACAGAGAGGAGAAATAATTCATGAAGAAAGTGATGTCGTTATTGTTAGTTGCAATTATGTTATTATTATAAATACTGCAAATGTACATGCAGAAACAAATCAAGAAAATTTACCTGATTATGAAGTAGTTGAAGAGTTTAATATCTATGACACAACGATAAAAGAAAATATTGATGAAATATCTACTATTGAACCTAGAAGTCGCATTAGATATCATGTAACAAAATTAAGTAGAACAAGTGAAATAGGAGCTTATACAGGGCAATCAGTTTCTGGAGAACCGGGAATAAATATATCTTTAAACCAGATGAAATCTACTTCTTTTTCTGCCAGTTCAAATGTGGCTTTTAATGTAAGGAAAAAGGCAGAGGCAACTTTAGGTTTTAGCTTTAGTAAGTCATATTCAATCGGACATTCTGGTTCTCGCACAGTGCCTGCTACTCATAATGGACGAAAAGTAAAAAGAGCAGAAATTAAAGCATATAGATTATATGATAAACATACATTTAAAGTGACTTGGACGAGTTTTCATGTAAAAAATCCACAGTATTATGGTACATATTGGGCAAAAAAACCAAGTGGTTATCACTATAAAATGGTTTACTATTATAAATATGAATAGTCCTTAAATCCTATATTTATAGGGATAATCGGATTCTTTATATCAAGTTATTATTATAATTAGTATATTGATTTTCTTTCTGATGCAGTCACAAACTGAACTTTGCTTGTCTGAGAGGAGAAAAAATGATTAGATTTGAAAAAGTAACTCCAAAGAATTTTGAAGACGTTATAAACCTGAGGCTTAGAGATGACCAGGTGGGATTTCTGGAAAACAACCTTTACTCGCTGGCAGAATCCTATGTTTTTACATATCTGGAGCCAAGAGCCATTTACAACGATGACGAGCTTATAGGTTTCATGCTTTACTATTTTCAGCCTGACGGTGTGGTGAGGGAAATGGGGCCCGGTGAGGGCAGTCACGAAATTCATTCGGACGGGAAGGATTACGTGTATCTCAAGCGCATAATGCTGGATAAAGACGTTCAGGGGAAGGGCCTCGGAAGGGCGTCCATGAAAGGTGCCGCCGAGTTTTTTAGAAAAGAATATCCTTCTGCCGCTTTTGTAGAACTGATGCATTATATGGATAACGACACAGGAGCATCTCTCTATGAGTCTCTTGGTTATACGTCAACGGGAGAAGTACGGGAAACCTTAAGACCGGGAACGGAAGATGAGTACGACAGAGAACTGGTACGGAGAATGTATTATTGATTTGGGCATTCTTTTAAAATGGCAAGTGATTTGTATAAGAATCCTGCCAAAGGACTACGATTAGCAGCAACCGAAACGAAGGGATATATTGCTTACTGACATACTCATATTCTCTTTCCGCAGTTCGGACAGTAATCAGGACTGAAACCGTGAAGATTTAGTCCGGTATGACAATAAGGGCATCTTATGAATAATACTCCGATCAGTATGCCCGTAGAGCTGATAGCAACGCCTACGCTCATAGCAAGTTTAAAAATCTCCGGAAATATAACCGTCAGCACAAAAGCAAAAACAATTCCGGATAGAATAAGAACATACATAAGTTTTCTTGCTAACTTGTGATTCATAATAACATCTTTGTGTACTTACTACAGCTGACGATATTATACTATCACAAGTACAAATATTCGTTATATCGAGCTACAGTAATATTTTTGTAAAAAGTTTGTTATTGCGGAAGACTTCTCAATACTTTATTTTTGCCTAAAACATCTTCTCAATCAATTCAAGAAAAGGTATAATATAAGGCGGCATACTGAATGCCGCTTTTTACGTTAGAGTCGATTCCGGGAGATGACTATGGCCATTAAACCTGTAACCGTTTCACAGCTTAATGAATACATATCGAGAGTTCTGGGAACGGATCCGCTGCTGTCCTTTGTGACCGTAAGAGGTGAGATAGAGGGAATAAAGTACCACGCCAGCGGTCACGTGTACTTTTCCATCGCAGACGAAGCGAGCAGGATAAACTGCTTTCTGCCGAGGGAAAAGGCGGCGGGCCTTAAGACTCTCCTTGAAAACGGCGATTCGGTCGTTATAACGGGCGGAGTAAGCGTGTATAAAAAGACCGGGTCCTATTCCATATACGTAAGAGAAATAGAGCCTGAAGGGGCGGGAGCTGCGGCTACAGCCTTTGACGAGCTTAAGGCAAAACTTGAAAAGGAAGGACTTTTCAGCAGGGTTCATAAGAAGAGCCTGCCTGAATTTCCACATAAAATAGGGCTGGTTACGTCTGACACAGGCGCGGCGTTAAGGGATATGCTCAGCATACTGGATTCCAGAAACAGACTTGTGGATATAGTTCTCTTTCCTGTTCTGGTTCAGGGAGACAGCGCAGCCGCAGATATTACCAGGACCATAAACTACATAGACGAAAACGTCAATGACATAGACGTTCTCATAGTCGGAAGAGGAGGCGGCGCGCCGGGAGATCTTGCCTGCTTTAACGACGAAGCTCTGGCAAGGGCCATATATAAATGCCGTATCCCGGTGATTTCGGCCGTGGGACATGAGATAGACTTTACGATTGCGGATTTTGTCGCGGACGTGAGGGCGGAGACTCCTACTGCGGCGGCGCAGCTTGCAGCGCCCGATACGGCGGAGATCATGAACCGGCTGAAAACTGTTATCGACGGGCTTAAGGCTCATGCGGCCAACAAGCTCATGTACGAGACCCTGAGATGCGAAAATCTTATCATGGAGCTGAAATCCTCTGCGTTAAAGCGTATCGACGATGGGGAGAAGGCTCTTTCCTCCTTGGGGACCGTCCTTTCGGAGAACAACCCGGAGAAGATACTTAAGAGCGGCTATTCCGTAGTGACAAAAGACGGAATAGCGGTATCGTCGTCTTCCGAACTTTCCGAAGGAGACAGGGTTGAAATCCTGTTCGGAGACGGCAGCGCAAAAGCGGAAATAACTGGTGTGTGACAGAGGGGAGAATTGCGATGAGCGGAACATTTGAAGAGAATATGGAAAAACTTAAGGAGCTTTCCGAAAAGATTAAAGACAGGGATATAGGCATTGAAGAAGCCGTAAGCTGTTACGAAGAGGGTATGAAATATTACCGGTCCTGCGAGGAAATCCTTAAGAATGCAAAGCAGAAAATGGAAAAATTTGAAGGCGAGGTGTAACCCGTGAGAGAAAGCTATGATGAATATCTTAAGATATTAAATGATAATCTTCTCGACTACCTGCCGCCGGTGGATCCTAAAAGCAGCGTTCTTTACGATGCGATGAAGTATTCCCTTACGGCAGGCGGAAAAAGGCTGAGACCGGTGCTTCTCATGGCATCCTGTGAATTTGCGGGCGGAAAGGCGGAAAAGGCGCTTCCTTACGCCTGCGCAATGGAGTACATTCACACATACTCTCTCATTCACGACGATCTTCCATGTATGGACGACGACGATTTAAGGCGGGGAAAACCCACCAATCACAAGGTGTACGGGGCCGGAATGGCGACTCTTGCGGGAGACGGCCTTTTAAATTCGGCTTTTGAGGTCATGAGCAAGAACCTCTTCATGAACTTTGACGACCCCGACGAGCTGAAGCGTCACATAAACGCCATGTACATAATCACAAAGGCCGCAGGCATCACCGGCATGGTGGCGGGGCAAGCTTCCGACATCGAATCCGAACATACCGAGTGTTCGGAGGAAATGCTGGAATACATTCACAGAAACAAGACGGGAGCTCTCCTTGTCGGTTCGGTTAAAGCAGGTCTCGTTCTCGGCGGAGCAGATAAAGAAATGCTTGACGATATGACTGTTTACGCCGAAAATCTGGGTCTTGCATACCAGATAAGGGACGATCTTCTCGACGTTCTGGGAAGCGCCGAGGAAATGGGCAAGAACTCCGGAGCCGACGCGCAGCACGAAAAGGTGACATACGTAAGCCTTAACGGCGTTGAAAACTCGGAAAAAAAGCT
Source organism: Candidatus Avanaerovorax faecigallinarum (assembly GCA_019113145.1). Lineage (GTDB taxonomy): Bacteria > Bacillota > Clostridia > Peptostreptococcales > Anaerovoracaceae > Avanaerovorax > Avanaerovorax faecigallinarum. The sequence continues at coordinate 27,596 of DXHZ01000047.1, forward strand.
GAAAGAGCTCACTCAGGAAGCGGTAAATGTCATAGAAAAGTACTACGATAACGCAGAGTTCTTCAGAAATCTCATACTTACACTGTCCGAAAGGACTAAATAAGGAGCGGTTTATGTCAAAAAATCTAACGGAATACAACTTTCCCGAAGATCTTAAAACCATGAGTCCCGACGAGCTGAACCTTTTGTCGTACTCCATCAGGGACTTTCTCATAGAAAACATATCGAAGACCGGCGGTCACCTCGCGTCTAATCTGGGCGTGGTGGAGCTTACCATTGCCCTCCATAGGGTGTTTGACAGCCCGGAGGATAAGATAATCTGGGACGTAGGTCATCAGAGCTATGTCCACAAGATTCTTACGGGAAGGGCCGGCGAATTTGATACCTTAAGAAAGCTGGACGGGCTTTCAGGCTTCCCTAAGCGAAAAGAAAGCCCTCACGATATATACGACACTGGACATTCCAGCACGTCGATTTCCGCAGCGGCAGGGATTGCGGCGGGAAGAGACCTTAAAGGCGACAAATACGACGTCATCGCGGTGATAGGGGACGGTTCCATGACAGGAGGCCTTGCATTTGAAGCCCTCAACAATCTGGGCATGTCTAAATCCAGGGTCATCGTAATTTTAAACGACAACGGAATGAGCATCTCCAGAAATATAGGCGGACTTTCCGAGCATCTGGGAAAGCTCAGGACTTCCGAGGGCTACCTTAACGCAAAGGCGTCAATAAAGAAATCCATAGAAAAAATCCCGGGAATCGGAGCTTCCCTGAGAGGCTCCATCGCCAAAGCGAAGGACAGGGTTAAATACGCCATCATCTCCGGCGGAGTTATCTTCGAGGAGCTTGGCTTCACGTACCTCGGTCCTGCGGACGGACACGATATCGATGATCTCATAGAGGTTTTAGAGCACGCAAAACACGTTAACGGTCCCGTCCTCGTCCACGTTATAACGAAGAAGGGCAAGGGCTACAGGCAGGCCGAAATATACCCTGACAGATTTCACGGAACGGGTCCTTTTAACGCGGAAACGGGACACGAGCTGTCTCCGTCAAAGGTTACGTACTCTGAAGTTTTCGGCCGCAAGATTCTGGAGCTTGCAGACAGAGACGAGAAGATTACGGCCATATCCGCCGCCATGTGCGACGCTACGGGTCTGGGCGGTTTTGCCGTCAAATACCCTAAGAGATTTTTCGACGTGGGAATAGCTGAAGGCCACGGAGTGACCTTTGCGGCAGGCCTTGCATGCGCAGGCTTTAAGCCGGTGGTCGCTATTTATTCGTCGTTCCTTCAGAGAGCCTACGACGAAATACTGGAGGACGTCTGTCTTCAGAAGCTTCCTGTTATCTTTGCGCTGGACAGAGCAGGAATTGTCGGCGCCGACGGGGAAACTCATCACGGTATTTTCGACATTTCATATCTTTCCACGGCTCCGGGAATGACCATACTGACTCCCGCGTCGGGAAAGCAGCTTGAGGAAATGCTTGAATACGCGGCGTCTCTTGACGCCCCGGCAGCAGTAAGATATCCGAGGGGAGCGGCCGCAGTGGAACCTTCTATAAAGGAAAAATTCACGGGAAAAAATATACGCATATCCTGTGGAAGAGACGTGGATATCCTGGCCTGCGGAACGACTTTTGCCGACGGAAGAAAGGCCGTAGAGATACTCAGAGATGCGGGAATAGATGCGGGTCTTGTAAACATCGGCATCGTAAAGCCGGGAGAGTATGACTTCCTGAAGGACGATATTGGTTTTCATAATAAGTTATACGTAACCTTAGAAGACAACACTTTAAACGGCGGATTTGGAGAAATCTTCAAGGCCGAAAACGACGAACTGCGCGTTTTGTCCCTGGGGTGGCCGGATAAATTTATAGAGCACGGAAGCACCGAAGAGCTTAAGGAAAGATACGGTCTTACGCCGGAGGCCGTGGCAATTTCCGTCGCCAGGGCTTTGGACGAAAGGAACGGCTGATTTTGAAAGAGAGACTTGACGTTTTACTTGTAAACAGAGGATATTTCGACTCGAGAGAAAAGGCCAAGCGGGCAATCATGGCAGGCCTCGTCTTTGTGGAAGGTCAGCTTTCCGACAAAGCCGGCACTTCCTATGACACGGAATGCGAAATAACCGTAAAAGGTGACAGCTGTCCGTTCGTAAGCCGGGGCGGCCTTAAGCTTGCAAGGGCCGTGGAAGTTTTCGGCATTGACCTTAAAGATGCGGTATGCGCGGATATAGGGGCTTCTACGGGGGGCTTCACCGACTGTATGCTTCAGAATGGCGCGAAAAAAGTCTACTCCATAGACGTGGGCTACGGACAGCTGGACTATAAGCTGAGAACCGATGAAAGGGTAGTCAATATCGAAAAATGCAACGTAAGATATCTTGACAGAAAGCTCATAAAAGAGCCCTGCGACTTTGTCAGCATCGATGTGTCCTTCATATCACTTAAGCTTATATTTCCCGTCGTATCTGACATTATGTCGCCGTCCGGCAGCTGCGTGTGCCTGATAAAGCCTCAGTTTGAAGCGGGAAGAGAACAGGTGGGAAAACACGGCATCGTGAGAGACCCTGCCGTTCACAGAGAGGTTATAGAGAAAACCCTCGGATATGGAGCCGAAAACGGACTTTATCCGAAAGGTCTTTCGTATTCTCCGATAAAAGGTGCAAAGGGAAATATTGAGTATCTTTTATATCTTTGCAAAGACGAAAATTTAAGGTATAATATAGATGACAATTTTATCAAATCCATCGTTGACGACTCCCACGGGGAGTTGAAATAAAAAATATACCATGTTTTTCATTAAAGGAGACTGAGAGAAATGAAACTGTCAAACAAAGTGAACGCAATGCAGTTCTCGCCGATCAGAAAGTTCAACCCTATAGCTGCAAAGGCTAAGGAAGCCGGCAAGAAGGTATATCACCTTAACATCGGCCAGCCGGATGTAGAGACTCCTGAGTGCTTCATGGAAGCAATCAGAAACTACCAGAACAAGGTTATCGCCTATGCTGAATCCGGCGGAAACACCGAACTTCAGGACGCAGTATCCGATTACTTCAAGGGATACGGAATGGATTTCGGAAGAGAAGATATGATCGTTACCAACGGCGGATCCGAAGCTCTCACCATGACCTTCCTTTCCATCATCAACGAAGGGGACGAAGTTCTCATTCCTGAACCTTTCTACACCAACTATCACACATTTGCAACTTCCGCAGGCGGCAAGGTAGTTCCTATCACCACTAAGGCTGAGGAAGGCTATCACTATGCAAACAGAGAACAGATCGAGGCATGCATTACAGACAGAACCAGAGCTATCTGCTGCATCAGCCCGGGAAATCCTACGGGAACCGTTCTCACTCTCGATGAGATGAAGCTTATCGGAGAAATTGCAAAGGAACATGACCTGTGGATCATTGCAGACGAAGTTTACAGAGAATTTGCTTATGACGACAGACCGATGACTTCCTTCGGTATGGTTCCTGAGTATGCAGACAGAGTTATCATCATCGACTCTGTTTCCAAGAGATTCTCCGCATGCGGCGCAAGAATCGGACTTCTCATTTCCAAGAACCACGACCTCATCAGCAGCGTAATGAAGATCGCTCAGGGACGTCTTTGCGTATCCACCGTGGATCAGGTCGGAGCAGCGGCTCTCTTCAGACTTCCTAAGGAATACTACGATGAAGTAAAGGCAGAGTACTGCGGAAGAAGAGATGCGGCTTACGAAGAGCTCATGAAGATTCCTGGAGTTGTCTGCCAGAAGCCTGGAGGAGCTTTCTACATGACTGCTAAGCTTCCTGTAGATAACGTTGAGGACTTCCTCATGTTCCTTCTCACCGAGTTCGACGACAACGGCGAAACCGTTATGTTCGCGCCTGCTGAAGGCTTCTACGCTACACCGGGCCTCGGAAAGGACGAAATGCGTATAGCATACGTTCTCAAGAAGGAAGACATGAGAAGAGGCGTTGAGCTTATCAGACTCGGAATCGAGGCATACAACAAGAAAAAGAACAGCTAATCTAAACAGCTTGTCCTGTGGAGCTGCCAATGCGGCAGCTCCATTATAAATTACGGCGCATACGCGCTGAGAACCACAGGAGCTTGAATTTATGAAATTGTCACCGATGATGCGGCAGTATCTCGACATAAAAGAAAACTACAAAGACTGCATTCTGTTTTTCCGGCTCGGAGACTTCTACGAGATGTTCTTCGACGACGCCTTAACGGCGTCACGGGAGCTTGAGCTTACCCTTACAGGAAAGAACTGCGGCCTCGAAGAACGGGCTCCAATGTGCGGAGTTCCTTTTCATTCTGCCGAAACGTACATCGCAAGGCTCGTTGAAAAGGGATACAAGGTGGCAATATGCGAGCAGACGGAAGACCCGGCTCAGGCAAAGGGGATAGTTTCCCGTGAGGTAATCAAAATCGTTACTCCGGGAACGATCACGTCGGGCTCTATGCTCAGAGAAAACGAAAACAACTATCTGGCGTCGGTCTTTGCGGACAAAGGCGGCATTGCCATGAGCTACTGCGACATATCCACGGGAGAGCTTATGGTTACGGAAGCCGCTGGCGGCGAAGAGGCCGCAGGGGAGATAATAAACGAACTTGCGAGAATTAACGCCAGAGAGATTATATACAACGAGGATGCGGAAAATTACGTATCTCCGGAAGACATCGCGTCTTCGACTCAAGGCTATGTTCACAGTCTTTCGGAATCCCATTATTCACTTAAAGGGGCCGAAGAGAACATAAAATCGCAGCTTGGAAATTCTGCGGTAATAACCATGGGCCTTACGGGAAGGGACAGAGCGATACGCGCTCTCGGAGGACTCCTTGCATATCTGCTGGAGACCCAGAAACAGAGCCTTTCCCAGATTACGGGCGGAACATTCTATGAACTTGGAAGACGAATGGCTCTGGACAAGGCTACCCTGAGAAATCTTGAAATAACGGAAACCCTGTATGAAAAGAAAACCACAGGGTCTCTTTTAGGCGTTCTCGACAGGACAGGGACGGCCATGGGCTCAAGAACCATGAAAAAATGGCTGAGAGAGCCTTTAAACGCCTCTGAGGACATAAATATGAGACTTGACGCCGTAGAGGCGCTGTCCGATAACCCGCTTACCTGTAACAATATAAGAGAGCATCTTAAAAATGTCTACGACATGGAGCGCCTTGCCGGGAGAATGGCTTCAGGTTCCGCCAACGGAAAGGACATGATAGCCCTCAGAAGTTCCCTCGAAGTTCTTCCCGAAATAAAGCTTGAACTTTCGGACCTTGACGCGGCTCTGCTTTCCGAACTGAGAAACGAAATTCGGGATCTGGAGGACATAAGAAGTCTGATAGAAAGAGCCGTCTGCGAAGATGCGCCTTTTGTCATAAGAGAGGGCGGACTTATAAAAGACGGGTATTCGGAAAAGCTGGACGACCTGAAACTTTCCATCAAAGACGGCAAGGAGTGGATTGCCACTTTAGAGTCAAGAGAGCGCGAAAGAACGGGCATAAAAAATCTTAAAGTCGGCTACAACAAGGTGTTCGGATACTACATAGACGTGACTCGCTCCAACGCCGACCTTGTCCCGGAGGACTATATCAGAAAGCAGACTCTCGTAAACAACGAGAGGTACATAACTCCCGAGCTTAAGGAAATGGAAAGCCTTGTCCTGGGCGCCGAGGCGAAGATAAATCAGCTTGAGTACGAACTCTTCACCGGAATACGGGAAGAAATCATGAAAAAGACGAGAGAGCTTCAGGAGACGGCGGCAGCTCTCGCCGCTCTTGACGTTCTTTGTTCCTTTGCCGAAGTCAGCGGCAGAAACGGTTACGTAAAGCCGGTTATAGATGACGGCTCGGAGCTTGTCATTGAGAGGGGAAGACATCCTGTAATCGAGCAGATGAGCGGAGGGGCAGCCTTTGTTCCCAACGACGTATATCTTAACAATACTGACTCTTCCATGATGATAATAACAGGCCCCAATATGGCCGGAAAATCCACATACATGAGGCAGACCGCTCTCATAGTGCTCATGGCTCAGGCGGGGTGCTTCGTGCCCGCGGATTACGCAAAAATCGGCGTGGTGGACAGAATCTTCACCAGAATCGGAGCTTCCGACAACCTGTCCCAGGGGCAGTCCACATTCTTCGTTGAAATGAGCGAGCTTGCGTATATTTTAAGCTGCGCGGACAGAAGAAGCCTCATTATACTCGACGAAATCGGAAGGGGTACCAGCACTTACGACGGACTTTCCATAGCGTGGGCCACAGTCGAATACCTCTGCAGCGGAAAGGAGCGGGTGAGGACACTTTTTGCGACCCATTATCATGAGCTCACCGCGCTGGAGGGCAGAATAGAAGGCGTGAAGAACCTGAACGTGGACGTTTCAGAGGAAAACGGAAATATAGTATTCCTGCACCGGATAGTTCCCGGCCCCGCAAGCAGAAGCTACGGAATACACGTTGCAAAACTTGCCGGTGTACCGGGACGGCTTCTTGAAAGCGCCGAAGGCAAGCTGGATTATCTGGAATCGGAAAACGGAAGTCCGGCAATATCCGGGGACACGGCCTCGCCTGATGATAACGGTTTGGCCCGAGATATCCCGGACGGCGAAGAGCAGCTTTCCTTCTTCACATCTGCCGCAGGCGACGCCCTTGCCCGCAGGGTAAAGGATCTCGATCTGATGGAGGTTACACCTTCACAGGCAATAGGTATTCTGGAAGAACTTAAGGAAATTATAAAATGATAAGAGTCCTGGATAAGAAAACTTCAGACAAAATCGCCGCAGGTGAGGTAATAGAGCGTCCCGTATCTATCGTAAAGGAGCTTGTGGAAAACTCCATTGACGCGGGAGCATCTTCCGTAACCGTAGAAATAAAGGACGGCGGTAAATCGTATATAAGGGTGACCGACGACGGCTGCGGAATTCCTGCAGAAGAGGCGGAGACGGCGTTTCTGCGCCACGCCACCAGTAAAATAGAAAAGGTCTCAGACCTTGATTCCATAGAAACTCTCGGGTTCAGAGGGGAAGCCCTTGCAAGCATAGCGGTCGTTACGAGAACGGAGCTTATAACGAAAACGAGGGACTGCAGCGCAGGAAAGAGGCTCGTCATTCACGGAGGAGACGTTATGACCTCTGAGGCTACGGGATGCCCCGACGGGACAACCATAATAGTCACGGATCTCTTCTACAACACTCCGGCCCGTGAGAAGTTCCTGAAAAGCTCTTCGGCAGAAAGCGGCAGAATCGGAGACCTTCTGTCCCAGCTTGCACTGACGAGGCCCGACATCAGATTCAGATTTATAAGCAACGGAAAAAACGTATTCTACACGTCGGGAAAAGGGGAGCTTCTCCCCGCAATTCTTTCGGTCTATAAGGAGCCGGAATTTAAAAATCTCGTCCCTTTAGACTACGGCGAAAACGGAATATACGTTTCGGGATACGTATCAAAGCCTTCATTTTCGAGGACGAACAGACGCGATTTTCACTTTTTTGTCAACAAAAGAGTGGTAGACAGTCGTATAATGGAACGTGGCGTAATGGAAGGATATAAGGAGAGACTCTTTGAGGGAAGATATCCGGTAGTCTTTCTCTATCTTGAGACTTCGCCGTCATCTCTCGATGTGAATATACATCCAAATAAGAGAGAGGTACGCTTCGGCGATGAGAAAGCGTGCGAGGAATGTATCAGGAAGGCGGTAGTTTCCGCTCTTTCAACGGACAAAGCGGTCACGGACGTGAAGAAAAACGTCTTTGTTGAAAGAACCAACGACGTTAAAAAGCCGGAAAAAGATGTAACGACGGAGCAAGTTGACGTAAAAACATTATTGTCAACTATTAGAAGCCGCTCCGATGAGGCAGATGTTATTCCTGACCGGGTCCCTGAAGAACCTGGCCTGATAAGGGAAGAGTCTTCCTCTTACGAAGCGCGGAAAGATTCCCCGGTTTGGGAAGAGTGCGCCTTTGACATAGGCGAAGGCAATAAGCCTTTTGACTTTGACAGGCTGAAAATCGGAGAGACTCTTTTCGGAACATACATTACCGCTACCGATGAGAGCAATTTCTATCTCATCGACCAGCATGCCGCTCACGAGAGAATTCTCTATGAAAAGCTTGTAGGTGAATTTCTGAACGAAAAAACAGGTTCCCAGCAGCTTTTGACGCCTGTGATCAGGGACGTGTCTCCGGCACTTGCATCGTGTGACGGTGAGTGGATTCCAGTCCTTGAGAG
>DXHZ01000048.1 GCA_019113145.1 Candidatus Avanaerovorax faecigallinarum
GGAGATGGAAGCAAACTTTGAAGGCTATAACATGGCCGTAAAGACCGTGATGAAATCATCTCTCAAGGGTATATACGGAACGGCCGCATCTCTTATGGAGGTTCCCGAAGGTCTTGAAATTGCAGTAGAAACAGCCATGGGAGCGTCCATGCAGAATATCGTCTGCGAAAGAGACGAGGATGCAAAAAAGGCCGTAAATTTATTGAAGTCGGAAAAAGCGGGAAGAGCAACATTTCTTCCTTTGGAATCGGTAAAGGGTAATGACAGCGACGCCGCCCTTAAGCTTAAGGAAAGACCCGGTTTCATAGGAAGAGCGTCGGACTGCGTAACCTACAACAAAAAATTCAGCGGTATATTTTCCTATCTGCTTGGAAGAGCGGTTATAGTAAAGGATATGGATTCCGCCATAGCCATGTCTAAAATCGCGGCTTCAGGCCTCAGGTTCGTAACCCTTGGAGGAGAGGTTATAAATCCTTCGGGAGCCATTACGGGCGGAGCCTACAGAAATAAGACGGCCAATATCCTCGAAAGAAAGAGAGAAATCGCAAATCTGGAAAAGTCTGTTTCCGATGCGGAAAAATCCGTTGAAGAGATGGCCTCGAAAAAGGAAAATCTCGAGAGAATAATCGCAAGAAGCGGCGAGGAGGCGGCGGACCTGAGAGACGAGCTCCGCCAGATACAGCTTCAGAACACCGCTTTACAGGGCACTGTCAGATCTCTTTCCGACAGAATTTCGGAGGCGGGTGCATCAGGTGATAAGACGGCAAGAGAAATGTCCGCCATCGACGATGAGATAAAAGGCATAGAGGCCAGAACGAAAACTTTGTCGGATGAAGCGGAGTCTATAAGGAAGGCCATAAGCGAAACAACCGAGGAAACAGAAAAGCTCATGTCGGAGGGAGAAGCCCTCTCTTCCCGTATCAGGGAAGCTGAGCGTGAAATGACAGAGGCAAGAATTGCCGTAAACGCCGTGCGCTCAGAGCTTGACGGAAGCCGTTCCCTTCTTAAGAGGATTGAGGATGCCGCAGCTGATTACAGAAATCAGTTAGGTGCCAGGGAAGCCGAGGCGAAGGATCTTGAGGCTGAAAGGCATAGAATCGTCTCGGGAGAAACGACATCGGAGGACGTTTCTTTAAAGAGAGAAGAAAAGGCGGCCGCCGAGGAAAAGCTGGGAGATATTGTGGCAAAAAGGCGGATAATAGCCGAAAAGAGGGCTGCAGTGTCCGGAGAGATATCTTCCTTTGCGGAGAGGATAAACTCCATAACAGACCAGAAGTACCAGCTTGAGCTCAGACTTGGAAAGAACGAAAATCAGATAGAAAACCACAAGAACAGACTTTGGGACGAATTTGAAAAATCCTATGCGGAAGCGGCGTCTCTGAGAAAGGAAAACTTCGCTGTTACCCCTGCGGCAAAGGAAAGCAGGGCGATAAGAAACAGGATGAGAGAGCTTGGCGACGTCAACGTCGGAGCCATAGCCGAATACAAATCGGTCAGCGAGAGATACGATTTTCTTACCGGTCAGCGCGAGGACATACTCAAGGCCAGAGACGAGCTTAAATCTATCATTTCCGACATGGATAAGAATATCAGAGCCAGGTTCAAGGACAGCTTTGACAGGATAGTCGCCGAGTTTGAAAGCACCTTCAGAGAACTTTTCGGCGGCGGTCACGCCGAGCTGAGAATGGAGGACGACAGCAACCCGCTGGAATCCGGTATTGACATTATCGCTCAGCCTCCGGGAAAGAAGCTTCAGAATATAAACCTGATGAGCGGCGGCGAAAAGACCATGACGGCCATTGCCCTCATGTTTGCCGTGCTTAAGACGAGACCGGCTCCGTTCTGCATTCTGGACGAGGTGGAGGCGGCTCTTGACGACGCTAATATCGACAGGTTCGCAAAGTACTTAAGAAACTTCGATAACATTCAGTTCACCCTGATAACCCACCAGAAGGCCACCATGGAGCACGCCGACGTTTTATACGGCGTAACCATGCCTGAAAGGGGAATATCTGAAGTTCTCAGCCTGAGGCTGGGAGACGACTTCGAGCTTGATTAAACATAACTGAAAGGATATAATATATGGCTATTATAGGTGAAAAGAAAAAGGGCTTTTTCGGCAGACTCTCCGAGAGAATCGGAGACGTGATAATGGCGAGGCCTTCCATAGACGAGGATATGCTCGACGAGCTTGAGGAAATCCTCATAACCTCCGATATAGGAATGGACACCACCGTAAACATAATGGAAAGGCTGAGAGAGAAGATTAAGACGGAGAGAATCTCCGAGCCTGAAGCGGTGAAAGGCGCTCTTGCCGAGGTAATAGCCGGTATAATGGATAAGGGAGAGAGGCAGGCTTTGACGGATGAGACTCCGCTCGTCATTCTCGTCACGGGAATAAACGGAGGCGGAAAGACCACTTCCATAGCCAAACTTGGTTACCGGCTGAAGAGCCGGGGAAAGACCGTAATGTTTGCGGCTGCGGATACGTTCAGAGCCGCCGCGGCGGAGCAGCTTTCCCTCTGGGGAGAGAGAACCGGAATTCCCGTGGTAAGGCACGCCGAAGGGGCGGATCCGTCCGCAGTCATCTTTGACGCCATTCAGTCGGCAAAGGCCAGGGGAATCGACGTGCTCATATGCGATACGGCAGGTCGTCTTCAGACGAGCAAGAACCTGATGAAGGAGCTTGAGAAGATGAACCGTGTGATATCAAGAGAGTACGGCGAAGCGGCAAGAGAGACTCTTCTGGTTCTCGATGCGACGACGGGAAAGAACGCTATATCCCAGGCTAAGGAGTTTAACGAAGCCGCCGAGATTACAGGAATAATACTTACAAAGCTTGACGGAACCGCAAGAGGCGGAATTGCCGTCACGGTGACCGACGAGTTTGACATACCGATAAAGTTTATAGGAGTAGGGGAAAAGATGGAGGACCTGAAGGTCTTTGACCCGGAGGAATTTGCCGGAGGTATTTTTGATGAGTAAACCGGTTGTTGCCGTAATAGGCAGACCTAACGTGGGAAAGTCCACGTTTTTCAACAAAATAGTGGGTAAGAGGATATCCATAGTGGAGGATACTCCCGGTGTTACGAGAGACAGGATATACGCTGAAGCCGAGTGGAACGGAATTCACTTCGGTCTCATAGACACGGGAGGAATAGAGCCGGACAGCAAGGATGTAATACTTTCGCAGATGAGAGAGCAGGCTCAGGTCGCCATGGATATGGCCGACGTCATTCTCTTCATAGTGGACGGAAAAGAGGGTATAACATCTGCCGACGAAGAAGTGGCGAATATGCTGAGAAGAAAGGGACGTGAAATCGTCCTCCTCGTAAACAAAATCGACAATCCGAGGAAGATTCCGGATACGTTCTACGACTTCTATTCTCTCGGCGTAGGAGAACCTATTCCCGTTTCCGCCGCAAATATGCTGAATCTGGGAGACGTTCTCGACAAAATAGTTTCAAGCTTCCCTGAAGGAGCGGGAGAAGAGGACGAAAGCACCAAGGTTGCCGTAATAGGCAAGCCTAACGTGGGAAAATCCTCTCTCATAAACAGGCTTCTTGCAGAAAAGAGGGTAATAGTATCGGACATCGCAGGAACAACCAGAGATTCCATAGATACACCTTTCACATGGGAGGGAGAGGACTACACCCTTATAGATACCGCCGGAATAAGAAGACAGAACAAGATAAACGAAAACATCGAGAAATACAGCGTTATCAGGGCTGTGGCAGCCATAGAGCGCTCCGACGTGTGCCTTCTCGTCATAGACGCGACGGAGGGAATCACCGAGCAGGATAAGAGAATAGCCGGTGTTGCCCACGAAGCCGGAAAGGGCATAATCATCGTGGTGAACAAGTGGGATCTTCTTAAGAAGGAAACCAACACCATGAAGGAGTACAGGGAGACCATCGAAGCGGAGCTTCCGTTTCTTTCGTATGCGCCGACCCTCTTTATCTCCGTTCTTACGGGACAAAGGGTGCAGGAGGTCATGAAGACGGTCAAGACCGTCGCGGAAAACAGGTCTATGAGAGTTCCTACAGGACAGCTTAACAGCCTGATTTCCGATGCCGTTATGATGAAGCAGCCGCCTTCCGATAAAGGTAAGAGACTTAAAATATATTATGTAACCCAGGTTGGAATACGGCCGCCTCTCTTCTCGTTCCAGATTAACAAGAGAGAGCTCATGCACTTCTCATACGCAAGGTATCTGGAGAACAAGATCAGAGAAGCTTTCAACTTCGACGGTACGTCGGTTAAATTCGTATTCAGGGAAAAAGGAGAAAAAGAGCAGTAATGGATAATCTCTATCTCGTTTTGGCAGTGGTAATCGCATATCTTCTCGGAAACATATCGCCTTCCACCATACTTGCGAAAATGGCCGGCAAGGATATCAAGAAAGAAGGAAGCGGAAACGCGGGAACCACCAACGCTCTCAGAGTTCTCGGAAAGAAGGCTGCCCTCATAACCCTTGTCATAGACATCGGAAAGGGAGTAGTTGCCGTTTTACTGGGCGGAGTCATTGCAGGACCGGAAACTGCGATGATATGCGCTCCCGCGGTATTTATCGGACACGTGTGGCCCGTTCTTCTTAAATTCAAAGGAGGAAAGGGAGTGGCGACGGCGTTCGGTACGCTTCTTGCCGTAAACTGGCAGCTGGCGCTCATCTGCCTTGGAATAGTAATCGTCGTGGTCGTTCTTACGAGGATGGTTTCCCTCGGTTCGGTTACGGCGGCGGTCTGCTTTGTGGTTTTGGCTCATTTCATGGAGCCGGGCTTCTTCTGGCCCGGACTTGTTATGGCGGTTATTCTCATTTTCAAGCACAGAGCTAATATAGGACGCATAATCCGCGGCGAAGAGAACAGAATAAGCTTCAAGAAACAGACTTAAGGAGAATTCATATGAAAATCGGTGTAATAGGCGCAGGAAGCTGGGGAACGGCTCTGTCCGTCCTCCTTGAAAGAAAAGGCATGGAAGTTACTGTGACCGGAAGAAACAGAGAACACCTTAAAGCCATGAAAAAAGAGAGGGAAAACAGAAAGTATCTTCCCGGCGTTACTCTGGGAGACGGAATATCTTTCGTATATACCATGGAAGAGGCGGTAAAGGACGCCGATATCGTCATGTTTTCCGTTCCCGCCCAGACCTTCAGGGAAAACTTCAGCAAATGTCTTCCGTATCTCGCAGACGATGTTGTCATCGTAAACGTTGCAAAGGGCATAGAGCAGGGAAGCCTTAAAAGGCTTTCGGAAATAGCTTCAGAACTGAAGCCGGGAGTAAAGTATGCCGTTCTGTCCGGCCCTTCTCACGCAGAGGAGGTGGGGAAAATGCTTCCTACCACCGTTACGGTGGCCTCAGAGGACGAGGACGTGGCAAAAAAAGTCCAGGAAGTATTTATGACGGACAGGTTCAGGGTCTATACCAACCGGGACGTAATCGGAACGGAGCTGGGAGGCGCGCTTAAGAACATAATGGCTCTGGGAGCTGGAATATCCGACGGATACGGCTTCGGAGACAACGCAAAGGCAGCTCTCATGACCAGGGGGCTTGCCGAGATTACCAGACTTGGTCTTGCCATGGGCGCAAAGGCTGAAACCTTTGCAGGCCTTGCAGGAATCGGGGACCTTATCGTGACCTGCACCAGTATGCATTCCAGAAACAGAAGATGCGGCATACTCATAGGAAACGGAATTAAGCCTGCCGAAGCGGTAAAGGAAATCGGCATGGTGGTCGAGGGCATATATACGGCTTCTGCTGCCGGGGCTCTTGCCGATAAATACGGCGTTGAAATGCCTATTACGGAGACTCTCAATCTCTGCATAGAAGAAAAAATAACCGCAGCCGATGCGATTACAAGACTGATGGGCAGAAGCCCTAAGAGCGAAGGCCACGAAAGCTACGGAATGTAGGTTTTCAGATTTTGACAGAAGGATATTTCACTTATTATGATAAGAAAATTTCACATAACCACTTTCGGATGTCAGATGAACGAGCATGACTCGGAGATTATCGCAGGACTCCTGACGGAGGACGGTTACGTTGAGACCGATAACAGAGACGACGCCGACGTGGTGATAATAAATACGTGCAGCATAAGGGAAAACGCCGACAAGAGATTTTTCGGCACGCTGGGTCAGCTGAAGAAGAGAAAAGAGCGGGAAGAAGATCTTATGGTATGCGTCTGCGGATGCATGATGCAGCAGCAGCATATAATCGACACCATCAAGGCAAAATATCCCTGGGTCGACGTTATATTCGGAACCCATAACATAGACGCGTTTCCGAGACTTCTCAGAAATGCGTATTCGGAAAAGACGAAGCAGAGGGAGATACTTGAAGGCGGCGGAGATATCGTCGAAGGACTTCCTGCAATAAGAAAATTCAGGTCCAAGGCTCTCGTAAACATAATGTACGGATGCAACAACTTCTGCACCTACTGCATAGTTCCGTATACCCGAGGAAGGGAGAGGAGCAGAAAGCCTGAAGCAATAGTGGAAGAAGTAAGAAAGCTTGTTGCCGACGGTGTAAAGGAGGTCATGCTCCTGGGACAGAACGTGAACTCGTACAGCGGCGGGGATACGGATTTTGCAGGACTCATATATATGCTTAACGATATAGAGGGCCTCGAGAGAATCCGGTTTATGACCAGCCACCCGAAGGACCTTTCGGACAGACTCATAAAGGCTTACGTCGACTGCGACAAGCTCTGCAAAAACATACATCTTCCCGTTCAGGCAGGCTCCTCTGCGGTTTTAAAGAGGATGAACAGGCATTACGACAGGGAAAAGTATCTGAGCCTGGTGGAAAAGCTTAAGAAAGCCGTTCCCGGCATTACCATTTCAACTGATATCATAGTAGGATTTCCGGGGGAAACTGAAGAGGATTTCGAGGAGACACTGAGCCTTGCGCGTCAGGTCGAATACGATTCGGCGTTTACATTCCTCTACTCCGTCAGAAAGGGAACTCCGGCGGAGAGATACACAGACCAGATTCCCGAGGAGGTCAAGCACGAGAGATTCAACCGCCTCGTGGAGCTGATAAACGGGATAAGCGTCCGAAAGAACAGGGAATACGAAGGAAGAGTAGAAAAGGTTTTAGTCGAAGGACCTGGTAAAACGGGAGAAAACATATATTCAGGACGTACCGACGGATTCAAGCTGGTCAATTTCTATTCGGAAAAGGATCTGACCGGAGAAACAGTCGATATTGAAATAACGAGAGGAAAGACATTCAGTCTTGAAGGCCGCCTTGTATAAGGCGCCGGGAAAGGAGTATTAAAAATGAGAAACGATTTAGGACTTATACACATCTACTGCGGAGAGGGAAAAGGAAAGACAACCTGCGCAGTAGGACTTACGGTGAGAGCCTCGGGATACGGGCTGAAGGTTTTGTTCATGCAGTTCCTTAAGACGGGAAAGAGCAGTGAACTTAAAGTTCTTTCAGGTCTGGACGGAGTCGATATTTTAGAGACCACGCCAGTTACGAAGTTTTCTTTCCAGATGACCGACGAGGAAAAGGAAGAAACGCGAAGAATAAGCGCGAAGGAAATAGCCGACGCCGCAAAGGCGACCGAGGGCGGCGCATAC
>DXHZ01000003.1 GCA_019113145.1 Candidatus Avanaerovorax faecigallinarum
AAGATCAGAGTCGGATATGAAAAAATGCTGGAAGGGCTTCCGGAAGGAAAGCTGGAAGCTTTCACTGTTAAAGGGCGGATTTACTACAGGCGAAGGATTAACGGCCGTCGGGAATACATCGGCAGCGAGTCTGAACCGATTGTGTCTCAGCTTAAGCTTAGGGCTTTTCTCGAGGAGGCAATTGAAATTCTCAGCATCAACGAAGATGCAGCCTGCAGGTTTGTCAGAGAGTTTCGCGCCCCGGATCCCGAATCAGTTTTTAAATCTCTCCCGCCGGCCTGCAGGTTTGCCGACACTTCAATTCTCACGAATCTCGGAATCATAGAAAAAAACGAATGGGCAAAAGCCGCTTATGACAGATGTACACTCAACCCTGAAGAGCTTATTCACACCGCGATTAACGGCAGCCGCGTCCGTTCAAAATCCGAGCTTAGCATTATGAACATCCTGATATCAAAGAACGTCTGCTTCCGGTATGAAGAAAATCTTTATCTTGTGCACGGAACCCTCTCACCGGACTTCAGCATATTTGTGCCCAGCGAAAATCGCGTCAAGTACCTGGAGCACTGCGGAATGATGTCAGATCCCGGCTATGTCCGCCGTTTTACGATGAAGCTTTAGAATTACGTGTCCAGCGGATATATTCCTTGGCGGGACGTTTTCTTTACTTTTGACAGCGGCGACGGCAAAATCGACAGTCACGCCATAGATGCCCTCATAGAAATGTATTTCATGTAAGTATGTGACAAAATCTGCTCCCGGGTCTCGGCAAAGCGCCTGCTCACCTGGCTCCGCCTGCCGCGACAAAAAAGCAGAAAACCGGCGGCCTTCTCCCGGGCCGCCGGTTTTCCTGTAACCTATATCAATTAACTTGATCCGTCTTATCTCTTATCTGTCAGCGATATTCGGCTTCTTCTCCCAGCCGCGCTTCTTAACTTCCTGCATGATGTAGCTCATTACGTGCTCAGCATACTTTCCAGGACCGAAACCTGCGTCGTAGCCCAGCTCCTGAGCCAGCTCGTGGGAAATTCTCGGACCGCCGCAGGTGAGGATAACCTTGTCGCGGAGGCCTTCAGCCTCAACCAGCTCTACCATCTGAGTGAGCTGCTTGATGTGGATGTCCTTCTGGGTTACGGTCTGGGAAACCAGTATAGCGTCTGCATTTACTTCCTTTGCCTTTGCGATAAGCTGCTCGCAAGGAACCTGGGAACCCATGTTGTATGCAACAACGTTCTTGAATCTCTCAAGGCCGAAGTGACCGTGGAAACCCTTCATCTGGATGATGGCGTCGATACCTACGGTATGAGCGTCGGACTCGATGGAAGCTCCTACCACAACGATGTCTCTGCCGATGTTTTCACCGATCCACTCGCCGCACTCAACACGATCCATAACGGTACCCTCTACCTTAGGTACGTTGATTGCCGTGTAGTCGATGGTCGGCTGCGCGCTGCCGTATACGTTGAAGAAAGTATATCCTTTGGTAAGCTCGCAGTAGTAAGCAACGTTAGGCTCGTCGATGCCCAGCTTCTTAACGTACTGCTTTGCGCATTCCTCAGCCTCTTCGCCGTAAGGAACAGGAAGGGTGAAGGAAATCTGAACTTTACCGTCGTTTAAAGCGTCGCCGTAAGGCTTAACGCAGGTTAAATCAACCTGAGTGTTTGCTGTCTTTGTCTCTGCCATATCAGTGCACCTCCTTATTCATGATCCATAAACATCTTGATGAACGGATTGAAGTAGTTTTCACCCTTGGTGCAAACGCCCTCAAGACCATGTCCTCCGTCGAACGGACGCTTAACTCCGCCGAACTTACCCTGTTCGATAGTAGCGAAAAGTCCGTCCTTTTCAACCTCTGCAAGGAGAGCGTCAGCCTTTGCAAGAACCTCCTGAGCTCTGCTCTGAATGATTCCGCCTTCCTTGAACTCTACCTCGTCTCCGATGTGTCTGCAGTTGTTGAAGATATACTGAGCGTTCTCTATGGACAGATATCTATCCTGCATGAACGGAGTGTGAATAGCTTCGGTGAGCATACCGGTAAGGAGGATGGACTGGTTGGTCCAAACCGTTACCAGGTTGAAGAGAGCATCCTGCAGATGTCCTCTGAAGATGTTTCCTGTCATGAACTTTGTAGGCGGCATGTACTTGAGTCTTGCCTTCGGGAAGATCTCTCTTGCCATCTGAGCCTGTGAAAGCTCGAGGAGGAATCCGTCCTCGGTGGCAGGATCCATTTCGAATGCGTGACCGAGACCCATCTGCTCTTCAGGAATGTTTGCGAGTACGGCAAACTGCTCGTTGATGAACTGGGAAGCGGTTACGGTGTGAGCGGACTCGATAGCGTCGTCGGTGGTAAGGTAGTTATCCTCGCCGGAGTTAAAGATGATTCCGCAGTATCCGATGATTACTCTGGACATGAACTGGTCAACCAGAGTTCTCTGCATATTGATGTCTCTGAAGAGAATTCCGTAAATAGCGTCGTTGAGCATTACGTCAAGTCTCTCGAGAGCTCCCATTGCTGCGATTTCAGGCATGCACATTCCGGAGGAGTAGTTGCAGAGTCTGATGTATCTGCCTACCTCTTCGCCTACCTCGTCGAGAGCCTTTCTCATGATTCTGAAGTTCTCCTGGGTGGCGTATGTTCCGCCAAAGCCTTCAGTGGTTGCTCCGTAAGGAACGTAGTCGAGAAGGGACTGAGCGGTGGTTCTGATAACGGCGATAACGTCCGCACCCTGTCTTGCAGCAGCCTGTGCCTGAACGACGTCCTCGTAGATGTTTCCGGTAGCTACGATAACGTAGATGTACGGCTCTTTACCTTCGCCGATGGTGTTGAGGTACTCCTGGCGCTTAGCCTTCTGCATGTCGATTTTCTCAAAGGTCTTCTTGATGTAAGGCATGAGCGCTTCCGCAGCCTGCTCCTGGCTGCAGGTTGCAAGCTTGGTTATCTCAAGCTTTCCTGCCGCGATTTCCTCAGCGATCTCCTGAGGAGTTTTTCCTGTCTGAACGATTGCGTTACCCATCCAGTAAGCAGCACCTGTCGGAAGTCCGCCCTCCTCCTTGATGTGGTCGACTACCACGTTAGGAAGCGGCGTGTCAACATCATCGACGCCGTCAACACCTAAGAGTCTAACGATAGTTCTTTCGGTGGATACAGTTGTGTGACGGTCGATGAATTCCTGCATGTCGCGAGCGATGTTTGCGGCATGCTGACGGGCGCTGTCAACAACTTTCGGGTCAAGGTTAAGTTTGCTTTTCATCCTTTTTCTCCTTATCTTATATATTTTTTTGCTCCCTCGATAATCTCCCTGCTTATGCCGAGCATGGAGGCTATGCTGAGGGCGTCCTTAGGTACCTGCGCTTCGTTTTCAACCCGCTGCAGGCGATAGTCCATGTATTTGGATATTATATTTATTCTATCACGGCGGTTTGCGTGCTGTATCTCGCTGTTGAGAAGGTTGAAGTCACAGCCTGCAAGGCCTCGTACCTGCATGTTGACCACGCCTTTCTTTTCGGTTACAGACTCAAAGTGCGTCGTGATTAGAGAAATATACGGTTTTTCCATGAGGTAGTCCACTAAAGATTTTGTCAGAGCGGTTCCCTCGGTAGGATTGGTTCCCGATGCAATCTCGTCCACCAGGATCAGCGAACGCTCATCGGCGTTGTCGAGAATTTCCTTAAGCTCCTCCATTTCGCTTCCGAAGCTGGAAAGCCCTCTCTCCACGGACTGGCTGTCTCCTATGAGAATCTGCATGTAATTGGAAAGTCCGATTCTCGCCTTCTCCGCCGGCACGAAAAATCCGTACTGGGCCAGGATTGGAACCTGTCCCGAAAGCTTCAGGGATATGGTCTTTCCTCCCATGTTGGCTCCCGTAATGAGAGTGACTCCGTCCTTTAAGGAAATGGATACAGGGCAGTATTCCTTGCCCTTGGATTTTATGATGTCCTCCACCTGGAGGTTTCTTCCGTTCTCAAACTCCACAACGTGCTCGGCTACGATTTCAGGCTTTACCAGATCGTGCCTTATGGAGTAGACGGCCCTTGCGAGAGCCAGATCCAGCGCGCCCATTTTGTCGCAGTTCTCCAAAATGACCCCGGCCTTTTCCGAAATCTTTTTAGAAAGAACCTCCCGAATCCTCTCTTCTTCCGCGTCTATCTCCTCGTTCAGCTTTTCTATTTCGGAGATGTACCCGTAAACGGTCTCCGTCGGCTTAAGCTGCAGGGTCGCGCTCATGTAGTCCTGATCCGTCATCTCAAGCTCGGAAAGATTTATTATCTTCTCGTAGTCCGGATGGGATTTTGCCACCACTATGTCGAACTTAGGCGTAAGGTTCACGCCGTGATTCTTTCTCAGCTCTTCCCTTGCCGCCTTCTGCTCCCGGCGTATCTGCTTTTCAAACTCCCGCTTCTTCCCGCGGAATTCTCCCAGAAGAGGGCTGAACTCGTCGTAGATGTAGAAGGTGTTGAGCCTGTCCCCTCTCGGGTCCAGCTCGTCGAGAAGGTCCTCCGTGTCCTCGAGGAAGTATTCCTCCGGCACGGTTTCAACCTTCGGCGCGTCTTCGTCGTCCGGGACAAAGTCTGCGCTTTCCGGCGCGCAGCACTCCTTCATCTCGTCCATGCAGTGGGCGCCCTTGTAATCCCCTATCTCGTGCTCCATGGTCAGCTTCCTCAGCTGCCTCATCTGGAGAAGGAGAGATTTCACCTCGTAGAGCTCCACGACGGAGAGAACCGAGCTTCCGCTCCTTGAAACCGTAAGGCTCGGATCCTTGACCTCCATGAAGACCTCCTGGATCTTGTCGGTAAGGTTCCTGTTCTGCTTCACAAAGTGAATCATCTGCTCCACTCTGTCAAGCTCCGCCCTTAAGGCTTCCTCTTCCCCCGGATAGAACGGTTTTATCTCCTTCAGCTTTTTCTTGCCGAAAGGCGTATTAAGATCGAGACTCAGCATAACGTACTCGAGACCGGTTTCCCGTCTCGTCTTCACGTTGGCAAGTCTGCGGTTTTTTCCCTGTTTCATTGTTACATCCTTACGTCCACCACAGGTATGTCCGGAATGGCCTTCTGCATTTCCTCAAGGAGAAAACGGTTATCGAAGGTGTAGCCTGCAGGCGCCCACGGATTCACTGTAATGGCTGCAATCTCAATGTTTTTCAGCACGCTCAGTCTGAAACCCTTCTTTCTGTATCTGCTCCAGTCCATGGCGCTTACGAATATCTTGGTAGGGTCCTTTAAGACGAACTGAACCTGCTTCAGATTCCGGAGAATTATGTCCGATATGACGCTGGTGGTAAAAGCTCCCGGAATGTATATATATGCTGTATCCTCGTCGATGCTGCCGTTTATCTCGCTGGCAGCTCCCAGTCCCGTGAGAAGATCAAGCTTTCTGACCTCTCCGGATTCCGTGACGAGCATAATCTTTTCTTCAAAGCTGTTTTTCTCTATGGCGTCTCTTACAGGACCCGGCGCAAGCTCGGGAGATCTGTAGAGGTTCACCACGTGAGCCGTCTCGTCCACCACGTTCTTAAGCTTCCTGGAAAGGACCGCTCCGGTGGAGAGTATTATGGCGTCCGACGTATCGGGAGAAGCTATGGTCTTTCTGTCTATGGCTCCGTCTATGAGTATGAGGTCGCAGCCCAGATTCAGCATATCGTCACAAAGAAGCTTCTGCTCGGCGTTGATGACAGGCCCTGCCACCTGAACGTATCCGGCTTCCCTTACGCGGCATATGAGGAGTTCTCCTATGGCCGTTGAGTACTTTGTCTTTTTCAGAACCTCAAGACCTGCGTCCGCCATGTCAAAGAGCAGCGAAGGCACGGCTACGAGCATATCCTCGTCAAGGTAAACTCTCGGTTTTTCCGTACCCGTAACCAGATCCTGGCTCTCGCCGTCTCTGCCGGTCGACGTGACGCCTAAGGCAACGCCTTCGTCTATGGCCTCTTCTATGAGGTAGTTGAGAGCCGTTGTCTTGCCTGCGTTCTTTGCCATTCCGACGATGGAAACGGATTTATATTTTTTTGATAAATCGTAGAGTAAACCCATATCTATGTAATGTCTTAATCCTTTTAAATCCTTTTTTAGACTATAGGGAGACCTTAAGGGTCCCCCTATAGCTTTTAAGAGTTATGCTTTATTATGCCTTGTTCTTGGCGTTTCTTGCGTTTCTCTCGTGTCTCAGCAGATGAGAAGGTTCCATGCTCTTAATCTGGAGTCCTTCGCCAAGTGCGGATACACCCTCGTATCTGTAGGTCTTCTTGCCGGTGCAGTAATCGCATGTGCACTTGAGATCAGGCAGACGAGGCTGAGTGTAAGTGGTGATAACACCTTCGTAGTTTCTGAGGATTACCTTGTCAGGTGTCTCGGAAATTACGTACTGCGGCATAACCGGAGTCTTTCCGCCGCCTCCCGGAGCGTCTACTACGAACGTAGGAACTGCATATCCGGAAGTATGTCCTCTGAGACCTTCGATGATTTCGATACCCTTTGCAACAGATGTTCTGAAGTGCTCGATACCTACGGACAGGTCGCAGATGTAGATGTAGTAAGGTCTTACTCTGTTGTAAACCAGCTTCTGAACCAGCTCTCTCATGATGTGCTTGCAGTCGTTAACTCCTCTTAAGAGTACGGACTGGTTTCCGAGAGGAATACCTGCGTCAGCAAGCTTTCTGCATGCTTCTGCAGCAGCAGGAGTGAGCTCCTTAGGATGGTTGAAGTGAGTGTTCAGCCAGATTGGATGATACTTCTTAAGCATGTTAACGAGATCATCGGTTATTCTCATAGGCATTACAACAGGTGTTCTGGAACCTATTCTAACGATTTCAACATGGTCGATCTTTCTCAGCTCGCTGATGATGTACTCGAGAGTATCGTCCTCTACGAGAAGAGCGTCGCCGCCGGACAGAAGAACGTCTCTAACCTCAGGAGTTCTTCTGATGTAATCGATACATGCATCGATGTCCTCTCTGGATCTTGCTCCGTCGGTTTCACCTGCAAGTCTTCTTCTGGTGCAGTGACGGCAGTACATGGAGCACTGGTCAGTGATGAGGAAGAGAACTCTGTCAGGATATCTGTGGGTAAGTCCAGGAGCCGGGGAGTCTGCATCCTCGTGAAGAGGGTCTGCGTCGTCAGCCTCGGATCTGTGCATCTCTGCAAGAGTAGGAACAGCCTGCATTCTTACAGGACATCTCGGATCGTCAGGATCCATGAGGGAAGCGTAGTAAGGAGTGATACCTACTCTGAATCCTCCCATAACCTTAGCGATGTCCTCTTTCTCTTGCTCGGTCAGGTTTACTACCTGAGCGATTTCCTCTACGGTAGTAAGTCTGTGAGCAACCTGCCAATGCCAGTCGTTCCACTGCTCATCGGTTACGTCTTTGAAAAGAGGAATGTCTTTCCAGTTTCTAATAGCCATGTTAAGTCTCCTTTAAATTTCTTTTTTCGGACTTACAGCCGAAGTCCCCGCAAAGAGCCTCCGGCCGGTAAGTGTCTCGTTTAAGGTGTTTCGTTAAATTAAGCGTACATCTCAGCGAAGAGGTTTCTCAGTCCTTCATGCTCTCTGAGGCACTGGAGGGTAATAGCCGCATGACCCTTGGTGTATCCGTTTCCAACGATCATGTCAACGTCCTTGCCTACGCCCTCTGCTCCAAGAGCTGCCTTGGTGAAGCTTGTAGCCATGGAGAAGAAGTATACGAGTCCCTCGTCCTTAGTGCAAAGGATGGAAGCCATCTCGGTGTTCTCGATGTTTACGCAGTTGATAACGATGTCGCAGAGCTCTCCGCCGGTAAGCTCCATAACCTTGTTGTACATTCCAACGGCGTCGGTTGCGTCCATATGGAAGTAATCGTCAGCAAGGTCAAGCTTTCTTGCTCTGTCTTCGGACTTCTGGGAACCTGCAGCGCAGATAACCTGTCCGGTTACGCCGGCTCTCTTCTTTGCTTCGTAGAGGCAGAGAAGTCCGGACTTTCCGCCGCCGCCGATAACCATAACCTTCATGCCAGGCTTAACCAGCTTAGCGGTCTGTGCAGGAGCGCCTGCAACGTCCAGTGCGGAAAGTGCAAGTCCTTCAGGCATGTCGTCAGGAAGCTTAGCGTAGATGCCGCTCTGGAAGAGGATTGCCTTACCCTTGATGTCAACCTGGTCGATTTCAGGTCTTACTTCGAGAATCTCGTCAATTCTCAGCGGAGTCAGGGACAGGGAAACCAGTGTAGCGATCTTGTCGCCTACCTTAAGGTCTCCTACATAGTTGTCGCCGATTTTCTCAACGGTACCGATGAGCATTCCGCCGGAACCGGTCCAAGGGTTCTTATGCTTACCTGCCTTGGCAACGATACCAAGCATGGTCTCCTTGATCTTTTCGATGTCGCCTTCAGCTCTTCTTTCGATTTCGGTGAAAGAAGCGGAGTCGATGTTAAGAGTCTTAACGTCGATGAGCACCTCGTTGTCGTAGATTTCGTCCATGTTGTTATCTACAACGTCTGCAGGCTGCGGTAAAACGCCTTTCGGGGAAATAACTCTGTGGGTTCCGTATGGGGATCCTTTCTTCTGCATAATAATCATCCTCCTAAAACAGTTAAAACTTAAGTTTTAAAAACAATTTACAGATTCGGCCTTACGCCGTTGTTTTAATTATAAAACAATTTACTTTTCATGTCTATGGCCCCCTGCGGCGGCCGGAGCAGATTATTTAAAAAATAACAATCGAACCGATATGTGTTCAATTTTCAAAAACGGTGAACCAGTAATGGCGCACCGTTTTTCAGTTTCCTATGCGTACAGCTCGGCAAAGAGGTTTCTCAGCTTTTCGTTCTCTCTGAGAACCTGAAGTGCCACGTTGGCATGTCCCTTGGTGTATCCGTTTCCGATGAGCATGTTCACGTCTTTGCCTACGCCCTCTGCGCCCAGTGCAGCCTTTGTGAAGTCGGAAGCCATGGAGAAGAAGTAAACCATTCCGTTTTCCTTGCAGGCCATGATAGAAGCCATTTCGGTGTTAGGAATGTTTACAACGTTTATAACCACGTCCGCCAGCTTTCCGTCCGTAAGCTCGGAAATCTTATTGAACATGTTAACCGCATCGGTAGCGTCTGCCACAACGTAGTGGTCGGCAACGTCGACGCTCTTTGCTCTCTCCACCGAGGACTCAAAACCGTCCACGCAGATTACTTTGCCGTTTACGCCTGCAGCCTGTCTTGCCATGTAGCAGCAGAGCATTCCGGATTTTCCGCCGCCGCCTAAAACGACTACGGTGTTGCCCGGCTGTACGATCTTGGCCGTCTGAGCAGGAGCGCCTGCAACGTCGAGAACGGAAAGAGCAAGGTTCTGCGGAATATCGTCAGGAAGAACTGCGTATATTCCGGATGCGAAGAGGATTGCCTCTCCCTTGATGTCAACCTGGTCGATGTCCTGTCTGATGTCCAGAATCTCTTCTATCTTAAGCGGGGTGAGTGAAAGGGATACGAGAGTCGCAATCTTGTCTCCCGGCTTAAGATCTCCCTCAAAATGCGGTCCCACCTCTTTTACGGTGCCTACCAGCATTCCGCCGGAACCGGTCCAAGGATTCTTGTGCTTTCCGGTCTTTTCAACAATACCCATTATTATCTCTTTAATCTTCTCAACATCTCCGTCTGCTCTTCTCTCTATCTCGGTGAAAGATGCGGAGTCGATGTTGAGAGTGTGTACGTCGATGAGAACCTCGTTGTCGTAGATTTCCATGGTGTTGTCAACTACGTCAGCCGGCTGCGGAAGAACTCCCTTCGGGCTGATAACTCTATGTGTACCGTAACGGTCGCCTTTCTTGAATGCCATAATATACCCTCCTATTTTCTAAAACTTTATCTCATTAACCTCGATATTATTTAGCAAGGGGCGTGCCAAAATACGAAAAACGCCCGAAATCCTTGAATTTCAGGCGTTTTATCCGTAATACAAAGCTGCGCGCTCCGATTTTTCCCTTTATCGAGAACCGAAATCGAATCGCGCCCCTGATATGTGAACCGGATTGTGTTCGATTTTCCGGCGCACCGGCGGACGGGGTTTTACAGCTCGTACTTCTTCTTTTTTCTTACCAGCTGAGTCTGGCTGATTCCTATGGCCTTTGCGGCTTTTCTGGTGGAGCCGTACTTTTCCAGAGCGTGCCTTATGACGTTCTTCTCAAAGTTGTCAACCATTGCGTCAAGGCTTACCCCTTCGTCCATTCCCGATGCGTCAGGCGCGTAGCCCTCCGTATCAAAGGCCTCTGAGTGAAGCTCCTTCATAACGTCTATAAGTGTGATGTTTTCGCCCTTTGCGGAGATCATCATTCTCTGAACCATGTTTTCCAGCTCTCTGATATTTCCCGGCCACTCGCACTGTTTCAGGTACTCCACGGCGTCCTCGTCAATGCCTCTCTTTACGCCAAACTTCTTGCCGTAGGCGGATATGAAGTGGGCTGTCAGGGCCGGAATGTCGCCGGTTCTCTCCCTCAGAGACGGCACCCTTATTCTGACCACGTTAAGCCTGTAGTAAAGGTCCCTTCTGAACCTGCCGTCGTCGATGAACTCCTCCAGATCGCGGTTTGTGGCGGATATTATTCTGACGTTGGTCTTTACCGGCGCCGTTCCTCCGACCCTGAAAAACTCTCCGTCCTGAATTACTCTGAGCAGCTTGGCCTGCATGTCGGGCGGAAGCTCTCCTATCTCGTCGAGGAAAATATCTCCGTTATCGGCAAGCTCAAAATACCCTTTCTTGCCGCCGGTTCCCGCTCCCGTAAACGCGCCCTTCTCGTAACCGAATAATTCCGATTCCACCAGGTTCGGGGAAATGGACGCGCAGTTCACCTTGATGAAAGGCTGCATCCTGCGGCTGCTGTTTTTGTGTATCAGGTTGGCGACCTTCTCCTTTCCAACGCCGGTCTCTCCCGTGATAAGAACGTTGCAGTCGTACTTTGACACGGTCAAAATCTCGTCAAGGACGGCCGCCATGGCGTGACTCTCGCATACAAAGCCGTCAAGAGCCTGCTGCCTTTGACCCGAAGCCTCCATAAGCCTGGTCTTTCTGTTGAAAGGGTACGCCGGATCGTCGTTTACGGTCTGGCTGGTCAGGGCCGCCCCTTCTATGTACGGAACCAGGTCCTTCACTATTTCAATGTCAAACTCGTCGTAGGCCTCCAGGTACCCGTCGGCGCATCGGATATCAAGCTGGCGGGAAATGGATTCCGTTATATAAAGGGAGATGTTGTAGTTGTTTATGAGGTTGGCGAACACCACGGTTCCGCCGCTCTTTGTCGCCAGAATGTTTATGGTCTCGGCCCCCGGTATGTCGGCGCAGTTTACGGACACGTCAAAGAGTGAATCGCCTCTCATTCCCTCAAGGCACTCGAGAGGCTTCAGTATGTCCACGTAGTGAACCTCCGTAAAGACCTCCGCCATAAGCTCGTCGAGTCTTCCGCCTTTCATTACTATGTCGGTTTTCTTGTCGAAGAGGCACACTACCTCCGCGTCCTCTCTCGCTACCTTTCTTATGGCGTACCCGAAGAGAAGGTTGGAGAGCAGGTTGTTTCCCACCACGAGGAATTTTTTCTTTCCCACCGCCGTGTCGCCTATCCTGTACAAAGCCCCCGACTCGTTGAAGGTGAAAAGGAGCATATTCACGGGAACCCCTTCCGGTTTTCTTATGAGAGGCACTTCGCTGTATAGAATCGCATATCCTTCCGCATCTATCTGACCGAAGGCCCGGTCGATGGAAGTTATCTTATCTATATATACGGGAACCGACGCCATGGAGGCGTTGCAGATGACCTCGTCGCCTACCTTGAAGCCTTTGCGGTTGTCGTATTCCTCGCCTATTTCCGCCACCACGCCGTAGAAAAGTCCGCCCGTGTCGGTCACCGGGTTGTGAAGCTTTCCCCGGCGAATGACGATGTCCATTATCCTCTGGCGTATTCTCTGCTCGCTGTTGTTGGACTCAAGGCATATCTCCTTGAAGCTGGTTCCCTCAACGTGTATTTTCTTTATGTCTATGCGGATTTCCTCCGGAAAAATCTTCCGGCAGTTGTCAAGCCTCCACGCCGACGTTGGCAGTACGTGCTTGGGCTCAAGTACTCTTTTCGTTCCGTATCCGTGCTTCATAATCAGTTCGCTCCTCCGGCTCGTGAACCGCTATCGGTTCGATTTTAACGTAATTTCAATGATAAACCATTGGCACGCCTTTTGCAATTACTTTTTACATAAGAAATTTAAATATCACCGGATTTTGATCGATCGAAAAAGGAGAATTTTAAAATGGCTGAAGAAAAAATCACATCCATGATCAGAGTTAGAATGTCCGCAAAGGATGCACACTACGGCGGAAACCTGGTAGACGGAGCTCATATGGTTCACCTCTTCGGAGACGTTGCAACCGAGCTTCTCATCAAGCTTGACGGAGACGAAGGTCTCTTCTGCGCATACGACAACGTAGAATTCCTCGCTCCTACCTACGCAGGAGACTACATCGAGGCTGTAGGCGAGATCACCAAGATCGGCAACACCTCCAGACAGATGAAGTTCGAGGCAAGAAAGGTAGTAGTTGCAAGAACCGACATCAGCGCTTCCGCTGCCGACTTCCTCGAGGAGCCAATCGTAGTTGCAAGAGCTACCGGAACCTGCGTAACTCCTAAGGACTGCAAGAGAAAATAACTTTTCCAATCATCGCCAACTTGAAAAACATGGGTTAAAAGGGGCTGCCCGGCTTGATTTCGCCGGGCAGTCTTTTCGTTTATTCTTTTTAATCAGCCTTAGCGGTGCAGCGACGGGCACTTTGCGGCTTGGTGGCGGGCGCTTTGCGGCCTACGGGCTGTACAGGTTTTGGTCAAAATGCGTCTTTGCAGTCTGATAGCCAATTTTTTCTTGGTCATATTGGCTTCTATGGCTATAAAAACCAATTTTTCTTGGTCAAATGGCTCTTCCGAGCAATAAAAGCCAATCTTCTTTGCCTGATTTTTACATATACTGGCATATATTTCCTGAAATAGCTGTATTTACAGCATTGTTGCAGGTCGACTTTTGGTTTTTATGCCCCGTATCCGTGAAAAAGCCAAGGAAATTTGGTTTTTAGGCAGGATATCAGGTAATCGACCAAACCGCCTGTTCTTTTTCAAAATCCGCAAAGTCCAGGAGTCCGCGAATCCCTGAAGCCTCCGCCTGTTAAAACAGTCCGGATGTCTCTGCTCTAATTCGGTATCGGCTCCCCGTCTTCGTCCAGCATATAGATGGCAAACACCGTATCAAGCTGCACAGTCTCCTGCTGCTGTCTGTGAACTCCGGCGCAGACCACTCGTATCTTATCGCCGAGAGCAACCTTTGGCGCGCCGCCGGCTGCCACCACGTCAAGACTCACCTCCACTTCGTCGCCTTCCGCTACTTCGCCGCTTGTCACGTCGAGACACCTGACGAGAACGCTGTCATCCGATGCTTCTATTACTTCACCGTTGAAATAGTCCTGGCCTGCGGGCTTTTCCTCAGGCTCTGCTTCACAGCTGCATCCTGCAAGGGCAGTCGTCAAAGCCAGCAGACCGGCCGCCGCCAAAATCAGCGCTTCTTTCCTTTTCATTCCCGATTGCCTCCTTTACCTGTATACACGCAATTTGTTCCGGAATACTACAACAATTTGCGAGAGGCGGCAGTAGAAAGAAGTGCGACTTCTGATTATTTGATTTCCGGCATGGCGCTGCCGCCGTCCGACTCAAGCATCTCCTGAAGGTCGCCCGGCATGATAGCACTGCCACGGAGGGAATCGTCAAACCCGTTCATGCTTTCCACTATGTCGACTACCTTATATCCGTCGTTTTTATCCATTACGACCAGCACTTCCGTTCCGTATCCGGATTCAAAATTCGATTCCTTCCCGTCCACGGCGGCGTATATGAATTTCACCTCCACGGCGTAAAGCTGCTTCAGATAATCCCCGGTATCCTTCTCGTCTATGAGTCTTGCCTCTGCGCCGAAGTGGGTCTTTGTCAGATTGTCTTCACCAGGTCCGGAGTTTGCCTGAGACTTGGCCTTTATGTACGCCCTTACGTTCTCAGAATAATCGCAGGTCAGTTCTGCGGATTTTCCGGTCTCAATTTCCTCATAGACGCCTGCAAGATCGGCTTCCATTTTTTCCGTGGAAAAACCGCTGTCAGCCCCATTGCCTGCAGGTTCGCCTGAGTTTTCTCCGCACGATGGGAGACCAAGCACCAAAATTGTGATCATTAATAATCCGATTACCCTAAATACACCCTTTGTCTTCATCGTTCATTCCTTTCCATGCTCAAATGCGGCATTTCCCCATGCCCTGCAGGAAGCCGTACCCTGGCGTAAACCATCAGGCTGTCACCGCTTTTCTCAGTTTCCCATGCAACGGTTCCTCTGCTCCGCTTCACAGCTTCAATCACGTTTCCTATACCAAATCCATGCGTTTCTTTGTCTTTCTTAGTGGTCTTCTCTGACACAAGTCTGCCGTTTCTCGCCTGAGTTTCACCCGATGCAGTATTGGAGATACTTATGAATTGGTTATCACCGAATGATGACAGTTCTATTTTTATTTTCCTGGCTCTGCTCTTTTCTGCTGCTTCATAAGCATTTGAAATCAAATTCGTAAGTATCACACAAAGGTCTGTCTCATCTATGCCTGTATCGACTCCAAATCTGCCGACAACAGTCATCTCTACTCCCGCCGCCTTGCAAATACTGAAGTACTGGTTTAAAACCGCATCTCCTATCATATTTCCCGTGTTTACGTACTTTACATTATCAAAATGCTCCAACAGATTAAAATTCTCATCTCCCTCTTCCTCCTGTTTCCACCGGTACAAAGTCCGCTGCACGATGCAGCTCTTTCCTCGGCATCAGAACATCACGTCCATCATTTTGCCGATTTTGTCCGTGTCGAGAGCACCGTTCGCATTGTCAAAAGTAAAGTAGACGTCGATCCACGGCCTGAACCCGGCTATGCAGTACCTCTCCATCTTTCTTAGATAATCGTTTCTGTATCTTTCGTCGGACAGCATTCCGCAGTGCTCCAGGTACACCAGCCTGCCCGTATCCCTTGCGCCCACGGTGAAGTCAGGCACCAGATACCTGCCGTCGGGCATGTGCAGCACCTCTTCATAGTGATATGGGATCCCTCTTTCATACAGCATGTTCGCGATGATAAGCTCGGATTTTGAGCGGACCATATCACCCTTTGCCGTGCGGTGGACCTTGTGCTCCGGGTGCCACGTAGTCTGCTCGTAGTCCGCTTCCTCCCATGCACGCAGGTCAAGGCCCTGTCCCTCCAAAGTCAGCAGCTTCCTGTTTCTGTACGTCTCCGGCAGACTCTCCAGCACATCCTCCGGCGCCACCGGCCTGTAATTCTCCCAAAGCTCCCTGAGATATCCCTCGTTATGGTCGATGGCCGCAATCATCTTCTCCAGGTACCGCCTCAGTTGCAGCTTTTCCACAAGTTCCGGATTTCCGGCCCCTATGTACTTTTCCTTTCCGCCGTCAATCCACTTATAATAGACTTTGCCATTCTGACGAAAGCCGGTAAGTCTTCCTGTCGGAAGCTTTTTTAGTTTAGAAGTGTAGTCCTTCTTCAGTCTTTGTTCCGCCTTTATCTGTATCTCTATCATACGTCTTATATCCAATCCGTTCCCCTTTCCTCTCTTCGGTCGGCTTCTATGTATTTCAAATCATATCACTAAATAATATAATTTACAATAATTTACTTTTATTTTTTACAATTAAAGTAGTACTTGCCAATTTAATCCATTCTGAAGCTACCGGCGCGGCGTTCGTTGAAAAGGAATTTGGTCATTCTCTCATATCTCTGTTAAAAAGCCAAATTCCCTTGGTTTTTTCGGGGAATCGACTGTGAAAAACCAATATTCACGCTATAATTTATGCTATTAATGGTTATAAATGTAAATTGTTTGCACCGTCTCGGCTGTTTTTCTTGGCTTTTCCCTTCAAACTTTCGCTTTTAACCAAGATTTATTGGTTTTTCTCACTCGTGTATGCGATTTAGCCAAACTGTTATTGGTCAACGTATGGCAAAACCGCCTTTTGACCAAATAAAAAGGACAAGGCATGAACCTCGTCCAAATTATTCCAAACATGATTCTATCTGCGAACACCGCCGTCACGACTGTTGCGACTCTGCCGGCCTTTCCGCCCTGCTCCCGAGCAGGCTGTCAGCAGCCTCTTCACCTCGTCTGCGGTGAGCTTGCGGTAGTGACCCTCCGCCAAATGTCCCAGCTTCACGTCGCCGATTGCGATGCGGGTAAGCTCCTGAACCGGATTTCCCACCGCTGCAAACATTTTGCGGACCTGGCGGTTTTTACCCTCGTGTATGGTGATGTCCACAAGAGTCGACCGCTGATATCCGCGCACCACCTGCACCTGTGCACAGCTGGTGACAAAGCCGCCAATGTCGACGCCCCTTCGAAGAACGCCGCACTTTTTGTCTGAAAGGACGCCGGCCACGCGGGCGCGGTATGTCTTGGGCAGCTCGTGCTTAGGGTGGGTGAGCTTGTAGGCGAAGTCTCCGTCGTTGGTCAAAATCAGCAAGCCCGACGTATTGTAGTCAAGGCGTCCCACCGGAAACAGCCGTGCGTCCACGTCTGAGACCAAATCCAGCACCGTGTCGCGATCAAACTCGTCGTCGGATGTAGTGACGTAACCAAGGGGCTTATTCAGCAGAATATATACCTTTTCGGTCGCAGGCTCGATTATCCGCCTGTCCACCTCCACGACGTCGCCCTCCTTAACGTCGTATCCGGCCTCGCGGAGCGCCAGTCCGTTGACTTTGACCCGTCCGCCCGCAACCAGCTCGTCTGCCTTACGGCGGCTGGCGATGCCCGAAACTGCGATGTATTTGTTGATTCTCATCTTCCGCCCTCCATATGCGGGCTATCTGCCCTCTGTCAAAACGTCCGTCTCTTCCCGGGTCTCCTCCTCAGCCTTTTCCATGCTCTCGGCGACCTGAATCATGATGGCGCATTCCATGCGCTTTTTGAAGAGCTCGCATCCGTATTCGTAGACTCCACGGATATCCCCGGTCGCGTGGTAAGCGTTGGCGGCGCAGCCTCCGCTGCAGTAAAGCCTGGCCCAGCAGTCCCTGCACTCTTCCCGCGCATAGACGTTGCAGAGCTTAAACTCCCGTCTCTTCTCCTCGTTGGTAACGCCCTGCCATATGTCGCCCATTCTGTAGTTTTCGTCGCCCACAAACTGGTGGCACGGGTAAAGGTCTCCCCACGGCGTCACGGCAAAATACTCTGTTCCCGAACCGCAGCCGGAAATCCTCTTATATATGCACGAGCCGTGAGTCAGGTCTATCATGTAGTGGTAAAAGGTAAAGCCTCTGCCTTCCTTCTTTCTCTTTATCATTTCCCTGGCCAGGATTTCGTACTGCTCGAAAAGCTTCGGCAGATCCTCCTCCGTCAGCGCAAAAGGGTCGTCCGGGGAGCATACCACCGGCTCCATTGAAAGCTCCGTAAAGCCCAGATCCGCCATGTGGAATATGTCGTTTGTGAAATCCACGTTGTTATGGGTGTAGGTTCCCCGCATATAGTAGCCTTTGCCGCCACGGGACTCCACCAGCCTCTTGAATTTCGGCACGATAACGTCGTAGCTGCCGCTTCCGTCCGTGAACCTTCTGAGCCTGTCGTGAACTTCCTTTCTTCCGTCAAGGCTCAAAACCACGTTGTGCATTTCCTTATTTGCAAAGTCGATAACGTCGTCGTCGATTCCCACACCGTTGGTGGTCAGCGTGAACCTGAAGTTTTTGTCGTGGGCCTTTTCCACGGAGCGGGCGTAGCGGACTATGTCCTTTACCACCTCCCAGTTCATGAGAGGCTCGCCGCCAAAGAAGTCAACCTCCAGGTTATGCCTGCCTTCGGAGTTTTCTATGAGAAAATCGATGGCCCGCTTTCCCGTCTCCAGGCTCATAAGTCCGTCGGTACCGTTAAAGTGTCCCTGGCTTGCGAAGCAGTATGAGCAGTTCAGGTTGCAGGTGTGGGCTACGTGGAGACAAAGGGCTTTGATCTCGGTGTGCCTCTCCTTAAGCTCCGTCGCTTTCGGCGCAAAGACGTCCTCGGTGAAAAGCTTTCCTGCCGCCTTCAGAGCCTCGACGTCCTCTATAACAGCCTCCACTTCAGCCTTTGTCACGTCGTCGCGGTCCCCGTACTTTTCCATTATCCTCTCGACGATGGCCGGCTTTTCCTCCGTACAAAAAAGTTGGATGATGTCATAAGCCACATCATCCACACAATGCACACTGCCACTATAAACGTCGAGTACGATGTTGTATCCGTTTAGTTTATACTGATGTACCATTAGTTCTTGTTTTCACACTCCTGGTTGGCAACGCCGCAGGAAGTCTTGCATGCGGACTGGCAGGAGGTCTGGCACTCGCCGCAGCCGCCCTTTTCCATGCTCTTCTTAAGATCTCTGGTTTCTATAGTAGTTATTCTTTTCATTGGTATTACCTTCTTTCTTATCAAAATAGCTACGAATAATTTTACCGATTTATGAAGGAGTTGTCAAGGGCTGTAGCGGTCATCTTTGTATGCGACCGCAGCCTCCGCGCAAAAGGACCTTGTTCTTAATTTCATCTGCATTTCCGTATCCCTGCTCTGCAAGCTCATATGCAGCTTCGGTTATAGCTCTCTCAAAGTCGTCTGCCATAGCATCGAACAGACTTAACGCCATTTTACCGCTAAGACCGGCATCGGCTGCAGCTTTTTCAAAATGTTTTCTGCTGATTATGTCGATATTTTTCTCCCCACCGATGCCGATTGCCATTTCCCTGCTGTTTCCCGCATAAACTGTCGTACTTATTATAT